>NZ_CP029347.1:2893451-3214946 GCF_003143555.1 Saliniradius amylolyticus
GTGGCAGTACCTTTAGTATCAGCCTGACACTGAATCTGATGAGCCATCATCTGTCCCAGCCCGATCACGACTACTGGCAGCTGCAACACTTCTTGCTTTACGACCCTTATCCGCCCTCCCGACGGGCCACTGCCGCTTTGCTCAAGAGTCTGGGGGGCAGGGTCACCAGCGCCGACTCTTGGCAATTTGCGCGACATCAGCATCATGCTGACTATCTTCTGATTAATCCGTACGGGAATCTCAGTCTCGGTGAGCTGCGCCAACATCTGGCCGACTTTCCCCATATTCCCGACAATAAGCTGATCATGGTTAACGATGCGCGACAGGCGGATCTCTATCAACCTCTGGGTTTTCGAGCACTGCAAAAGCCATTAACCACCGAACGCCTGGAAGCCTTGCGAGATCCTGTGCCCCTCACATCTCCTGTGGTAGCGGACGAGCCGGGCTTACCAAAAGCTCGTGTCCTGGCGGTAGACGATATGCCGATGAACCTGCGCTTAATCGAGACCTGGCTGGCAACCACGGCCGTCGAGCTGACTTTGAGCTATACGGGCAGCGACGCCGTCGAGCTCTGTGAGCAGCAGGAGTTTGACCTTATTCTGATGGATGTACAGATGCCCGGCATGGACGGCATCACTGCCACCAGAGCCATCCGCAAAACCAGATTGAATCAGGGTACACCGGTGATTGCCGTCACCGCTCATGCATTTCGTGAAGAGCAGCAACAGCTGCTGGCGTCGGGCATGGATGACTTCCTGTCCAAACCCATCTCCCGGGATCAGTTATTTGGTCTGCTCAAGCAGTGGTGCGCTGGCGAAGAACCTGACAGCAGCAATGTTGACTGGCTTCAGGCCCTGCAACAAGCCGATAATGATGAAGCGATCGCCCGTCAGCTGTTGGCCGCCTTTGTGGCGCAACTGCCCGAAATCACCGGGGCCATGCAACAGGCAGCGGAGCAGGACGACAATGAGGAGCTGGCTCGCCTGTTACATAAGTTGCACGGTGCCTGCTGCTATACCGGTGTACCTCAGCTGCGCAGTCTGTGTGAAGAGATGGAAACCCTTGCCAAACAGAACCAGTTTGAACAGGTCCATGGTCGTCTCGAGTCCTTATGGCAGCTGTGTGATCAGGTTCAACAAGACAGCCAGGCATGGCTAGAACCGACCGCTTAGTCCTGGTTTAAGACGGTCTGTTGCTGGCACTCTCTGAGCAGACGCACAAAGTCCTCTGCTGGCCGGTCCAGGTCGGACTGATAGACAAACAGGTCATACCCCAGAACCTCGCGCATTCGCGCCATGCGATGGGCGAACATCGCTTTCATGCCAGTATAACGTTTGCCTGAGGCAGACTTATAGCGATCCTGCTCCAGGAGATTGGCGCTGTAGCAGCGTCCGGTCTGGCATTGTTCACTGTCCGCCTGTAACAACAACGCCCGTTGCTGCATTAGGATATTGCTGGCCAGGCGCAGCGAAATACAATCCAACAGAGGCTCATAGTGTTTCACCCGGATGCCTACCAGTTCTAATGGCTTCTGCTCCAGTCCTTGCAAGATGCGGGGTACATCGACTCTCTGAATGTTGTCCCAGTCGAGCTGCCAGCCACCGAATCGATTCACGTAACTGAGCCTGTCTCGGTGCAGGGAAAAACTATGCACCGGCTCTCGCACTTTGAACCAGCCGATTAGAATCGCCACAAGGGAAGCGCAGGTTAAGAAAAAGCCCGCCAATTGCATAACTTCAGGCAGAAAAGTCAGCCACAGGGATGACAACACGACGCCGCATATACCCACCAGGCACAGGGTAAAACCATTGCGCTTGGCATGGGCCTTTATATAAATGCCATCTAATTCCACCAATCCAGCCCCCATAACAATATCATCATCAAGAATGCCCACAGCAAGGCAGCCCGAAGCCTTCGACAACGCACACATTCGGTGTGCCACCATTGACGCCAGCGTCGGTTAAATTTAGACCTTGTCATTGATACAGGATTCCAAACAGAGTACATTTCGCCCGCTACGCGGGGAGGATTTTATGCTACCATAGCTGGATTTTTCCCGGCCTGGCAATCCAAAACCGGCCAAGGTGCGTAAAAGCAGCCGTTATCAATCTGTAAACGAGATAGGACCATGTCTGACGAATTAGCCAACCATTACCATGCCATTATTGAAAAGCTTGGAGAAGATCCTAAGCGAGGCGGGCTGCTGGATACCCCTAAACGGGCGGCCAGGGCAATGGAGTATCTAACCGATGGTTATCAGAAATCACTGGATGAGGTGGTCAACGGGGCCGTATTTGAATCGGACATGGACGAAATGGTGGTGGTACAGGATATTGAGTTTTACTCCCTGTGCGAACATCACATGCTGCCGTTTATTGGCCGTTGCCATATCGCCTACCTGCCCCAGGGCACCGTATTAGGCCTGTCAAAGTTTGCCCGGATCGTGGATATGTATGCTCGCCGTCTGCAGATCCAGGAAGGCCTGACCAAACAGATCGCCAATGCGGTCCAGGAGATCACTGGCGCTAAAGGTGTGGGCGTCGTCATGGAAGGCAAGCATATGTGCATGATGATGCGGGGAGTGCAAAAACAGAACTCATCTATGGTTACCTCAGTGATGCTGGGTTCCATGAGAAGCTCACAGGCCACGCGCGATGAGTTCTTACGCCTCATTGGTAAATAGGATTGAAAGGGAGGACAACTCTCTCCTCTTACTCCTTGCCCGGTTGGGCCTGATACGTCTCAAACTGATTCGGCAGAAAACTGGCAAGCTGTCCTGCCAGCGCTACGTAACTCTGTAACGCCGGTGTCAAACCACCGGCCACGCCATCCAGTTGCTCTAACAGCGCCGCATTGCCCCTTTGCTCAGCCTCCTGTTTAGCACGCGGTAAATCGGCAAAGGTGGCAAACAGATTAAGCACATGGCGCAGGTTTTTACCGGCCAACGGAGCCTGCTCAGGCGCCAGGCTGTGCATTTTATGCCAGGCGTGCTGCCACACCGGCTCCAGCTGCTGGTGCATATGTAAACACCCCTGTAACCATTGGCTTAATGGACTTTCGGAGGTTATATCCGAGCTGTAAACACAGGCCTCTGGGAAATCCACACGTTCATCGCGCATCGCCAACAACTGAGTCTTAAAGGCGGCCATCAGATGGTCGGCCATGGTATCGGTTTGCTGCTGCGACAGGGGGTCTGGGGCGGTTACCACTGCCCCCATCCAGCGCTCAGGCGACGGAATTTCCGGGCAGGCCGCCGCAGCGAACAGACCGCCCTGTAGCTGGTAATAGGGCCAAAGCCACTGAGGATGGCGCTGGCAAAACTGTTCTAGTGACTCCTGATTCTCACTCATCCCAGGCTCCCTTTAATATGTCTGTTTTGATCCAGTTCCCAGATTTCTCTGGCCTGACTGGGCGGATTACTCAGCATATACCGGGTCAGGCGTTCGTAATGGGCCATAAAGCGCTGGAACTGTGGCTGGCTCATCTCTCCATTTTGATGACGTTGCTCCTGCTCCCATCGCCACTGGCAGACCTGCTGCCAGTCAGGCGCTTGCAAGTAGATTAACTCATCCAACTGGGCAAACAATCGCTGGTACTCATTGGTTAGCCGCTGATTTACATAACACCGCCAACGACCATCGGCATCCTCATGTTGCTCCAGTTCATTAACGGGAGCGGCCAACTCAGTCCCGGCTTGTGACTGAGCCCCCAGGCACCAGCCTTCCAGGATCAACACCTGCGCCGGGCCTTGCACATATTCGCGATTCAGCCAACGCTCGTCACGGGTTTTGTCAAACCGGGGTAAAGACAAATCCCTGCCGTTACGAAAGCGCCGGATTAACTCCAATCCCAGCGCCACATCATGAGTTCCCGGAACCCCGCGGGTGGCTAATAAAGGATGTACCTTTTCAGCCAGCCAACGCCGATGACGGCGAGGAAAATAAAGATCATCCAATGACAACGTGGCCACCTGTAAACCACAGTATTGACTCAAAATCAGGGTTAGCACCTGCGCCAGGGTCGACTTCCCGCTGCCCTGCGCTCCGCCAATAGCCAGGGTCACAGGCCCTGTCTGTCCGGCCACGCGCTCGGCAAGCGGCAACCACCACTTCAGGTTGTGCTCGAGTTGGCCGGCCTCACACCCGAGATGCTGCTGCAGTTGCTGTTTCAGTGAGACCAGATGTCCATCGACCACGATTGTTTTCCAGTGCGTACATTCATAGCACTATGATACCAGTCTGAATGCTGTGGGTAATCCGACTACCGCTTATCGCAGAATTTTTTCTTTCGGACGATATTGACGCTCAACGAGTTAGATATGTTATATTATCACAATAACATTTATGCATTAACTCATAGCGATAGCGAACCACCATGACTTTTAAACAACTGTCACCCATCATGTTGGCCCTGGCCAGCTCATACAGCATAGCCCAGGACAAGCCCACTCAACGTGATGAGCATAATGTGGAAACCCTTATCATCAAGGCCACACCGCTCAAACGCACAGCTCTGGAAACCGCTACCCCGGTGTCCGTATTAAGTGGTGAAGAGCTGGATCAAAACCTCGCCGCCACCCTGGGGGAAACCCTGAATACCACACCCGGCGTGCATAGCTCCTACTTTGGCCCGGTATCCAGTAGCCCGGTGATTCGGGGTCTGGACGGCCCTCGCATTAAGGTGGTGCAAAACGGTCTGGATGCCTCCGACGCCTCGCGCGTTGGCCCGGATCACGCGGTAGCAACCGAAGCCTCCACGGCTACTCAGGTTGAAGTGCTGCGCGGCCCGGCAACCTTGCTTTATGGCAGCGGCGCCATCGGCGGGGTAGTGAATGTGGTGGACAATCGCCTGCCTCAGCAACAACAATCCGGTCTAAACGGTGAGATGACTGCTTTATACGACGATGTCTCCAACGAGAGGACCGTCTCTGCCGATATTAACGGCGGGGCCGGTGAGTTTGTCTGGCACGCCGATGCTTTTGACCGCCAGACCAATGATTATAAGATCCCGGTGCCCGCGGAAGACGAAGGCACACACCATGACGAGGCCGGCCATGACGAGACGCCTAGTGAGCAAGAGACTTTTAATGGTCGGTTGGAGAACTCCTTCATTGATGCCCAGGGCGTGACACTGGGTGCTGGCTGGATTAACGACGAGCAGCGACTGGCCTTTTCTTATGGCCGACTGGAAAACGATTATGGTATCCCTGGCCACAGTCATGCCCATGAAGAAGAAGCTCACGCCGACGAAGAACTTAATAACGACGACGACCATGGGGAAGAAGAATCGGTGTTTGCGCGCATGAAGCAAGACCGCATCCAGGCCGTAGGCGATTGGTATCAGCTTGGTGAGTTTATCGACTCAGTGCACTGGCATAACGGCTATACCGATTACCAGCACAGCGAGATCGAAAACGGTGCCGTCGGCACTACTTTCGAGAACGACACCCTAGAGTCACGTCTGTGGCTGGAGCATAAGGCCATTGCAGGCTGGCAAGGCGCCTGGGGCCTGCATTATAAACAGAGTGATTTCGCGGCCGTTGGTGAAGAAGCCTTTACCCCGGCAACCGACACCGAAACACAGGCTCTGTTTGTATTAGAAGAAAAAGCCGTAGGCAGTCTTCTGTGGCAACTTGGCGCGCGCGTGGAGCAAGTCAGCCATCAGCCTGATAATGCCTTTTTTTCGATGGACCACCATGACCACGAAGAGGGCCACGCTGAAGAAGAACACGGCAACGTTCACTTCGAGCAGGCCGATTACACCGTCAGCAGCTTTTCTGTGGGTGCGGTCTGGCAACTGGATGATAATCGCAGTCTGTCGGCCAATTTCGCCCGTTCCGAGCGAGCGCCTTCAGCTGCAGAAATTTTCTCAAACGGCCCTCATATTGGCACCGGCACCTTTGAAATTGGTGGCGGTTTTGAGATTCATCAGGAAGGGAAAGAATATCACCTTGAGCAGTCCGAAACGGAGATGAACAAGGAAACCGCGAGCAACCTAGACCTGACCTACCGACATCGAGGCGACCACTTCACTGCCGCCATCAGCTTGTTCTATAACCAGGTGGATGACTATATCTTCCAGCAGGATACTGGGCTGTTTATCTCGGACGGTGAATTACACGGCGATGATGAGCATGAGGGCGAGCACGCCGATGAACACGACGGTGAAGAGGGACATATTGATCACGGTGCCGACCTGCCTGTGTTCCTCTACGCCCAGCAGGATGCGGATCTCTATGGCTTTGAGGCTGAGCTGGACTGGCACCTAAACGCACACTGGCGCATGGACTTCTTCAGCGATTATACGCGCGCCGAGCTGGATAGTGGCGACAATGTCCCCAGGATCCCGCCGCTACGCCTAGGTGCCACGGCACACTTTGAGTACGGCAGCTGGCATGGAGAACTAGGCGCGGTGCGCTACAGCAAGCAGGATAGAGTCGCCCCCTTCGAGACTCATACTGATGGCTACACGCTGGTATCGGCCAGTGTGAACTATTACCTGCAAAATGATTTTGCCGATATGACCTTCTTCATCAAAGGGGACAACCTGACCGATGAAGAGGCCCGGGTCCACAATTCCTTTATCAAGGATGTGGCTCCAAGGCCTGGCCGCTCAATCAGCCTGGGTGTCCGGGCCAGCTTCTAAGACATTGCCTGTCACCGGGGCCTTCCATGCCCCGGTATGCCTCGCAAAGCAACCACGCTTTATCGAGATGAGATGGATCAAGTCGGTAGGGATTAGCTTGGTAACCTGACCAACCCTTAACTACACTGGCGCTGACTCGTTCAAAAAGGAGTGATGATGCGCCGGCTGCCACTGTTTTTACAACCGCTGGTCGAACTGACCCAGCAATTCGATCGACTTATTAAAGGTCGACTGTGGCTTAAGGTCTTGTTGGCCTTGTTATTGGGCGTTGTTCTTGGAATTGCTTTAGGACCGGATTTGGGCTGGGTTCCCTCAGGTACGGTTTCCATCATTACTGCCTGGCTGGCTCTGCCCGGCCAGTTATTTTTGGCCATCATTCAGATGATCGTAGTGCCATTAGTACTGGCGTCCGTGGTGCGAGGTCTTGCCGCCAACAATAACCCCGAAGCCCTGAAGAAAAATGGCGTCATCGCCATCGGTTTTATTTTTTTGTCTACTGCTCTGGCCGCCGCACTGGGGATTATCCTGGCATTAAATATCCAGCCGGGTCACTACATCAATGCCGAGCTGCTGGTCAATACAGACATTGCCCCGTTAACGAGTTCCGCAAGCAGTTTCCCCGGCTTAGCCGATTTACCGGATAAGGTATCCGCATTAATCCCGAAAAACCCCTTAGCCTCCATGGCATCAGGGGAGATGTTACAGGTGATTCTGTTTGCCGCCGTACTGGGGGCTGCACTGTTATCCATCCCTGCCCAACAGTCCAAGCCCCTGTTTGAGCTTTTAGGGGCCTTGCAGGAGGTCAGTCTTCGTATCGTATCCTGGGCCATGTTACTGGCTCCCTTGGCTGTGTTTGGCCTTATTACCAAGCTGGTTGCGAATCTGGGAATTGAGGTCCTCGGAGGAATGCTGGTCTATGTGCTAACCGTCTTACTAGGTATCCTTCTGCTGGGCTGTCTGTATATCGTGGTCGCCAAGTTCACCTGGCAAGGCCCGGTCAGACAATTCTTAGCTCATGTGAGAGAGCTGCTCCTACTGGCCTTTTCTACCAGCAGCTCCGCCGCCGTCATGCCCATTAGCCTGGATGTGGCCGAGAACAAGCTTCGTGTGCAGCCGGAGATCGCCCGCTTCCTGATTCCCTTAGGCGCCACCATCAATATGACCGGCACGGCGCTGTACCAGGGCATCGCCACGGTGTTTCTGGCCCAGGTCTTTGGCGTTGAGCTCAGCCTCACAAGCTACCTGTTTATTGTCACCATGGCCGTGGCCGCCTCCATTGGCTCTCCCGCCACGCCGGGTGCCGGGATCATCATTCTAAGTATGGTATTGGAAGGGGTGGGCATTCCCGCCGCTGGTGTTGCTCTGATTCTGGGCGTGGATCGGATTTTGGATATGTGCCGTACCGCGGTCAATGTTTTGGGCGACATCGTTTCCTGCACGACGGTAGAGTTCGTTAACCGTTCAAGGCGTGTCCCCATCGCCAGGCTGGAATCACAGGCTGGGGAAGACTGAATGCGGCATAACTTAAAAAAACGCCTGTTGCCACTAGGTGACAACAGGCGTTCTCGTTATTGGGAGTAAACGCTCTGGATTTACTTGGCGTTGGTGCTTTCGAAAATCTTGTCCGCTGAAGCCGCTACAAAGCCTGTGTAAGTCTTACCGTTAGGCAGAGTATAACGCTGAGCAAACTCATAGAAACAGCTGGGGATTTCCTTGTCAGCATCTTTAAAGCTGACCTTAAACTTATCCGCCATGGTAGAAGACTGAGCCAGATAAACTTCTGGGCCACCTTTGATCTCGCCGCCGGAGGTATTCAGAGTAAAGCCGGCTTGTTTCAGTGCTTCATTCACTGCCGCCAGATCCTCGTAGCCTTTCAGTTTATCCACACTGACAGTGAAATGATTGGCGCGATAGCCCCAGGCTGACATCCAGGCGGCGTACTCCGACTCTTCCAACAAACGCTCATATTCTTCAGTCGTCACGCTCCAGTAGGTACCGGAGTATAGGAAGTTATCAGCGTCGGTGGCACCATCTGGCACTTCATCCACCATCTTGCGGATGATGGCTTGCACCTCATCGGAGAACTCTTCCACCAGCAACTCGCTGATAAATACCTTGGGTTGATCGTCGTTCGGGTGCTCAAAATGCTTAGCCTTGAGCTTCTTCTGCTCAAAGTCGTACTGGCCTTTTTCTTCATAGCCCAGTGCACGGAAGTGCGCCGCCAGTTTTTCCAGGTTCACCTTCTCAATATTGAAGGTACGGAAGGCAACATGGTCGTTGATCAGTTCTTCGCCACCACCCAGAAGTTCATGGACTTTTTTAGCGGATGGAGTAATGGCCACATAATCCTGCCACAGATTTTCAAATAGGGTATCAATGTTGGTATGCATCTTGGCTCTCGTTGTTTGCTTTAGGGAAAGAATTTACACCAGGTGGCTCGCTAATCATATGGGTAAAGCCCCTGGGAAGACGCCATTATAAGACAGCCAAAGGGAATTTATAGGTGCCCATAAAAAAACGGCGACCTAAGTCGCCGTTTCTAACCCGTGTTTTGACTTACATCAAAATTTCAGGCCGGGCTGAAAATTATCCGGTAACGTGGGCTTCTCCAGTTCCACGGAAGCCACCGGGTAAGAACAGTAATCCGCGGCAAAATAAGCGCTGGGGCGGTGGTTGCCGCTATCACCGATGCCACCAAAGGGTGCCGCACTGCTGGCGCCAGTGATGTTGCGGTTCCAATTTACAATGCCGGCGCGGATGCGTTTAAAGAAGTGACGGTAGGTCGCTTCATCATCACAGATCAGACCAGCCGACAGTCCGTAAGCGGTGTTGTTCGCCTCATCAATGGCCTTATCGAAGTCGCTGTAACGGATCACCTTCAGCAGAGGACCGAAGTGTTCCTCATCGGGCATCTTATCCAAAATTGACGTTACATCGATGATACCGGGGGTTACAAAACCTAATTCTGGGTCTTTCTGCTCCATCTCAACCAACGATTCAGCGCCCAGCTGCTGTAATTGTTGCTGAGCTTTAACCATGCCGGCTGCCGCCTGAGCAGAGATCATGGACCCCATAAAGGGTTGAGGGTCGGCATCGTAGGCATCCACCAAAATATTCTTCGTCACCTCAACCAGACGCGCCAGAATAGCATCGCCCTTCTCGCCCTCTTCGATAAACAGACGGCGTGCGCAGGTGCAACGCTGACCAGAGGTCAGGTAGGCCGACTGCACGATGTCGTGAACGACAGCATCCACCTCAGCAGCATCTTTGACGATCAGTGGATTGTTACCGCCCATTTCCAGCGCCAGAATTTTGCCGGGGTGGCCGCCAAACTGCTCATGTAACAGCTTGCCGGTGCGCGAACTGCCGGTAAAGAACAGGCCATCGATGTCCTGATGCCCGGCCAGAGCCTTACCGGTTTCCACTTCACCCTGAACCATATTCAGCACGCCTTTGGGCAAACCTGCCTGCTCCCACAACTGCAACGTGTGCTCTGCTACCTTGGGCGTTAATTCGCTAGGCTTGAAGATCACCGTATTGCCAGCCAACAAAGCCGGTACAATGTGACCATTGGGCAGGTGGCCGGGGAAGTTATAGGGGCCGAAAACGGCCACTACACCGTGCGGCTTGTGGCGCACAAAGGCCTTACCCGCTGGCATAGGGTTTTCCACCGTGCCAGTGCGCTCATGGAAAGCGCGCTCAGAAATACCCACCTTACCGATCATGGCCGCGACTTCAGTGGCCGTTTCCCAGAGCGGCTTGCCGGTTTCACGAGCCATGGTCAGTGCCAGAGCGTCTTTGTTTTCACTGAGCAGATCCGCGAAACGCTTACATACCGCCAGGCGGTCTTCAAAGCTCTTATCGCTCCACTCTAAGAAAGCGTTACGCGCAGCCTTTACTGCTGCATCCACCTGTTCCGGCGTGGCCGATCTGGCCTGCCAAATGACTTCGTTTTTCGCCGGATCCACCGACTTAACATCGTGGCCCTGGCCTTCATGCCAAGTGCCGTCAATAAAATGTGCTTGTGTCATAATCATTTACCCTTATTCGTTATGGGCGCAAAGCGAATTGAGTCGCCCTCACCGATACCCAAAGCCTCGGCCGCTTCACCACTGATCACGGCAACCTCTTCATCCACCTGCACTTGAGTAACCACTCCGCGCATGTCGCTAATGCTGGTGTTGATCACCATCTGTTTTTCCGCCTTGTCATCAGGCTGACCGACTTTAACCGGCAGTTTCAGGCTGTTACGGGCACTCTTAATATGCTCAACATTGGCCTCCACCGTGGGGCCCGCGTCGAATATATCCACATAACCACGACTGCGGAAGCCTTCAGACTCCAGTAGTCGCAGTGCCGGACGCGTTTTGTCGTGCACCTTACCGATCACCGCCTGAGCCTCTTTGCTTAGCAGGCTGACATAGATCGGATACTTGGGCATCAACTCGGCGATAAACACCTTCTGTCCGATACCGGTCAGATAATCCGCCGTAGGGAAGTCCATGGAGAAAAAGTGCTCCTCCAGCCACTCCCAGAATGGTGAATTACCGTTTTCATCGGAAACACCACGCATCTCGGCGATCACTGTATCCGAAAAACGCTCCGCATGCTCCTTAATGAACAGGAAACGGAACTTGGAAAGAAAACGACCATTGCTGGCAAAACGGGCCCGTTCACTCAAAAACAGGGTGCAGACCTCGGTCACTCCGGTGTAATCGTTACAGAAGGTCAGAATATCCACCAAATTGTAGATATTCAGTTCACGGGAAGCATGTGCCACCTTGCCCACATGGTAGTGGTAGAAGGCATCGTCCAGCCCCACCGCAGCCTGGATACCGCTGGTGCCCACTACATCGCCATTGCGGGTGTCTTCCATGACAAACAGATAGCTTTCGTCACCCGGCCCATTCACATCACTGTTAAACGCCTCTTCTGAGCCGGCGATCTTGTTGCGCAATAACTCCTCATTGACCGGCAAGGAGGTGAACCCTATGCCGGACTCTACCGCGATATTGTGCAGAGATTCATAATCACTGGAACGGATCGGACGAATGACCATCATGGTAGCTTGCTCCCCGTTAACAATGGATTAGCCGTTAACAACGGCAGCGACAGCGCGCTCAAAGCGAGCCAGACCTTCGCGAATGTCTTCATCCGGAATGATCAACGATGGCGCAAAGCGCACCACGTTGGCACCGGCCACCAGCACCATCAGTTGCTGATCGTTTGACGCCATCAGGAAGTCGCGGGCACGCCCCTGATACTCATCATTTAAAGCGCAGCCCAGCAACATGCCCTGACCACGAACTTCAGAGAACACATTGTATTTGTCATTAATGGCCTTGATACCGTCGCGGAATAACTGCTCTTTTTGTTTAACACCGTCCAGCACCTCAGGAGTGTTCACCACATCCAGCACCTTTTCAGCAATAGCACAGGCCAGCGGATTACCGCCATAGGTGCTGCCGTGGGTCCCGGGCTTCAGGCTTTCGGCAATATCAGCCTTGGTCAGCATGGCGCCCACTGGGAAACCGCCGCCCAGAGATTTGGCCGTGGTCAGAATGTCTGGGGTCACACCCAGATTCATGTAGGCGTACAGCTTGCCGGTACGGCCTACGCCAGATTGCACTTCGTCAAAGATTAATAGCGCATTGTGCTGGTCACACAGCTCGCGCACGCCCTTAACAAACTCATCGGTGGGCTCGATGATGCCGCCTTCACCTTGCAGGGGCTCCATCATTACCGCACACGTGTTATCGGACATCAGCGCTTTCAGGCTCTCTAAATCATTATATTCGGCGTGCTCTACTGCACCTGGCTTAGGTCCAAAGCCTTCTGAGTAGGCTTCCTGGCCACCCACAGTTACGGTGAAGAAGGTACGGCCGTGGAAGCCTTTCTTGAACGAAATAATCTGGTTCTTTTGCTCACCATGATGATCCAGTGCCCAGCGTCGAGCCAGCTTCAGGGCCGCTTCGTTGGCCTCGGCGCCGGAGTTAGCATAGTAAACCCGATCGGCAAAGGTCAGGTCGGTAAGCTTTTTGGCCAGGCGCAGTGCCGGCTCATTGGTCCAGACATTACTCAGATGCCACAGTTTCTCACCTTGTTCTTTCAGCGCGCCCACCAACTCAGGGTGGCAATGACCCAATACATTCACGGCGATACCGCCAGCAAAATCTACATATTCGTTGTCATCCTGATCCCAAACCCGAGAGCCTTTGCCCTTCACAGGGATCATCTTGGCCGGGTTGTAGTTGGGTACCATTACGTCACTAAATAATTCGCGGGTCACCTTCATTTGTCTTACCTCGATCTATGCTTTTTGCCGCACCGAGCGGCGGAAAATGGACGGTATTATCCCAAAATCTGCCCCCTTTGTCTCCCTCACGGAAGCGACGAAGGCCTTGATTTTCAAGGCCTGAGGCTAGCTTTGCAGGAATACTGAATAACTATTAAGGAGTGTCTTTAGGCGGACCCTTGCCCACCCAGACCGCTGTATTGTTAACCAGGACGCGCCGAGTTGCACCCACGACTGCATGAATATTTAAAAAAAAATTTTACTTTTTACTGACAAATGCCAGGTCGGAACCGATTTATCGTCCTTCAGGTGGTCAATGTCAGGAAGTTTTTTAGGATCTGATGGCCCGACTGAGTCAGAACGGACTCTGGATGAAACTGAACCCCAAACATTGGCAGCTGACGATGACGAATCGCCATGATTTCATCCAGCGCTTCCTCGTTTTGGGTCCAAGCCAGAACCTCTATCTCGTCCGGTAAAGAGTCTGGCGCCAGAACCAGCGAGTGATACCGGGTAGCGGTAAAGGGTGAAGCGATGCCTTCAAACAGAGGATTAGCCTGATGAAACACCTCAGAAGTTTTGCCGTGCATCACCTGCCGGGCCCGCACCACTTTAGCACCAAACACCTGCCCCATGGCTTGATAACCCAGACAGACACCGAGGATTGGCAGGCGACCGGCAAAATGTTCAATGGCTGACAGGCTGATGCCGGCCTCATCGGGGGAACAAGGGCCGGGGGAGATGACCAGGCGGTCGGGTTGCAGATGGGCTATCTCAGGTAATGTAATCGCGTCATTGCGCACAACCTGAACGTCTTCCCCTAACTCTCGAAAGTATCTCGCCAGGTTGAAGGTAAAAGAGTCATAGTTATCAATCAATAACATCATAGAGACGATGAGTCAGAAACCGGATATCGAAAGCCAGACATACTACCCGAGTTTCGGGCAGAGCCATAACTGAAACTCGTGCTTTCACGTCGCAACGTTTGTCCTGGGTAAAATTACAAAGGGTTGATTGCCTTCTACACTGGATTACAACATGATGAAAAAGTCGCTAACTATAAGGATCTCCCTAAAACGCCTATGCAAACCTTTCTTTGTGAATGTGGTAACAAATTGCATTTCGCCAATACCCAATGCGTACGTTGCTGGCGACGATTAGGGTATTTACCGGACGACCAGGTCGTCTCGTCCTTAAACGAATCGGAAGGTAATACCTACACTGCAAGCAATGGAAGGCCTTACCGGCGCTGCCTAAACGATACTCAATATGACATATGCAACTGGATGATCCCAGACACGGACCCAAGTGCTTACTGTGCTTCATGCCGCCTGACGACGACCATTCCGAACCTGAACCGCTCAGAAAATCTAACCCTCTGGTTTCGCATGGAGCAGGCTAAGCGGCGCCTGCTGTATACGCTTTCAAAACTGGATTTGCCAATCTATTCCCGTCAGGAAGATCCCCAAAACGGGCTCGCTTTCGAGTTTCTGGAGGATGAGACTCAGGATATTTTTGGTAATGAGTTAACCGTAAAGAACCTGGTAACTACGGGCCACAGCGGCGGTATTATTACGCTGAATTTGAAAGAGGCCAAGCACAGCTCACGAATGGCCATGCGGGAGGAGATGAATGAAAATTACCGCACCCTGCTGGGCCATTTACGTCATGAGTCTGGCCATTACTACTGGGATCGTTTGGTTGCGAACCGAGACTGTCTGCAAGGCTTCCGGGACCACTTTGGCGATGAACGACTCGATTACCGCCAGTCTCTTCAATCCTATTATGACAACGGGCCCGCAACAAACTGGCAGAACGTGTGGGTCAGCGCCTACGCCAGTATGCACCCATGGGAAGACTGGGCGGAGACCTGGGCTCATTACCTGCATATGGTCGATACGCTGGAGACCGCCAGTGATTACAACTTCAGCGTCTCGCAAAAGAGCCTGACTAACCCCCTGCACCGCTACCCTCAACGTAATGATAAGGCCAGTGACAAGCACTTTGAGCGGCTTATGTCCGACTGGCTAAGACTCACCACCGGACTCAATGCCCTTAATCGCAGCATGGGTCTGGAAGACGCTTACCCCTTTACTCTGTCTTCATTAGCCATAGAAAAACTGAAATTTGTCCACGAGGTGATCGGTCAGTCCTGAGGGAATGATCTCCCGATTACTCCCAGTCAAACCGGGGTAAATGCGAAAAGGTCTGACGCAGTCCCTCGTTCCACTGTTTCTGGGTCGACTTATACATCGGACTGAAGGGCGTCAGTTTAGTATGATAAGGGGCCTCCAGCGCCCCTTCCTGATACATCGCCAGCTCCACTGGCGGACCGACACTGATGTTACTACGAATGGTCGAATCCAGAGACACCAGAGCACACCGGCCCGCATCTTCCAGGCTCGTAGTGGGGGTAATGATGCGATCCAGAATGGGTTTACCGTATTTGTTCTCGCCGATTTGCAGATAAGGCGTATCTTCAGAGGCACTGATGTAATTGCCCTGCGGATAGATCATATAGAGCTCACAGGGCCCGTCTGCGGTCTGCCCGCCCAGAATAAAACTTGCCTCAGCACTGGACTGACTTCTTTCCAGGGCCGGCGCATGGAGCTGCTGCTCAGCCTGACTCAGCCGCCCAATGTAGCTGGCAACCTGATGTAAATGCTCACCCGCTCGCAAATCAAACTCAGCGTCAGGATTCTCCAGATCCGACTGGATGGCGTGCAATACGGCTTGGGAGGTCGCCAGGCTGCCAGCGGTAAGGATCACACAGACCCGCTCCCCCGGCCAGACAAAGCGGTGCATCTTGCTGTAGGTTGCAACATAGTCCACCCCGGCATTGGTGCGCGAGTCCGACGCAAACACCAGCCCCCGGTTCACATTAATAGCCAGACAATAGCTCATCGCTACTCTCCACTCCTATCCATTAAACACTGATTCTGTATTCCATTGTGGGTACAACCGTACTGAAAACACAATCTTTTTTGCATTATCCACGACTGTTGCCAATCCTTAGTATGACTAAAAACATAAGGAGCACCGATTCATGGCAATACGTTGGGGCAGCTACAAGGTCACTGGATTGTACGACGAGTTGATACGCGCCGCCGGTAAACCAAGGCCCGCAGCCAACACACTGTGCGACTATCTGCGCGGTTTACAGGATAAAGACCTGGAGGAGTTTAAGGCGGCGGCCGAGTCGGCTATCCATGTGATGGGCATCAGCTTTCGTGTCTACCATGAAGAAGAAGGCTCCATCGACCGGGCCTGGCCTTTTGACATCATTCCGCGCGTTATTGACAGCCTCGAATGGCAGCAGGTTGAACGCGGTCTGAAACAGCGGGTCAAGGCATTGAACGCCTTTATCGACGATCTCTATAACGAGCAGAACATCATCAAGGATGGCGTCTTCCCCGCCGATCTGCTGGAAAAATCCAAAAATTTCCTGCCTCAGTGCCGCAATGTGCGGCCGCCTCTGGGCATCTGGGCCCATATCTGTGGCTCGGATCTGGTCCGTGATGGCGAGGGTAAGGTCTATGTACTGGAAGATAATCTGCGCGTGCCCTCTGGGGTCTCTTACATGCTGGAAAACCGGCATGTGATGAAACGGGTATTTCCACAGATGTTCGAGCAGTACAATATTCTGCCGGTGGATGATTACCCCTCCCAGCTTTACGACACCCTGTCCCAATTATCACCGCGCGATATCGAACAGCCGGAAATCGTGGTACTGACGCCGGGCATTTATAACTCGGCCTACTTCGAACATGCCTACCTGGCTCAGCAGATGGGCGCCGAGCTAGTGGAAGGTTCGGACCTGTTCGTGGATAACGACGATGTGGTCTATATGCGCACCATCGAGGGGCCCGCCCGCGTGGATGTGATCTACCGGCGTATTGACGACCATTTTATGGACCCGGAAGCCTTTAACCCTGAGTCATTACTCGGTGTCCCCGGACTGATGCGCGCCTGGAAGGCCGGCAAGGTTGCACTGGCCAATGCCCCGGGCTCAGGAGTGGCTGACGATAAGGTGGTGTACGCCTTTGTGCCCGAGATCATCCGCTACTACCTGAATGAAGAGCCCGGCATCGACAATGTGCCCACCTACAAGTGTTTTGTGAAAGAAGATCGGGATTATGTACTGGAGAATATTGAGAAACTGGTAGTAAAACCCGCCAATGAGTCTGGCGGATACGGCATGTTGATTGGCCCGCATGCCAGTCAGGAAGAATGCGACAAGTTCCGCCGCCTGTTGAAGCGCGACCCTCGCAATTACATTGCCCAGCCGATGCTGAACCTGTCCACGGCGCCCACGCTAATTGGTAATAAAGCCGAGCCCCGCCACCTGGATCTGCGTCCCTTTATCCTCAGTGGTCGCGATGTGCAGGTGACCATGGGCGGCCTGACTCGCGTTGCGCTGCGCAAGGGCTCTATCGTGGTGAATTCATCCCAGGGGGGAGGCAGTAAGGATACCTGGATCGTGGAACGGGAGTCTTAATCGTTATGTTATCAAGAGTTGCCAACAATCTATTCTGGATGGCGCGTTATCTGGAACGCGCCGAAAATACCGCTCGCGTCGTCAACGTGAATTC
Organism: Saliniradius amylolyticus; assembly: GCF_003143555.1. Classification (NCBI taxonomy): domain Bacteria; kingdom Pseudomonadati; phylum Pseudomonadota; class Gammaproteobacteria; order Alteromonadales; family Alteromonadaceae; genus Saliniradius; species Saliniradius amylolyticus. The sequence continues at coordinate 2,910,984 of NZ_CP029347.1, forward strand.
ACATTTACTGTTAGATTTGCCCAAAACGGTCAAACTGGGCTGGGAGCCGATCATCGATATTCTGTCTGCTCCGGATCACTTCTACCAGTTTTATGACCAGGCGGACGAGCGCAGTGTGGTCAAATACATGGTTACGGATAACCGTAACCCCGGCTCCATTATGCAGTCGCTGACCATGGCGCGAGAAAACGCCCGCACCATTCGCGAAGTCATGCCCCGTGAGTCCTGGGAGCAAATTAACGACCTCTACCTGAGTGCCAAAGAGCATTGTCAGTCAGTACTGACTCACCGGCACCGTTATGAATCGCTGATCCGTATCATCCGGGGGAATCAAACCATTACCGGTATGCTTTCTGGCACCATGACCCACGACGAGGGCTACGCCTTTCTGAGTTTAGGCCGCAATCTGGAGCGTGCCGATATGACCACTCGCATCATCGATGTGCGTTCCGCTAACTTGCTTCAAGAAGTCAGTCATTCCGCATCAGCGTTTGAGAACATCCAATGGATGGGAGTCCTGAAGTCACTGTCGGCCTACCAAATGTATCGCCGTGAGATGCGCATACGGATTACCCGTGCGGATGTGCTTCGCTTCCTGCTTTTGGAACCCAGATTCCCGCGCTCGCTGAATCATTCGCTGGAACAGATCGAGCTGTTATTGCAAACCCTGCCGGCCCATGAGGAGTCTGTCGAGAGCGTCGCGTCTTTGCAAAGCCGCTTATTAGACGCAAAACCTCAGGCACTGAAACAAACCAAGCTGCACGAATTTATCGACGATATGCAACTGGGCCTGGGCGAAGTTGGCGGTCATATCCAGGCCAGTTATTTTTAGAGGATTAGCTCGCCTGCCGTTGCGGATGAAAATTCCATCTGTGCAAGGTTACAGATGGATTTTCAGCGCCACGGGTCGAACTCTGTCCGCCTGCCTGAATGAATAAAACGGTTCCCGGGGACGCCCATTGAAGAAAGGCGATTACACCTGGAGGTTAAAAATGATAGCGCAGTTCCGTATAAGCCAGATGTTGAGCCGCACCGGTTCTCGCGGGTTGATAGCGAGCCAGATTAAACTCCAGCTTAAGACCATCAAAGGGCTCGTAATTGATGATCATATCCCATGCCTCCCCAATATCGGGGCTATCAGCGGCTCCGGTGTAACTGCGATACTTATGCCATAGGAGTTCAGCCGTTGCCTTTCGATGGAGTTGGTAGCGCCCACCCAGAGTGGCAATACGAATATTACTCAGTTGGGGCTTTAAAATCTCGCCATAATACTTAAGCTTGGCCCCCCCCTCCCCCAACCATCCAGTATTAATATTCAAGCCAGACTGCTCAAAAGTTCGCTGTTGCTCGTCGTCTTCACCGCCCGAACCCACGGCGTATCCGCCAATCGCAAATAACCGTGGAGTGACAGGCTGGACAAGGCCAAAGTCGAACCCCCAGGCAAATACGGTTCGGGACTGCCTGTCTCGACCAGACTGAAGAACAGCTTCCAGCCAATAGTAACTCGTCGTACTCGCCAGATTTCCGCTGCTTCGGAGTCCTACGCTGATCCGCTGCTGCTCACTCTCCCGGTGCAGCCCATAGATCTGCCATTCTCTGTTATCCTGAACGAGCTTCAGGCCGGTATAGGCCAGCTGACTATCCTGCCCGGATGTCACCTCTAACCAGTTAGGTGTCCAGTGCCACTGCTGTCCGATAATCGTCCGCCAATGCCACTGCCCCCATGACGTTTGCCAATACTGATTTACATGGATGCCGTCTATCCCATCGTGAAACACAAACCCTCGATCATCTTCATAATACTCGCGTCCCACTTGAATCAAAGGGCGACCTTGTTCATCCGTGTAAGCGAGGTAGCCCCGCTCCAAGCCCAAAAAGCGATCTTTTACCGGGTTGTCATCACTGTCTCGCTGATTCCAACGCAAACTGGTATGACTTAAGAAGCGTGAATCTGGATACTGATAAGCCAAGCCGAATTTGAGTTCCTTATAGCTCCCTTGCCGATGCTCACTATCAATATTTCGGTGAAGCAGCTGATGCACCACCTCCCCACCGTACGACCAGTGCTGATTGATCGAACTTCTCGCATCCCATGGAAGCCAATGAACTTGAGCTTGAACTTCTGTGTTGCTTATCAGCCCAAAAGCCAATGAAACTAACCAAATAATCCGCAACTACCTTCACCCCACAGTCACGTCTGCTCACAAAGAATAAAAAAAGCCGGCGAACCGACTTTTTTAAACTACGTTTTCTTGCCTAGAAACGATAAGAAGCGGTCACACCATAGGTACGTGGGGCCTTGAGCGATGAAAAAACCGTATCATCCCAAGCGGCGTAGACTGTGGTTGAGGCAATATTTTCCTCGTCAGTCAGGTTTTTAGCCCATAGCTGCACACTCCAGACATCATCAGAGGTGGTGAAATTAATGCTGGCGTTGAACGTTTTTTCGGAGTCCACTTTAGTTAGCGGGTTATTGTCGTTATCAAAGAAATACTCGTCCTGGTATTGATAATCCGCGCGCGCTGACCAGTAGCCGACGTCTGTTTCCCAGTCATATTGAGCAACAATATTGAAGGTATTCTCCGGCGTGCGGCGCATACGATTGCCGTTCAGGTCATTGCCGTCCACCTGGAAGGACTCGGTAAATTCAGCATCAATGAAGCCATAACTCCCCGACAGAGTCAGGTTATCGGTCAATAAAGCGGTAAACTCCACCTCAAAGCCGTTTGCCTCACCGCTACCATTGCGCACTTCCAGGTCATCCGGAGTATTTGCGCCAGTTTCTACCCAAACAGGGGTCTGCAAATCAGTATATTGAGTAAAAAACAGTGCGGCGTTCAAACGCACCCTGTCATCCCAAAACTGAGACTTGACACCCAACTCGTTATTTAGGGCAAACTCAGGCGCGAATGGCAGGATAGCTTCTTGGGCACTTTCCGGCCCTTCACCATTAAAGCCGCCCGCTTTATAGCCTTTGGCGATACTGTAGTAAAAGAAGAGGTCATCCGCGGCTTTGTAATCGACGACGAGGCTCGGGGTCCAGGCGTCCCAGGAGTTATCTACCGTCACATCATAACTGTCCACTCGGTTGCCGGCGAGGTCCGCATGCATATTATCCCAGTTGTCGAAACGGCGCCCTGTGGCAAATGAGCGGAAATCCTTGCGATCTTCGCTCCAGCGCAGACCGGCGGTCATTCGCCATTGTTCGTTGAAGTTGTAACTGAACTGACCAAACACAGCGTAACTGTCGTTCACACTCTCAGTTTCGTTATAGAGTTGCCCCGTTGTCGTACCCCAGGGCGTATGAAACCAGTAATCCACGGTCTCGTCACGCTCAATATCTTGTCGCATGTAGTAGGCGCCTACTTGCCAGTCATATTGCTCACCTTGACCGGCTAATCTTAACTCCTGACTGAACTGTGACGATTCTTCATTTTTGTTCTGATACCACATGTCATCGACCTGCAATGCAGCGACAGCATCGTCGTCTTCAACAGTGTTATTGGCCGGATCGCCCCACGGGTCGAAAAAGACACTGGTATCCACAAAGCCCGCGGCCGCGTTTTCAAAGAAACTGAATTCATTGGCACGGTAAGCGGTGATGGAGGTTAGAACCACATTCCCCAGATCATAGTCAACTTTAGCACTCAGTCCTGCTACATCAGCATCCTCGTAACCATCAAACTGGTTGTTTGCATGACGCGGATCCGGACTGATAAAGGGCTGGTTACGGCCGGCACTATAGCTAATATGACGCACGGTCGGCACTGAGTCAGACTTCGAAATATCCGCGCTGAGTAGCACTTCTAGATCGTCAGAAGGGGTAAACAACAACTGTCCTCGGGCACTGTAACGCTGCAAGGTGTCGGCGTCATTACCGGTGTAAACATTCTTACCGAAGCCATCACGGTCAACCATGCTAAAGGCCAACTTACCGCCCACATCATCCGCAACACTGCCATTGACATAACCTTTGGCTTCTATCAGCCCATAATTGCCCACAGTTGCTTGCAAACGCCCTTCAGCAGGTCCTAATGAAGGTTTCTTGGTAATGAAGTTAATCGCACCACCAACCACATTTTTACCGTAGAGTGTTCCTTGCGGGCCACGCAATACTTCAATGCTGGCTAAATCAAACAAGTCAGTCGCTGCAGCCACTCCTCGGGAGATGTAGACACCGTCCACATAGACCCCTACCGCCGCACCAGCACCCGCACTCTCAATATCGCTACCAATCCCGCGCATAAACAATTCAGGTTCAGCAGCATTGTATACATTCATCTGAAAGCCAGGTACCCGTTCAGCAATACCGCTGAGCTGATCAATTTTAGCGGCTTCCAAATCACTTCCACTAAACGCCGAGATGGCAATGGGCGTTTCTTGCAAACTTTCGACTTTGTGGCGAGCGGTAACCTCGATGGTTTCAACCGCTTTTGCCTGGCCTTCCTGGTTCGTGTCAGCTTGCTGTGCATAAGCACCAGTGGACAATGCCACCGCCAAGCTCAAAGCTAGTGTAGTTGGATTAAATGATGGTGAGATGCGTTTCATTATTGCTCCTTCCCCTGCTAGGGTTGAGATTTTTATGCTGCGGCCTGTGTTTAAACAAGCCTGTACACTTGTTGTACAACCAACCCTATGCGAGCCCATCATATAATAGAAATAGTTTGTTAACGCTTTGCTATAATAAAATTAACATACCATCACAGACAACCTCCCCCACAGTACATCAATGACCGGATTTCTACCGTCGTTCTGACTCAGGACACCCATCATTAATGACGGCACGAGAGCGTTAAAGGCCTAATTTATCCCACCTACTATTCAACTCATAAGATACCTAGCCAGACACGATATATATTTAATTATATATCACTTAGCTTTATTGTTATTTTCTTCTCTTCTTACAAATTTCTAACATGTCTCCATCGTGCTCAGGCACCCTGGAATAACTAAAGGTAGAGATTATGACGCTAACTCTTGAACATGCGCGAAAACTGGATACATGGGACCCCCTAGCCAATATGCGCGATAAGTTCGCCTTAAACACCGGCGAAATCTATCTCGACGGCAACTCCCTCGGAGCAATGCCCAAAGCCGCCGTGAAACGAGCGGCCGAGGTCGTAGAAAATGAGTGGGGCAAGAGCTTGATCCAAAGTTGGAACAAGCATCAATGGTTCTCGCTGCCTCAGCGCATTGGTGACAAGATAGCCAGCCTAATCGGCGCTGGCCAGGGCGAGGTTGTTTGTACCGACGCCACGGGCATCAACTTATACAAAGCTGTGGCCTGCGGTCTCAAACTCAACCCATCCCGCAAAGTCGTTTTATTGGAGGGCAGTAACTTTCCTACTAACAATTACATCGTGCAAGGGCTGGTGAAACAACTCGGGGATGACTATGAAGTACGCTTTGCTGAAGACCATGAGTTTGATGACAACATTGATGAATCGGTGGCGGTTGTTTGCTTGACGCAAGTGCATTATAAGAGTGGTCGGAAGCTAGACATGGATGCCATAACCCGTCACGCACAGAGTAAAGGTTGTATAGTCATTTGGGACCTGTGCCACAGTGCCGGGGCCCTACCGGTCAATCTCAACCAGGCTAATGCGGATCTTGCCGTAGGTTGCACATATAAATACCTCAATGGTGGCCCAGGCAGCCCTGCCTTTATCTTTATGGCCAAACGCCACCACAACAAGGTCGAGCAACCTCTGAGCGGCTGGTGGGGCCACCAGGCTCCTTTCGATTTCAAACGCGACTATCAGGCCGGACAAGGCATCAATCAGTTACTGACCGGTACTCAGGGAATCCTGAGTCTGGCGGTTGCAGAGGTCGGTGTCGATCTGATGTGCCAGGTCGATATGCAACAACTCAGAGCCAAATCGCAAAAGTTAACCCAACTGTTTATTGACTTGGTCGAGCAAGAATGCGCTGGCTATGGTTTTTCGCTCGTTAGCCCAAGAGACCCTGAGCTGCGAGGCAGTCAGGTGGCCTTCGCCCATGAACATGGTTATCCGATTGTACAGGCCTTAATCGCAGCAGGTGTTGTGGGCGACTTTCGCGCACCGGACATACTGCGATTTGGTTTTGCGCCTCTCTACAACAGTTACGAGGATGTCTGGCATGCTGTGCAGCGCTTCAAAGACATTATGCAGAGCCAGCGCTGGCAGCAGCCTGAGTTTAATCAACGTCACGCCGTGACCTAAACCTTTTCTCAGCGGAGTCTTTATGTCTGCCAACAGCAACGCACCCCAGTGGTCCTCTCAGTTTGCCTTCCTCATGGCCTCCATTGGCACGGCCGTGGGTCTGGCCAACATATGGCGCTTTCCCTATACCACGGGAACCAATGGTGGTGGAGCCTTCGTCCTAATTTACATTGGCGCAGCCTTTGCCATAGCCATGCCAGTGCTGATCGCCGAGTTAATGGTAGGACGTCGCGGTAAACAGAGTCCACCGCAAGCCATTTCAAGCGTAGCCAATGAGTCAAAAGCCTCTGGGCTCTGGCGACACATGGGCAATATGGGGGTCGTGGGTGCACTACTGGTGTTGTCATTCTATGCCATTGTCGGCGGTTGGACGATGGCGTATGTGCCTAAATTGCTCTCTGGTGAATTGGCCGGAGCCTCAGCACAAATGGTTAGTGATAGCTTCGATGCTTTACAGGCATCGGCCACTACTGTTCTGACTTGGCATATTGCCTTCCTGGTATTGGTGGTGTTTATCTCCTGTGCCGGTTTGGCATCGGGAGTTGAGCGATTGGTCAAACTAGTGATGCCGCTCTTGTTTGTCATGCTGGTGTTACTGGTGATCTACGCCGCCAACATTGGTGATTTCTCTGCCGCGTTGGACTTTCTGTTTACACCCGACTTTTCCAAAATAACCCCCGCCGTAACCCTTGAAGCAATAGGTCAAGCGTTTTTCTCTATCAGCGTCGGCCTCACTAACCTTATGGTGTATGGCGCGTACATGCAGCGTAAAACTCATATACCGCGCTCAGCGGCTGTCATTGTAACCGCCGACACCATCGTAGCTTTGCTGGCGGGCCTTGCCATATTCCCGATTATTTTTGCATTTGGCTTAGACCCCAATGCCGGCCCTGGCTTAGTGTTTGTCTCCTTGCCGGTTGCCTTTGCACAAATGGATGCTGGCAACATTTTGGGAGCGATTTTTTTCCTGCTGCTGTTCTTTGCCGCGCTGACCTCGGCCATTTGTATGCTCGAAGTGCCCACATCCTGGCTACAAAACCATACGCGTTTATCTCGCAGGCAAGCCAGCTTTCTGGCTGGCGTCGTTGCCTGGGCCCTCGGTATTCTATCGGCGCTATCGTTCAACCTCCTCAGCGATGTATACCCATTGACCATCATCCCTCTGTTTGCCGATATGACTTTTTTTGCGTTGTTTGACTATCTCACCGCCAATATTGCCATGCCTCTGGGGGGAATCCTGGTGGTCATGTTTGTCGGCTGGGCGATGAAAACCGAATACTCCAGTGAGGAACTGTGCATTTCGGAACATACCTTGGGTTTCCAATTATGGCTGTGGACTTCCCGTGTAATTGCACCTGTGGCTCTGGCCTGGGTGTTTATCTCCAGACTTTAAGCGAGCCAATAGACGAGGTTTTTATGCAACAAAAAATCAACGCTGTCATCATCGGTCCGGGTAACATCGGCACCGATCTGCTTTACAAGGCACTTCGCAGTCAACACATAAACCCAGTGCTAATGGTAGGCGTGGATGCCAGTTCTGAAGGCCTAAAGCGAGCCAAAAAACTGGGACTGGAGGTTGCCACCAATGGATTGGCGGAAGCAACCCAACAGTTACAGGCACTGAATGTAAAAATCGCCTTCGATGCGACCTCAGCCTACGCCCACAGAGGCAACGCAAAACTACTGGCGGAACTGGGGATAAAGGCCGTCGATCTGACCCCAGCAGCGATGGGCCCCTTCTGTGTTCCATCTGTAAATCTACAGGAATTGGACCCGGCCCAGTGTGATAACGTGAATATGGTCACCTGTGGTGGACAAGCCACAATCCCCATGGTCGCGGCCGTTAGCCAGATACAGAACGTGGATTATGCTGAGATTATTGCCACTGTATCCAGCCGTTCGGTCGGACCGGGAACCCGCCAGAATATTGATGAGTTTACGCGCACCACTGCATCCGCCATAGAGTCTGTCGGTAAGGCCAACAAAGGCAAGGCGATTATTATCATCAACCCTGCCGAGCCACCTCTGATTATGCGCGACACGGTTCATTGCTTATGTACCGGTGCACCCGACCAACAGGCTATTACAGAGTCGGTTCATGCCATGCTGAGTAAAGTGCAAGCCTATGTGCCCGGATACCGGTTAAAAAATGGTCCGGTTTTTGACGGCAATAAGGTTTCTATCTATCTGGAGGTTGAGGGCCAGGGCGATTTCTTACCTCATTACGCCGGAAACCTGGACATTATGACCGCGGCCGCCCTGCACACCGCAGAACTCATCGCCCAGCAAGCCCTGGCTTAAGGAGACAGACTATGAAGTTAAACAATATCCCAGTTACCTTGCACGATATGAGTCTGCGCGATGGCATGCATGCCAAGCGCCATCAAATCAGTCTTGAGCAAATGGTCAGTATTGCTAAAGGCCTCGACGAAGCAGGCATGCCCTTGATCGAGGTCACTCACGGTGACGGTTTGGGCGGTAATTCTTTGAACTATGGCTTTGCGGCTCATAGTGATGAGGCCTATTTGAGTGCCGTGATACCCGAACTGAAGCAGGCGAAAGTATCTGCTCTTCTGTTACCGGGCATCGGTACCGTTGATCATCTGAGGATGGCTCATGACTTTGGCGTCAGCACTATCCGGGTGGCCACCCACTGCACCGAGGCGGATGTCTCTCAGCAACACATTGGCTTGTCAGCAGAACTCGGACTGGACACTGTCGGATTTCTGATGATGGCTCATATGGTCAGTGCAGAAACACTGGTGGAGCAAGCCAAGCTCATGGAGTCGTACGGAGCAAATTGCATCTACTGTACCGATTCAGCAGGCTACATGTTGCCCGATGAGGTTACCGCCAAGATTGACTTGATGCGCCAGCACCTCAAACCTGAGACTCAGATTGGCTTTCACGGACATCATAACCTTGCAATGGGTGTTGCTAACTCACTGGCCGCTATTGAGGCTGGCGCGGCCCGCATTGATGGTTCCGCCGCAGGACTGGGAGCGGGAGCCGGCAATACACCGCTGGAAGTACTAGTTGCCGTTCTGGAACGCATGGGGGCCATTCATGGCATCGACCTCTATAAAATTATGGATGTCGCCGAAGATTTGATCACTCCCATGATGGACCAACCCATTCGAGTCGATCGTGATTCCTTGACTCTCGGTTACGCCGGTGTTTACTCCTCGTTCCTGCTGTTTGCCAAACGCGCGGAAGCAAAGTATGGCGTGAGTGCCCGAGATATACTGGTCGAGCTGGGTAAGCGAGGGACAGTCGGCGGTCAGGAAGATATGATCGAAGACCTCGCTCTGGATATGGCTAAAGCTCGTTAGTCCCAAAGTTTCATAGCCCTGACAGGTTAGCATCGGCCGACCTGTCAGCGGCTCTCGCTTCACCCCCCCTCCTCCTTCCATATTTACCTAAACCAGACAGACGCCAAGCGCCATAAACAACGCCGCCCCACAGAGTCACATCAAACTGGCAAGCCCTTTCACTTGCACCACACTGCAAACTCACGACACGACTCCCCATTAAGGTGGTGGCCACGTCGTTATAGGCACGCATCTCTATGAAATAAGCCAAAAGGTGAAAGGAAAGACGATTAGCAGGCAGTGTTGGCCTAGGCATTCGGGAACAATAAAAAAGCCGGTTCTACAACCGGCTAATAGTTAAGTTGACGGATCCGAGCTACTCAGGTCGCGGTGGCCACGCCGATTCAGGTGCTGCCAAGTGCGGAGTCCCTAGCAGCGGGCTAGACAAGGCATAGAAACCATGATTTGTGAATAACCAGAACAGATTTCGATCGTATTCCACATGCACTGCATGGGAGAGATTGCCCATGGCGTAATCGACTACCTTGTCCGGCTCAAAGGGTGGCACAAAGTAGGCCGCAATTTCCGGCTTGTCTGGATTAGACACGTCATAGACCTGTAAACCAGCATTGTAGAAATTAAACGGTAAAATTCCCTGCTTAGCCGTGCCCGGTTGGTGGTACGCACCTGTGCGCTTAGGTCCAAAACTGCCCCGGCGCTGACAAAAGTCTGTGAATGCTGCACCCTCTGGAGGCTGAGGACGCGGCATCACGCCTTTTTCCACGGGATTAGTCGGGTTACTCACATCAATGATGTGAATATCCTTATAGGGCTCGTAGCAATCTTCATTCAGCGGATAGCCACTGAAGTAAACCAGCCCCGTCTCTTCTACCTGAGATACATCAATGAAGTCGCCCTCAGTGCCGGCAATATTAGGAGGAAATTTTAAGCTTCCCACTACACGCATGTCCGTGGGGTCGCTGATGTCCACCACGTGAAAGCCCAAGCCGCCCATGGCTGCATAACCGTAGCGGGAATCTTTGCCTGGCAGGAATAAGGGCATACGCGCCCCCATCCAGGAAGTACGGTTTCCTGCCCGAGCATCGGCCTTGAACACCGCCTCATGCTCAGGATCCCCGATGATTTGGCCAGGCACCGACAGCATATCCAAAAAGCGAGGGTTGGCGGGATCTGTCATATCCCAAGCTTGGTATCCGGCGCTGTAGAGGTCATTTGGATACTCGGTCAGGCCGTAGCGCTCGTCCGGCGCGGCAGCCACGTACATAATGCCATCACCATAGTAAGCGGGTATATCTCTGACGCCCGAGCCTTGTTGCTCACCCACTGGTGCATCGGGATGTAACACATCCGTTGTGCGTTCGGCCAGTAAGGTCCATTGATCTGGCAGTGGGCCCTTCATTTCATAAACTTTAAACCCTTTTAAGTGCGGGCTATTGCGAATGGCTTCCACCTTGTCAGGTTGGCGATATTTATCTCTTAACAAGCCAAAACGACGGACCTCATAGGCCTGAACCATCACATAATGCTGTCGTGATTCACTCCATTGAATAGAAGCTGCTCCCATCATTTCATCTTCCGGATAAGGGTTAACTTCCTCACCGGGGCCCTCTGCCCCCCAAGTGTGCCCCTTGGTGTGCAATAGCTCGACATTCTTGGGGTCTGTAATATCGAATACTTTCATATCCCCGCGCACATATTGATAGAGATAACGCCTGCCATCAAAGTCAACCATGTTCTGCCAGGTATGGAACGGCTCTACCGTTATCGGGTAATAAGCTTCCACTTTCATGTTATGGATATAAGTTTCTGTATCCCAATAGTCTAACTGCCCTTCAAAGGGGTGTTTGTCGTGCGACTCAGGCGTAGCTGTAGGATGCTTAAAGCTGCCATCTGGCTGCATACCATAGCTCCCCGAGGCAGGAGGGTTAGGCGTGCGATCATTCGCCATCGCTGCCTGCGCCTTAACCATTGGGTCTTTAATATTCACCGGGGTGTCTTTACTGATATCCCAAGGACTGGCATGAGCAAGCCCTTGCAGACTCATTGCCACTCCCAAAGCAAGACTTGCTCGTTTTATTGATTTCATAAATGACTCCTAACAACTTGCCAGTTGACCGTTTTTAAGAAGTTATAGATTGAAGAATTCAGCGGCATTATTCGCCAGAATGCGAGATTTTACCGGCTCGCTGAGTTCTGGATGGGTCTTCACTAGTTCACCTATCACTTGTTCGCCGAGCGGGAACGGGTAATCCGAGCCAAGCATCACCCGCTCTGATCCCATAGTTTTGACCAAAAGCGACAACGCATCGGAGTGGAATACCGCCGAGTCCACATAGAAACGATCGACATAGCTCGAGGGCAAATGCGGACAGTCCTTGCGCACAATATCCCGATGCTTCCAGGCATTATCGACACGGCCCAGCAGATACGGGAAGCTGCCGCCGCCATGAGCAAAACAGATTTTCAGGCTACGGGGTAAACGCTCAAAACCCCCGGATAGAATCAGTGACAATATAGACAGCTGCGTCTCGGCGGGCATTGCCACCAACCAGGGCAGCATATAATTGGGCATACGCTCGGGGGCCATCATGTCCCAGGGGTGGACCAGAACTGGCGCACCAATGTCCGCACAATGGTGGAGAAAGCGTTCGATCCCCTCGTCGTCAAGATTCTTCAGCCCCACATGGTTACCAATCTGTACCCCGACATGGCCGTTTTGCATACAACGACTCACCTCTTCACATGCCGCGCCAATATCTTGCAGGGGCACCTGACAGAGGGCTTTTAAGCGCGCAGGTTCGGGCTGACAAATTTCAATGGCTTTGTCGTTAAGCCACTTCGCCAGCGTCAAAGCTTGCTCCACCGGGCGGTGATAGGCAAATAACACTGGAGTCGCACAGATAATCTGGATATCTATCCCCAGCTCGTCCATATCTCTGAGACGCTTGCGGCTGTTCCAGCATGCATAAGTGATGGGGCGAAATAGCTTACCATCGATCATAATATTGGCGCTTTCCGAGCTAACATGTTCAACTGAAGGCCAGCCACTGGAACCAAACTCGGCCGCAAAGTCCGGCACTTCTTCGGGAAAGAAGTGGGCGTGCATATCAATCACTTTATTCATGAAATTATCCTACTTCCCTGGATGCAATGCACCACAGGCATCGCAAGTACGTACCGTTTCGTCTTGCTGGAATGCCTTAAACAAAGGTGGCAAATCATCAACGATGGACTGCAACTCCACCTCCACTTCATGCAACAGGTGGTTACACTCTAAGCAATACCAGCGAAAGGCATCTTTTTTCCCTTTAGGGCGCTTAGGCTCAATGACCAGACAAAGGCTGTCTGCCTCTGGACGCTGAGGGGAGTGAGGGATATAAGGGGGTAATAGGAAAACATCTCCCTCCTTGAGTTCCAGCTTGTAGGGGCCATCTTCGCCCATAATATTAAGGTAAGCATTCCCTTTAAATTGGTAGAAAAACTCTTCGACTGGATCGACGTGATAGTCATACCGTTCATTCGGCCCGCCTACCACAGTGCACATCATATCGGCATCTTCCCAGATCAGGGCGTTATTAACCGGCGGTTTGAGTTTTTCAGCGTTATCTTCCAACCACTTTTGAAAGTTAAAAGCTTTTAACGAGTTCATATTGGCTCCTTAGGACTGTGAGACGGGCTTGAAAGCCACGGCCTTTATTTCAATGAGTAGGTGAGGATGTGGCAACTGGTGCACTGCGACAGTGGTTCGGGTAGGACCCTCGGTATCAAAGTACTCGGAGTAGACCCGGTTGTATCCGCCAAAGTCGTTCATATTGACTAAGAAGGTGGAGATCTCGACCACATCTTCCAGCCCAGCCCCTTCGGCAGCCAGAATGTCACGGATATTCTCTATTACCGCCTTGGTTTGGGCCTGAATATCTAAATTCGTGGTGCCCATCGCATCCACCTCAGCACCCACAATGGTATTATCTGGCAGGCGCGAGCTGGTGCCCGAGACAAACAGAAAGTCTCCCGCTCGTTTAATATGTGGAAACTTACCCCTGGGAGTGGCTTTGCCTTTCACTAAGGTCGATTGATTAGTCATTGTCTGCCTCCAAGGTGATTTCTACCTTTCCTAGGGTGCCGGTGTGCAAGCAAACATGATCTCCGGCTGCCAGAGGATGAGCAGCCGTTGCTGCACCAGCCAGAACCGTATGGCCCGCTTCCAGACACAGCCCCGACTCGGCAGCCAGACGAGCGGCCTCGACCAGTGAGCGATATGGATTTCCCAGAATGGCCGAAGATGATCCGATCTGCACTGCGCGACCATTAAATTCCATGATCATGGCCTGATTACTAATGTCCACATTGGGAGAATGCCATTGGCCCAGCACAAAACCCGATGAAGAAGAGTTGTCCGCAATCACATCCGGCAGCGAGAAGTTAAAGTTGGTGTAGCGTGAATCAATGATTTCCATTGCGGGGGCAATTCCGTCAACCGCTTCCATTGCCTGAGAGAGGTTGATATAGCCCTTGATGTTTTTTTTCAGACGGAAAGCGATCTCCGGCTCAATGCGCGGATGAATGAAGCGCGACATAGAGGTAGTTCCGCCTTCTACCAGTTGCATTTTATCGGTCAGGCGTCCCCAAATAAGGTCGTCGACCCCCATCTGCACCATTTTTGCACGGCTGGTAAAACCCATCTTAATACCCACCAGCTTTTCACCCCGGGCTAAACGGTGCTCAAGACTGGCGGTTTGAATCTGATAGGCTTGGGCAACGTTTAATTGGGGATAATCATGACTAAGCTGCGGAATAGCCTGCGCGGACGAAGCGGCCGAGTCGACCACTTCGGCCAGTTTCATAGTCTGAGCTTGCTGATTGGTCATACACCCTCCTTAGCAAAGCTGGCGCGAACCGAGCCTAAGCCGGAGATCTCACAATCAAAAACGTCTCCCGCCTGAACAGGGACCATAGGTCCTAATGCACCTGTTAATATGATGTCGCCAGTACGCAATGGCTGCTCCAAGCGGCTCATGGTTTTTGCCAGCCAAACCGCTGCACTGAGAGGATGACCGAGACATGCCTGTCCGGCACCGGTAGATACTGGCTCTCCGCGTCGGAATAACGACATTCCACAGGCTTTCAAATCAACCTGATTCAGCAACTTGGGCGTTCCGCCAAGGACGAATAGTCCACTGGAAGCATTATCAGCCACGGTGTCTTCTATACGAATATCCCAGTTAGCGACTCGGCTATCGACAATTTCCAATGCTGGTAACACATAGGCTGAAGCACTAATAACATCCGCGATGGTTGGATTATCCATTGCCAGATCACTCTCCAGCACAAGCGCCACTTCTCCTTCAATTTTGGGCTGCATAAGGCGCGACATGGCGATCTCCTCGCCTTCACACACGGCCATGTCCGCGAACAGTGCACCAAAGTCGGGTTGATCCACTCCCAGCTGGGTTTGCACCACTTTTGATGTCAGTCCAATCTTGCGACCAACCAGACGGCACCCTTGTTGCTGAGCATAGTCAGTATTAATTTGCTGCACTCGATAGGCAGCATCAATTCCGCCACCTGCCAACAATTCACGTACGGGCTCACAGGCCTGTCTCTGCTGTTGAGAGTAGCGCAAAGCTTCTGCAGCCCGCTGTTCGTTTTGGGTATAACTCATTATTCCCCCTTTATAACTTGATACAAATATTGCTAGGTTCGGCGTAGAAGTTCAGAGAGTGACTCCCTCCCTCGCGACCAATGCCGGATAATTTGACACCGCCAAAAGGGGTGCGCAGGTCGCGCAAATACCAGGTGTTCACCCAGACCATTCCGGCTTCCATTTGTTGAGCTACTCTGTGGCCTCGACTGATATTCCGGGTCCAAATAGCGGCCGCCAGTCCGTATTGGCTGTTGTTTGCCATCGAAATGGCTTCTTCCTCTGTATCAAAGGGGGTGATGTGGCAGACAGGACCAAAGATTTCTTCTTTAACGCAACGAGCGTCTTCCGATAACCCGGTGATGATCGTTGGTTCGACCCAGGCGCCTTTATCTCTTTGGTCGCCAAATACTGGGACCCCACCGCCAGTGACAAACTGAGCTCCCTCTTTCTCTGCCAGGCGATAATATGACAGCACTTTATCTCTGTGCTCAAATGAGATCAGGGGTCCCATATCCGTATCTTTCTCGGTGGGCCAACCAATTTTCAGGGCCTCTGCTTTTTGCTTCATGCCCTCAACGAACTTGTCGAACAGACCGCGCTGAACATACACCCGCTCGGTGCACAGACACACTTGGCCGCCATTGGTAAATACAGAACGTACCGTGCCTTCCAGCGCCTTATCGAAATCGGCATCGTCAAAAACAATCGCCGCATTTTTACCGCCAAGTTCAAACGACAAGGGCTTCACTGTCTCAGCCGCAGCTCGCATGATGGCGCTGCCGGTTCGCGATTCGCCGGTGAAAGTAATGGCATTAATGCCCGGGTCGGACGTCAGGAACTCGCCTGCAGAGTTTGGTCCAAAGCCATGCACAAGGTTAAAGACCCCCGCTGGCACTCCCGCTTCATCCATCACCTCTGCCAGCAGTGTTGCGCTGGATGGTGTTTCTTCAGAGGGTTTGGCGACAATACAGTTGCCACAAGCCAGAGCCGGTGCCAATTTCCACGTCAGTAATAACAGGGGTAGGTTCCATGGGGCAACGACAGCTACAACACCGAGAGGGCGTCTCACACTGTAGTTAAGCGCCCCAGCACCGTCATTGGTATCGGTATGAAAGCTTTCATTGGAAGCGGTCTTCACCATGTCAGCAAAAATACGAAAATTAGCCGCACCTCGGGGGATGTCGATCGTCGATGCTTGCTGATAGGATTTACCGGTGTCGGCCATTTCAGCTTCAACGAACTCATCAAAGCGCGCTTCAATGCCATCGGCAACCTTGTGCAGCAGAGCCGTTCGTTGTTGCACGCTCATCCGTCCCCAGGGACCATTTAACGCCTTTCGAGATGCTGCAACCGCCTGTTTTACCATTGCCCGGTTGGCTTCGGACACCTTGGCAAGGACATTTCCGTTCACCGGATCAATATTGTCGAAATAGGTGCCACTATCGACAAACGCTCCGCCAACATAATTCTTTATTACTTTGTCGGTCATTCTCACTCTCGCACTGGCTCAGAGGCCATAACTGTTCGCTTATGAATGACTGTACATAGGCATCACATAATATAAAAATATCTTTTGCACGCTTTGATATACATAAAAAGACATATCGATATCTAAGCGTGAGTGAAAGTACCACCACTGAGGCGAGGCGCTACCTTCGACATCTGAAACTTGTTGACCACGTTGAGGGTTGAAGTATAACTTTAATATGATATAGGGGACATTTGCTATATCTTTGAGGCTATACTGAGTCAGGTCTGAACAAGCAGGGGGCACCATGGCACCGGAAAAATTACAGCGGGATATGATCGCCCGAATGAAGCTCAAACACCTGAAATTGCTGGTGACCGTCGGCGAGCAATGCAATATATTCAAAGCCGCCCAATTGATGAACATGGCACAACCAGCCGCCACCAAGATCATCAGAGACATCGAAAACACGTATGAGTTGCAGTTGTTTAACCGGACCTCTCGGGGGGTGATTCCGACGCTCTATGGAGAGGTATTAATCCGGCACGCAAAGCTGGTGCTGTCTCAAATCAAGCATGTGAGTGAAGAACTCACCTCATTACAAAGCGGACTGTCCGGCCATGTAACTGTGGGGACGCTGATAACGGCCAGCCTGACTCTGCTTCCCAAAGCACTGGTAAGACTGAGGGCCGAGCGGCCCAATGTTTATATCACAGTGGTAGAGGGGACACAGGACCGACTTCTTCCATCACTGGTGCAAGGTGACCTGGATATGGTTGTGGGTCGTTTGCCCGAGCACCAGGACTACGACGGGCTCACCACGATCCAGCTATACGAAGAGCCTGCCTACATCGTTGCCCGCTCAGGCCACCCTCTGAGTAATCGTGGCACTCTGGAGCTGGCGGATATCGTCAACGAGTCCTGGATTTTGCCATCCCCCCAGACTTATCTGCGACGAGAACTTGATCAGAGTTTCCGCGATCAAGGCCTGCCATCACCGCAGCCAGTGGTGGAGTCAGTCTCCGTGTTAACCAATCGAACGCTACTGACAGAAACCGACATGATAGCCGTGATGCCGGGACAAGTATTTCACCAGTATGAAAAAGCCGGGGAGTTATGCCGACTTCCCGTGCCACACTTACAGCAGCTTGGGCCGGTAGGCATCACAATGCGCTCCAAAGATAACTTAACCCCGGCAGCTCACTCTTTGATGGAGGACTTACAGCTGGTGAGTGAAGAACTGATTTAAGGTCTCGCCACAAAACCCAGGGCCTCGTATGCCGCCTTGAGCGTCTGCGAGGCCTGGGCACCCGCTTTTTCCGCGCCCTCACGCATCACTCGTTCCAGCTCAGCTTTGTCCTGACGTAGCTCATGATATTTCTGCTGGATGGGTTCCACCAGAGATACCACAGCATCAGCCACATCGCCTTTTAAGTGGCCGTACATCTTGTCTTCATAGTCCGGTACCAAGTCGTCGATGCTACGACCGGTGGCACCAGACAGTAACGTCAGCAGGTTGGACACTCCGGATTTTTGTTCCTGATCGAAATAGATTCTGGCCTGCTCGTCGGAGTCGGTGACTGCACGTTTAATCTTCTTGGTGATTTTCTTAGGATCTTCCAACAAACCAACAAAGTTATTCTGGTTGTCGTCGGACTTGGACATCTTCTTGGTAGGGTCCTGCAGGCTCATAATCCGCGCCCCGGACTGTGGAATGTTCGGCTCAGGTATCTTAAATACCTCTCCGTACAGGTTATTGAATCGGATGGCCACATTACGCGTGAGTTCCAGATGCTGTTTCTGATCCTCGCCAACGGGTACCTGATCCGCCTGATACAGCAGGATATCTGCCGCCTGTAACACCGGATAACTATACAGGCCCACATTGATGTTATTGGTATGACGACTGGACTTGTCCTTGAACTGGGTCATACGATTCAGCTCACCCATCTGGGTATAGCAATTCAGTACCCAGGCAAGTTGGGCATGCTCAGGCACATGGGACTGCACAAACAAGGTGCTCTTGGCGGGGTCGATGCCACAGGCCAGATATAACGCCAGGCCGTCCAGAGTCGCTTCATGCAGGGCCAGTGGATCCTGGCGCACGGTGATGGCATGTAAATCCACCAACATGTAAAGACAGTCGTGATCGGACTGCATAGCTACCCACTGACGCAGCGCCCCCATGTAATTACCGATGGTTAATTGTCCGGACGGCTGGCATCCACTCAATACAATGGGTTTGCTCATAGAGAATTCCTGCTTAACAAAGGCTTGTTTTGTTTAACTCGGTACGCATCTGGCTGATCACCTGCGCATAATCGGTTTGATTGAAGATGGCCGAGCCGGCCACAAACATATCGGCCCCCGCTTCGGCGGCGGCGCGAATATTGTCCACTTTAATGCCGCCGTCGACTTCCAACCGAATATCCCGGCCACTGGCCTCAATGCGTTGCCGGACCTGTTTTAACTTGTCCAGGGTAGAAGGAATAAACTGTTGCCCACCAAAACCGGGATTCACTGACATCACCAGCACATAATCCAGTTTGTCTAAGGTGTAATCCAAATACGTTAGCGGTGTTGCCGGGTTCAGCACCAACCCGGCTTTGCAGCCATGACTCTGGATAAGCTGAATAGAGCGGTCCACGTGCTCCGATGCTTCAGGATGAAAACTGATCATGGAAGCGCCCGCTTCGGCAAACATCTGAATGAGACTGTCAACGGGCTTGACCATCAGGTGGACGTCGATATCAGCGGTGATCCCATAGTCTCTGAGAGACTGACATACCTGGGGCCCGAAGGTCAGGTTAGGCACGTAGTGGTTATCCATCACATCAAAATGAATCACATCGGCGCCGGCGGCCAGTACCGCATCGACTTCTTCGCCAAGGCGAGCAAAATCCGCCGACAAGATAGAAGGGGCGATAAAATAAGGCTGCATAGTGACTCCGATATCATTGAAGCCGCTAACTGTACCGGATTTCCCCAGTCTGAAAAAGTCTTTCCCGTAGCCAAACTTCCCTCTGAGCCTGGAAAAACTTTGCATCAAAACAGTGCACTTTGCGCCATTTCTGCACCATACTGTTAATTACGCTTTCCATTGCTCATGGCCAACGAAATAATAAACCTATATATATCAGTCTATTATCTCGGCCAGCCTGGGTTCATGCTTACCCTGGCATTTGGGCATTAAGCTTGCAACACCTCAGAGAGACGCAATCAACTACTTGATCACACACTCAAATCAGGAGACACAGATGTCAAAATTAAAAACCAGTCTTATTGCAACCAGCTTAAGCGCAATCCTCGTTGCACCAGCGGCACTAGCTGAAGTCAGTGCTAACTTTGGTGTTACCAGTAATTATCTCTGGCGTGGGGTGACGCAGAGCGCCGATAACCCATCGGTTTCTGGAGGCTTGGATTACAGCAACGACAGCGGCTTCTATGCCGGAACCTGGATCGGTTCAGTGGATTTTGGCGGGGAATTTGAAGGTGCCGAATCGGATTTCTATCTTGGCTACGCGGGTGAGCTGGATAATGGTTTCGGCTACGATGTGGGCTACACCTACTATGCGTACACCGATTTAGACGACTCTAACTTTGGTGAACTGTATTTCAATGGTTCATTCAATGCCTTTAGTTTTGGCCTGGCCTACACACCCAATAGCGATCTGCCCGACGACTCACCCTTTGGTCAGGGCGATCTCTATTACCATGTCGGCTATGGTGTGGATTTGGCCGATGATTACGGTCTGGGCCTAACCTATGGCTACTACGCCTTCGATGAGGACGAAACCCTGTATGGCGATAACGATTATGGTCACATTCAGGTAGACATCACTAAAGGCGACTTTATGTTTACCGTTTCTAAGGCCGATGACGAGTCTGGTGACGATGATCTGAAGCTGGTCGTCAGTTGGGGTACCACTTTCTAATCATCCTGTCTCACAAATGCCGGGACACCCTCAGGTGACCCGGCCAACCACTCACCGTCTATTTTTTAACCATTGTCGCAAAGACGGTTGTTCAAATAATCAACTGGCGTATAATAGCGGCATATCAATAGATCGATGATGGATTATGTCTTTGCTCAATAAATTCTTAGGGCTGGCCGTACTGACTGGAGCCTTTTGGTTGGCCAATAATGGATTAGCCCAACAGGAAGAAACGTCGGCGTGTCAGTGTCAGGCTCAGGTGAAGTTGGATAAGCGCTTGCCCATGAGCCACCCTGTGAATCGCTGTGCTACCCAGCAACAACAGGTCAACTGGTGGTCTTGGCTGGGCGGCCATTCCGGTGCCGGTCAGTTTCACTATCTGGACTTACTGGAATTACTAAGCCGTCTGACCAGCGACTCTCAATCTACATCCACGCCTAATCCATGATTCATTCCAACCCTTCCTGGTGGCAAGTCTTTAAGAGTGTTGCTGCCAGTGCCTTTGGGGTTCAGACTGAGGCCAATCGTCAACAGGATTTCCGTAGCCGTTCGTTTTGGCCCTACTTAATCACTGGGGTTGTCTTTGTCACAGCGTTCGTATTAGTACTGGTGTTTGTGGTTAAGTTGATCCTGGCCGGCTCATAAAACGCGAACAATTCATCCACTTTGGACCGCTTATGCCCCTTCTGGCTAATATAGCGACTCACCTTCAGTCTCCGCGTTAATCGACTGGCCTGCTGGTAAATGGTGCGGGTTTGCTCGGTGTCATGATTGCTGATCAGCACGGGCACCCGTGATTCTTTAGCAGCTCTATGTGCCTGCTCGGCCAACTCCTGCTGTTGCGCCATAGAAAACCCTTTTGTAGCGTAGCTGGTGAAATTAGCTGTTTGACTGATGGGCGCATAGGGCGGATCACAATAGACCACATCCTGTCTTCCCAATTGCTCAAAAACTTCCGTAAAGGGCAAACAGGTGAAAGTCGCTTGTTGAGCTTTCTCGGCAAAATGGTACAGCTCCCGCTCCGGGAAATAAGGCTTCTTATAGCGCCCGAAGGGCACATTAAACTTACCGGATAGATTATAGCGACAAAGGCCGTTGTAGCCATGACGGTTGAGATACAAGAACAGCAGGCTACGGTGGTAGCTATCCTGAGTCAGGTTAAATTCTTCACGCAGGGCGTAATAGCGCTCTTTCTGATTCGTATCACTATTAAAAAAAGCTCTGGCGTCACGAACATACTCTTCGGGTTGCTGCTGCAGGATTCGATAGAGTGCGATCAGATCCGGGTTAATATCATTGAGCCAGTAATGCTGAAAATCAGTATTCAAAAACACCGACCCCGCCCCAACAAAAGGCTCCACAAGCCGCCTCCCCTCAGGCAGGGACTGCCGGATTGACTCGATCAGACTGTATTTGCCACCGGCCCACTTCAGGAAGGCCCGGCATTTAGTATTCTTCATGCACTCTGATAGCTTGGGGCAAAGGTAACGATTGTACTGAAAAGCCCAGTGTAAATCTGCTGAAAGTTACTCATCGGTTTGTTCAGCATACCCTTGTTGGATCTCTTTGTGTACCTGTGCCACGCGCTTGGCAAAAGCCCCTTCCTGCTGCAGAGGCTGAGGCAATGCTGCCAAAGCTTGTCTGGCCTCGTCCAACGACGCATAACTGTCTGAACTGACCAGTACATGCCAATGACCGCCGTATCGATTGGTGCGATAGCGCAGCGCATCGGAGAGGTCATGGCGTTGGCGAAAGTCACTGAGCACCTCACTTTGGCTGGCCGCCGATAGCTGCAACACATAATGAGACTTAGGCAAAGTCAGTATCTGCGCTTCGTTCCAGGCATACTGCGGTAACTCTGCAACTGCTGGCTGGGTTTGCGACGATGTGTCCGCTGGACTGGGTTCATTCTGCTGTCTATCGGCCGGTGGTTCAGGCTCCGTCGACTCTTCCTGCTGTGGTTGTTCCACATCTTCGACCGGCGTAATCTCCTTCACCGCGGTTTGCCAGTCTGTGACGACCTTATCACTTTCTGGCTCAGCGACTAATGGAGGCTCGTCACTACCTGCCTGCTCGGGTTCCTTCTCAATGGTGTCGGCAGGCAGTGATGGCTCAGCATCGCTTTGAACCCGGACTCGGCTTTCCTCAGGTACCTCACCCACGTTGGTCAGTAACTCCGGATAAAGCCATAATAGCAACCCACCGAAACACCCCATAAATACGAGCGCCGCCACCATCATCAATATGGGCTTGTTACTTTTGGTGCTCTTTGTGTTCTGGGTTTGATCCTGTCGTTGCCGAAGGCGTTCACTGAAGGCGCGGCGTTTGTCGGCAATCAGTCGGTCTAACTGGGACGGCTCTGGTGCCTCCGCTTCGCTTCCTTCGCTGAAATCATAAGGAACGAAAACCGGCAGGTGACTGCCATCCAAATGATGCCGCACCGCATCGGCCCACTCCTGCTCGCCGGCAAGGATAATCGCCAAGTGACCGTCTTCGATGGATTCGGCATTGCGCGCGAGGTGCCAGAGTTCTTTTACCAGCTTATTGGAAAGGTGATCAGCACCGGAGATGGCAATTAACACCTGTTGTTGCTGCCCGAGTAAGCTACCCAGTTGATGGGTAAGGGAACTGTGATCATCCTCCGCCCGACCCAGAAGCTGGGTCAGCAACTGCTGACGATACTGAGCTTCTGTGGTCTGAGTTTTGCCATGCAGATAGGCAAGATTGACGGCATCACTCTGTTCACTGATGAAGTCGCGCATAAAGCGGCTCTGGGCTGCGGCTTGATTGCCACCAATAATCACCATACCCGACACATAGTTGGTCAGGTGAATCAAGCGTTTATGCAGATCACCAAAAGCCTTACGCACGATTACCGTTTATCATCACCTAAGAGTTTTACCAACAGGCTGTCCTCCACCTCGGCCGTCACCACAGCCTTGCCAATACCCTGAGGAATGACATAGCGGATCCGACTGTCCTGTACCTTTTTATCATGCCGCATGTGAGCCATGAAACTGCGATAATTCATTCTCTCGGGCGGTGTCAGTGGCAAATCAAAGCCCGCCAGCAATTCCCGAATACGTTGATTTTCCGACGCTTGCTGCCAGTTCATGGCCACCGCCACATCAGAAGCAAGAACAATGCCTACCGACACGGCCTCACCATGCAGCCAGTTGCCGTAGCCCTGCTCAGCCTCAATGGCATGGCCAAAGGTATGACCCAGATTCAGCAATGCCCTCAGGCCTTGCTCTCGTTCGTCCTTGGCTACCACTTCTGCCTTGATCTCACAGCAGCGGCGGATCATCTGCGCCAAAACATCCGGGGATTTAGCCTGAATCGCCTCTCGGTGTTCTTCCAGCCACCGGAAGAAGTCAGCATCGTAGATTATTCCGTACTTGACGACTTCGGCCATGCCAGCGGCAAATTCCCGTGCCGGCAGGCTGGAGAGTGTCATGGTGTCGATAAATACGGCCTTGGGCTGGTAGAAGGCCCCGATCATATTCTTGCCCAGAGGGTGATTAACCGCTGTTTTCCCGCCCACGGAGGAGTCTACCTGTGACAACAGCGTGGTCGGCACCTGAATAAAAGGGATGCCACGCTGATAACAGGCAGCCACAAAGCCGGTCAGATCACCGATAACACCGCCCCCCAGCGCAATCAGGGTAGTATCCCGGGCGGCGTTTTGCTCCAACAGCGCTGTCATCACCGACTCAAAACTCTGCAGGGACTTGAACTGCTCGCCATCAGGCAGCACGATCGTGTCCAGGTCCAGATCATTCAGTGCGGCTCTGAATGTGGCTCCATAAAGGGTTTCAACAACCTCATTGGTGATGATAACCGCTTTTGGGCCTTTTATGGCCTGGCGCAGCTGTTCTCCCTGACGTAGCAGGTTGTTCTGAATATAAATAGGGTAGCTACGCTCACCCAATTCAACATTTAATGGCTTCATGAGCGTAGCCCTCATCGATCAGGAAAGCTTATTGATTGATTTTTTCGATGATTTGGTTGGCCACGGCACGGGCACTTTGATCATCGGTTTGTACGACATAGTCTGCGACTTCTTCGTACATGGGGTTGCGCTCTTCCGCCAAGTCCCGCAGCACCTTTTCGGGGTTGCCGTTTTGCAGCAACGGGCGACGTTTGTCGCGCTGCGTGCGGGCCACCTGCTTATCGATAGTGGTCTGCAGGTAGACAACGATGCCACGAGCCGCGAGGCGATTGCGGATAGTCTTGCTGACCACCGAGCCACCCCCGGTTGCCAGTACAATACCTTGCAACTCAGTTAAATCGTTAATGACATCTTCTTCACGCTTGCGAAAACCCTCTTCGCCTTCAATGTCGAACACCCAGCTGATATCGGCCCCTGTACGGCGCTCAATCTCTTGGTCGGAGTCGTAAAAGTCGAGGTGCAATTCGTCTGCAAGGTGTTTGCCAATGGTACTCTTACCCGCGCCCATCGGCCCAACTAAGAAAATATTACGTTTTTCGGCCATTTTCGCTCTGTCACACAACTAAACTGGTTAAAAAGGACTAAACTCAACCCCCCGGTCGAATTTCGGAAGCGGGGATTATCTCAGCTTCATCCGCCTAGATGCAAGTATTGATGCGAGTTGAAGGCCTTCAACTCGCGATTTTCTCCCTTTAGAGCGTCTCAGAGGGCGTCGGTCATCACTTTTGGGGTGACAAAAATCAACAATTCGCGTTTTTCCGCCAGATCCTGTTTGTTACGGAACAGCCCCCCCACCACGGGTAAATCACCAAACAACGGTACCTTGTTGATGGCATTGGTCTTGTTCTGCTGGAAGATCCCCCCCAGCACCACGGTCTCCCCATTTTCCACCAGTACCTGAGTGGCGATTTCCTGAGTATCGATGGCCACCGCCGGGCCAGTGGAGGTAGACACCGTATCGCCACGGGTATCCTGAGTCACGACTAAATCCAGAATGATTCGTTTGTCCGGCGTGATGTGGGGCGTGACCTTAAGACTCAATACGGCTTTTTTAAACTCCACCGAGGTGGCGCCACTGGACGTGGACTGAACATAGGGGATTTCAGTACCTTGCTCAATGTAGGCCTCGTGCTGATTAGCCACAGTAATGCGGGGGCTGGCGATGATTTCGCCTTTGTTTTCCTGCTCCAGTGCGGACAACTCCAAATCCAAAATCGTCCCGTCAGCCAACTTGGCAATATGGAATCCAATTTTGGCTGCATTGCCACTGGCCGCCGGCAGATTCACATTCAAGCGATTATTCAAAGAGGGGATAGACCCACCGGCGATAGCTTCAGCACCTTCCAGTGAGCCGGACACGCCATCGCTGTCCTGCTGATCACTGAATCCCCAGCGAATCCCCAGCTCTTCGGTGACATTATCCCGAACTGTGACCATACGAGACTCTATCAACACCTGCTTGACCGGAATATCAAGTTGTTTGACCATGACCTCCGCCTCGCGAATAGACTCGGCAGTATCTCTGACCAGCACCGAGTTGGTGCGGTCATCCACCGTCACCGAACCACGCTCGCTTAAGATGCCGCCCTCTTCTGATTTGAGAATCGTGGCGATGTCACTGGCCTTGGCGTAATTAATTTGAATGGTCTTAGAACGTAGCGGAGCCAGTTCCTGAACCTGGCGCTCAGACTCAAGTCGCTGCGTTTCTCGCTGGGCCAACTCCTCAGCCGGTGCAATCAGCAAGATATTACCTTCTTCGCGTTTGCCTAACCCCTTAATTTTCAGAATCATGGCCAAGGCTTGATCCCAAGGGACATTAGACAAGCTTACGGTAACATTACCGGTTACGGTGTCCGTGGTGACCAGATTAAAGCCGTTCACCTGGGCAATTATCTGCAGCACTTCGCGTACAGGCACATCCTGAAAATCCAGTGAGATGGGTGCCCCCTCAAAGCCAGAAGACACCTTACCCTGCTGCTGCGCCTCTTTTGGCTTGGGCACCAGCTCCAGTGTCATCACTGAGCCGTTATTTTGCTGGCGCACCGTCACCGGCTCACTTAAGCTAAACAGAATGCGGCTTTGTTCCTCACTCTGAAAGGTTTCCAACTGAGTCACTGGTGTCGCAAAGTCCGTCACATCTAGCTTATACAGTTGGTCTTTTGCCAGTTCAGTGCCCGGCAATAATACTTCAACCTGTTGTTCACCCTGAACCACGGCCGCATCCACGCCCGATTTATCGAACGATACCATGACTTTAGCCGCACCATCCGCCGAGCGGTGAAACTCAATATCCGTGAGTTGATGCTGCTGGACAGCGACGTTTGTGGCGTTGGGGTCCACCAGGCGCACTTCTTGCTCGGCATATACCATTCGAGCCGTGAGTCCACAGGTCAACATCAGCAATAGCCAAGGCCACATAGCATGGCGACGATTGAGTTTTTTATTGAAAATATAGCGTTCGGACATGGTTTATTTTTCCCCTCTTCCGTCGCCAATGGCCAGAGTGCTGGTTTTTTCCTGCCAGCAGCCGGTGCCATCCGGAAGCATTTCGATAATAGTAATTTGCCCATTGGCGATATCGGTAATGCGGCCAAAGAACAGCCCCAAACGATCTCCCACTGTGGCCTTATGCAAAGAGCCATCATTAGCCTGTATCAAGGCCCAGGTCCCTTCTGGATTTGTGAAAAAGCCTTTCACATTAAGCGCATCGGTACCGTATTGCTCCAAAGGCCCTTTGGAGCGAGAAAAATCTGGCTGACGGCAATTGGCCTTGGTCGCTTTTATCTGAGCCGCGCCTTGATTTCCCGGGCGGGTAAAAGGATTGCGCTGCTCGTAGGCATCGTATTCAAACGCCGGCATACGTGAGAACTCAGGGTAAGGCTCAATGCTGACGCGGGTTGTCTGCTTTACCTCAGCGACAAATTGCTTAAGGTCGGCCTTTTCTGCCTGACAACCGGTTAAGAGTAGCATCAGAGGAATGACTAACCACTTCATGGCGAGGTCTCCTCAACCCCTGCCGTAGAGGTGCGATAGGTCTTGGCCTGCAAGCTCAGTGTTAATTGTTCGCCAGCGTCTTCCATAGCAAAGTCATGTACGGTAACTATCCTTGGCAAGGCGGCCACCTGAGACAGAAACTCACCAAATTGGTGATAGTCGCCACTGACTTCCATTCGAATGGGCAATTCAGTATAAAACTCTTTGGGCACTTCCTGTTGCCAGTTGATGAGCTTAAATTTCAGTCCGGCCGAGGTGCCGACAAGGGTGATGTCATCCAGAAGTCCCGGCGTCTCGTTGCTGGTAGGCAGTGACTTCAACATGGATTTAAAGTCCTGTTTCACCTCCGCCAGCTGCTGCTGATAGGCTTCCAGGTTAACAGCGATGCCGTACTTGGCTCGATAGGTACCTTTAAGCTCCTGCTCTTTTTTCTCCAGTGTCTCTAAGGTTGGCAACTTATCACTGATCAACAGGTAATAGCCCAACACGCCGGTTAGTATTGCCAGCACCAGAGCCACCACGGTTTTGATTTCGAACGGCCAAACGGCCACCTGCTCAAAGTCGAGCTCATTCATTTCCTTGAGTTTGCTAAAATCAAACTTCATGGCTGTGTCTCCTCAGCCTGCTCTATCTCAGGTGCCACGCTCTGGCTTAGCGCGAACGTGAGCTTAAACTCGCTGACAGCATCCGAGGTATCGGTATTGGCCACAATGGATGCCAGGTCTTCGTCGATAAACACCTCGGAAACCTCTAACTGCCGCATAAACTCCGACAGTCGGTTATTCGATTCACTGATCCCACTGACTTCCAAAGTGCGCCCACTGCGATTCAAACGCCGGAAAGCGATCCCCGGAGGCACAATACTGGCCAACTCATCCAACACATGAGGAGCAATATTGCGACTGGTTTGTAATTGCTCAATCAGCGCCATGCGTTGCTCTACCTGACGTTTCTGTTCACGGATGCTCTTAATTTGCGCAATCCTGCTGTCCAGAACAGCAATTTCCTGTTCCAGGTACCGATTACGTTCTGTCTGGTTCTGAATCAACTGATCCACCCCACTGCCAATCAGCCAAAATAGGGCGAAGGTCACCATCACGACCAGCAGCAAGACCAATAGATACTGTTGTTTCTGTTGTTGACGTTTTGCCTCTCGCCAAGGCAGTAAGTTTATATGTGCCATGGTTTAAAGCTCCGACTTGCCAGCCCTAGGGCGATAGTCATTTGAGGTCCCTCAAGAGGCGTGTCTTGTTTATCGTCTTTATCGGCCAGACTGGCCAGAGGGTTAAACACCTTAACATCCATGTTCAGATCCTCGCTTAACTCCCCGGCAAGGCCGGGCAAGTTAGCACCGCCACCACAGATGAGTAAGGACGAGGGCATCGCCACGCTGGCCGACGCACTGAACATCTGTAATGCTCGGTTAACCTGTTGCTGGAGATTTGACAGGAACATAGGCCAGGTTTGCTCGCGCCAATGTGGGTCCATCCCCTCACCGACGAGTTGAGCCTGCACTTCAAAGGGCTCGGCCCCCGTCATCATAGCGATATCGCGGACCAGATTATCGAAACCAAAATTGTGCTCTTTACTGTAGATCACCTTGCCATTTTGGACAGCGGTTACCAACAATTGACTGGCGCCCAAGTTCAGGCAACACAGCACCTCATCGTCTGCCAGCTCAGGGCCAAAATCCAGTAATGCGGTACCGAGGGCATAGCCATCTACATCCACCACTTTTGGCTCCAACTCCAGTTCGCGAAGCAACGTTACCCGTTTATCCACCATATCTCGGTGTGCAGCACTGAGAAGTACATCCACCTTACCCTGATAGAAACGGCTTTCCCCCAGTTCCTCAAAGTCCACATAGACTTCATCCAGGGGATACGGGATTAAGCTGTCCGCTTCTACTTCGATCTGACTTTCCAACTCAAAGTCACTCAACCCGGGGTCCATATGAATCACTTTCGTGATCACCGAAGAACCGGACACCGCAATGGCCGCCTCCTTTACCTTGGTACTGAGCTGTCGCTGAACTTTTCGAATGGCCGTGCTGATGGCGTCGTAGTCGTCGATGTCCCGCTCTTTAAACGCATTGCCTTGTATGTATTCGCATGCGCAGGCATTGAGACGGACATCCTCGGCCTTACCGGTCAATAGCACACCCTTAACGCTGCGAGTGCCAATATCCAGCCCCACCATTGCATGCCCATGACTACCGAAAAAATGACTCACTTCTCAATACCTTACCTTAAATATGGACCATCCTTCATTATGATTCACTTCATCCTGAAACGGGGCTACGCAGTAACTCATACGTATAAACCTGGCCCCCGCAAAGCACCTCGCCCACTAACTATAGCTAAGTTGTTGTAATAGTCAGTAATTAAAGCGAGCTACCGACTAGCAGTGTAACAACTTATGTCAGCCGCTTAGTATTTTTATTCATACTCAAGTGATCAAAAGGCCTACTTTAATATCAAAACAAGCTGCAATACCAATGTCCTTAGTGTAGAAGGCTTATAAAGAAAGGGCTGGCGTCTTCAATGCCGGCCATTGTATGATCATTGTTCTATCGCGCTCTCAGACTGGCACGAAACGGAAACAGACGCTTGTGAAATACATCAAAACCCTTACTGTCCTCCTGCTGACCGGCACCCTTTTGGCTGTAGGCATCATCGCTGGGCTTTATCAGTACATAAAGCCCGACCTGCCAAGCGTAGAAGTTCTCAAGGAAGTTCGCCTGCAGACCCCGATGAAGATCTATACTCAGGACGGCCAACTGATTTCTCAGTTTGGTGTCAAGCGACGTATTCCAGTCACATTGGAACAGATGCCACAGGAGATGATCCAAGCCATTCTTGCCACCGAAGACTCCCGCTTTTACGATCATCCCGGCATCGACATTATTGGCGTATTCCGGGCAGCGGTGAACCTTTTGGTCACCGGTGAGAAAAGCCAGGGCGCCAGTACCATTACCATGCAGTTAGCCAGAAACTTCTTCCTCAGCCGGGAAAAAGCCTGGATGCGAAAAATAAAAGAGATGTTTATCGCCTGGCATATCGAACAACTGCTAACCAAAGACGAAATTCTCGAACTTTATCTGAACAAGATCGAACTCGGTCACCGAGCCTTCGGGGTCGGCGCCGCCGCTCAGGTTTATTATGGTAAGAACCTGAATGATCTTAGTCTGGCTCAGATTGCTACCATCGCAGGCTTACCCAAGGCACCTTCGGCGCTGAACCCAATCAGTAACCCTGCCGCCTCCAAAGAGCGCCGCCGTGTGGTGTTGGGACGCATGCTGACCACTGGGTTTATCACTGACGCACAGTTCCAACAGGCCGCTAATGCCGAAGTCTCCGCTGCCAAACACGGGGCGGAGATCCAGTTAGACGCACCTTACTTGGCAGACTGGATTTATAGCCAGATGCTGGAACGTTATGGAAAAGAGGATGCGGAAACCAAGGGCTACCGTGTATATGCCAGCGTTAACGCCGAACATCAGCGCGCCGCGCAAAAAGCGGTGCTGCGCAACTTGCACGACTATGATGAGCGCCACGGCTATCGCGGCCCAGTAAAGCAGCTCTGGGGTCAACCTGTGATGGCCGGCGACAGTTCAGAGAAAACGTCAGAGCAAGAGGCTACCTCTGGTTCTTCTGCACAGACAGCAAGCACTTCCTGGACTCGGCAGGCCATCACCGACTATCTACAGCAACAACCCGGTTATGGCCCGTTAGAGCCGGCCGTAGTGGTGTCTACCCAAGAGCGACAGATTACCGTGATGCGAGCCTCCGGCGACATCCATGTGATTTCGTGGGATGGGCTGGCCTGGGCAAGGTCCTTTATCTCAGATACCGAACAGGAGCCGGAACCAGAAGTTGCCACGGACATTGTCACCCAGGGTGCGCACATCTTTATCCGTTTCAATGATGAGCTAGAACAATGGCAACTGGCTCAGTTGCCTGAGGTCAGCGGCGCGTTTATCGCCCTGAATCCAGATACCGGTGCCGTGGAAGCCGTAGTAGGTGGCTACAGCTTTTACCACAGCCAGTTTAACCGGGCCACTCAGGCCGAGCGCCAGGTCGGCTCTAACATCAAGCCTTTTATCTACTCGGCGGCTTTGGAGGAAGGTTACACGCTGGCCTCTATTGTCAACGACGCGCCCATTAACCAGTGGGATCGCAGCTCAGGATTAGCATGGCGCCCTAAAAACTCGCCGGAGGTCTACGACGGCCCCATTCGCCTGCGCAAGGCTCTGGGCCGTTCGAAAAACGTAGTCTCGGTGCGGCTCCTTAGGGCAGTAGGTCTGGATAATCTTATCGAGCATCTGGCCAAATTTGGTTTTAACCCAGAAGAGCTGCCGCGCAACGAATCTCTCGCCCTTGGATCCGCCTCCCTGACTCCTCTGGAAGTGGCCAGCGGCTTTGCTATTATCGCCAACGGCGGCTATGCCGTAGAGCCCTACGTGATTGACCGTATCGAAGATGAGCAAGGCGAAATCGTCTGGCAGGCTAACCCTAAGCTGTCTGAGGCAGCGCTAAGCCGCTGGATAGAGCTGCATCAACCCAACCCGGAGCAAAGCCAGGATTCTATGGATGCCGGTGCAACTATCGTTCCTGAAAGCAGCGAGGCCATGCCCGAATTGGCACCTCAGGTCATCTCAGAAGCAAATGCCTTTCTGGTCAAGCAGATGATGCAAACGGCCATCTATGGCGGTGGCAGTTGGAATAAGGGCACCTACTGGCAAGGTACTGGCTGGCGTGCCAATAATATCCTGCGTCGGGACGACCTGGCCGGTAAAACGGGTACCACCAATGACGCGAAAGACACCTGGTTCAGCGGTATCGCCCCGGGATTGGTGGCCACCAGCTGGGTGGGCTTTGATGATATGAGCCGCTCGCTGGGTCGTACCAGCCGTAACCAATACCTCATCAATAAAAACCCCAAGAAATACAACTGGCTGGGTAATGCCATGGTAGGGGGCGAAGATGGTGCCAGGGTGGCGCAGCCTGCCTGGATCCGGTTTATGCAACAGGCACTAGAGGACGTGCCTGAGGCTCAGTCTTCGGTGCCGGACGATATTATCTCGGTTCGCATTGATCGCCTGACAGGCAAGCTGACCCAGCGTTCCGATCATACCGCCCGGTTTGAATACTTTATAAAGGGAACGGCGCCTGACCAATACGTTGAGCGCGATGAGTTTGTGGATCCTTTCCAGCAGACTGAACAGCAACAAGAAACAGACAACGGCAGTATCTTTTAGCGCCCTGAAAGCTCATTCAGGGCGCTATCTGGAAATTGAATTTATTCCACCGCCTTAACCGGGATCTCGCCGCCGAGTTTCACCCGGTACTCCATGGCAATTTCATCACAGGCGTGTTTCTTGGGGCAGATATCGCAGTCCTTGATGACCTTCTCCGGCAACGAGTCCATCAGTGTGGGGGTAAACCCCATCTTGGCGAAAAAGTCCGGAACCCGGGTCAGTACAATGACTCGCGATAGCTCAATATGTCGAGCCTGCTCCAATAAATATTGCACCATGGCCTTACCCTGACCACCACCTTGCTGAACCGTATCCACACCCACCGAGCGAATTTCCGCCAATCCTGTTTGATAGATATACAGGCAGGCACAACCCACTACCTTGCCGTCGATCTCCGCCACCACGAAGTTTTGGATATCATGAATGATATTGTCGCGACTGCGGGGCAGTGTCTCGCCCTTATCGGACCAATACGCCACGATCCGCAAAATCTCGTCCACATCGGTCATTTTGGCACGGCGCACCGACATAGCCTCGGCCCGTTGAGCATTGAGCCGTTGTTGCACCTGTTTGAGGGCTAACTGGATTTGTTCGCTGCCGGTACCTCCCAACACATGGGTTTTCAGACTGTGCTGCTGCTCCGACTCCAATGACAGCATGGTCCTCTCCACCTGCGCCTTGGACGTGCCGCCCAGCGCCTCGCGCTTGTCCAGACAAGACTCTATAGACAGGTGCTTGTATACATCATCGCCGATCTTGTCACTGTAAGCCTGCAACTGGGACAGAGAGAAATCTTCCAACGGCTTTTCCTGTTCGATGGCATCCAACACCACCTGCCCTACGATATGGTGGGCCTCCCGAAATGGTACATCCTTGCTGACCAGATAATCGGCCAGCTCGGTGGCGTTGGCATAGCCCTGTTGTGCCGCCGCCAGAGTGCGGCCCGAGTTGACACTTAAGCCATCGGCCACCAGCACGCCAATTTCAAGGCATTGCTGCCAGGTGTCCAGCGCATCGAACAGTCCTTCCTTATCTTCTTGCATGTCTTTGTTATAAGCCAGCGGCAGGGCTTTCATGGTCATCATCATGGCACTCATGGCGCCATAGACCCGCCCGGCCTTGCCCCGCATCAGCTCCAACGCATCGGGGTTTTTCTTCTGCGGCATCAGCGATGAACCCGAGGTGACGTCGTCACTCAGCTCAATAAAGCCCGCCTCGCCCGAGTTATAGAAGATCAGATCCTCAGCCAGCCGTGAGATATGCATCATGGAGATACTGGCGGCCGATAATAATTCCAGAACATGATCCCGGTCCGATACCGCATCCAGGCTGTTCATGGTGGGCCGGCGAAACCCCAGTTCCTCGGCCAGCATGTCACGGTCGATGGGGTAGGCCGTACCCGCCAATGCACCAGATCCCAACGGACAGGTATCGGCACGATACAGGGCATCATTCAAACGGCCAATATCGCGGTTAAACATTTCCACATAGGCCAGGCACCAATGTCCGAAGGTTACCGGCTGCGCACGTTGCAGGTGGGTATAACCGGGCAGCACCGTATCGCTCTCGCGACGAGCCAGGTCCATCAACGCCTGCTGGAAGTTCACCAGCGACAACAACAACTCGCCGCCTTTGTCCTTACACCAGAGCTTAAGATCGGTGGCCACCTGATCGTTACGGCTTCGGCCGGTGTGCAGTTTCTTACCTAAATCGCCCAGCTTGTCGATCAGCTTAGACTCCACATAGCTGTGAATGTCTTCCTCACCGCCATCGGCGACCTGTTGGGGGTTATCTCGTACTTCGGCGAGTAATTCCTGCAAGGCGGATTCTAACCGCTGCTGCTCTTCTACAGACAACACCCCAACTTTGAGCAGCCCCTTAGACCAGGCCACCGAGCCGATAATATCCTGCTCCGCCAGCCGGTAGTCCACCGGCAGCGAATCGTTAAAAGCCTGAAACTGTGCACTGGCCGCCTGCTTAAACCGGCCTCCCCATAACGCCATATTAGTCTCCTTTGACGGAAGTCAGCGCCTTGATCCGACTGGACAGGCTGAATAACCGAATAAAGCCTTCGGCATGGGATTGATCGTAGACATCGTCGGCACCAAAGGTGGCAAAATCCTCTGAATACAATGAATAAGGCGACTGACGCTGCACCACTGTGGCCTGGCCCTTATAAAGCTTCACTACCACCTCGCCGGTCATGGACTGTGCCATGGATTCTGCCGCCGCCAGAATCGGCGGTGTGATTTGAGTAAACCAGCGACCATCATACACCACATGGGCAAACTCCAACCCCAACTGCTCGCGGAATTTAAGCGCCGATTTATCCAGTACCAGGTGCTCCAGGGCTTTGTAAGCCGCCATCAAAACGGTACCTCCAGGCGTTTCGTAACAACCACGGGATTTCATGCCCACTAGCCGGTTCTCAACGATATCCAGCCGTCCGACACCATGAGCTCCCGCGAGCTCATTGAGCTTACACAAGGCCTTGTACGGGCTAAGGAGCTCGCCATTAACCTTAGTTAACCGGCCTTTTTCAAAATTCAGGCTGATCCGCTCCGGGGTATCCGGGGCTTGCTCGGGAGAGACCGTCATGGTCCAGACCTTTTCGGTGGGCTCGCACCATGGGTCTTCCAACTCGCCCCCTTCATGGGAAATATGCCAGGCATTGGCATCGCGGCTGTAGATCTTGGTGGCCGAGGCAGTAGTTTTGATATTACGTTCGGCCAGGTAACTGAGGAGATCTTCCCGGCTACTCATGTCCCACTCACGCCAAGGGGCAATGACTTTCAGATCGGGTGCCAGTGCCGCAAAGGCACTCTCAAAACGCACCTGATCGTTACCCTTACCGGTACAGCCATGACACAGGGCATCGGCCCCCACCTGCCGGGCCACTTCCACCTGGGCTTTGGCAATGATCGGCCGCGCCATGGAAGTGCCAAGCAGGTATTGGCCCTCGTAGACTGCACCGGTCATCACCGTGGGGTAGATATAGTCTTTAACCAGCTCTTCTTTCAGGTCGACGATGTAGCATTCGCTGGCCCCGGAATACAGTGCCTTTTCTTCCAGCCCTTCCAGTTCTTCATCGCCCTGCCCCACATCGGCGGCAAAGGCTACCACCTCACAACCGTAGTTCTCCTTCAGCCAGGGGATAATGGCCGAGGTATCCAGGCCACCGGAGTAGGCCAGTAATACTTTGTTGATGGATGTCTCTGACATAGTGTTCTCCTAGAAACTTATTTACGCTCAAGCAAGCTGATTAAAATGGCGTTTTGCCCGTGCATCCGGTTTTCGGCCTGACGCATCAATAGCGAGGCGTCACCGTCGATTAGCTCGCTGCTGATCTCCAGATCCCGATGCGCGGGCTGACAATGCATGACATATTGGGCCCCGGTTTGTCGCATCAGGGCCGTGTTTAACTGATAGGGGGCAAATGTATCTTTGATGGCTTCCAGCGGGGTTTCGTCTCCCATGGATAACCAGGTATCGGTGTAAAGCGCATCCACGCCCTCCAATGCAGCCAGTTCGGTACTGACGGTAATGTTACCGCCGGTTTCGGCAGCAATATCCTGGCTCTGAGCAATCATATTGGTGGCGGGCTGATGCCCCCCGGGCGTGACAATCCGTACATCGGCCCCCAGCTTGGCACCGAGTAACATCAGCGAGTTGCTGACATTATTGGCATCACCCACATACCCTAAACTCGGCGTCTTACCGGGCAGCACCTCGGCTAAGCTCAGATAATCGGCCAGCGCCTGACAGGGGTGGTAAAGGTCACACAGGGCATTGATCACCGGTACCTTCGAGGCGGCCACCAGTTGCTCCAGAGTCTGATGGCTGAACACCCGGGCCACTATGGCATCGGCCCAACAGGACAGGTTAGCCCCCATGTCCTGCGACGCCTCGCGCCCGGCCAAGTTATTGGCCTGGCTGTCGAGATAAACCAGGTGCCCCCCTAATTTATTCACACCAATATCGAAAGACACCCGGGTACGCAGTGACGGTTTCTCAAATAGCGCTACTACTGACTTGCCAGTCAGTGCCTGACGAAAGCGTTGCGGCTGTTGTTTCACTTCCAAAGCCAGTTGCAATAGCGACTGAATACTCGACGCCGACCAATCGGAAAAAGTAAGTAAGGACTGACTCATGGTTGGTTCTCCATAACAAAATCGGGAACAATACAGGTACCCACACTCGCCTCGTCAGCCAGAGTGGTGAGCAATTGAGGCTGTTGCCAACCGGCGATATACACCCTCTGGCCAATACTGTTGGCGGCGGCAAGTGCGGCTTTGACCTTGACGCTCATGCCACCATGGATCACCCGCTGTTCAATCAGGGCGCTAATCTCTGTAGCGGTGAGCTGCACCAGAAGCTGGCCATCGCCGTCCAGCACACCTGGCACATCGCTGAGCAGCACTAACTCGGCGCCCAGGGTTTGCGCCAGAGCCACGGCCCCATCGTCGGCGTTGATATTACATAGCTCACCTTGTTCAGTGAGGCCGATAGAGCTGACCACTGGCACTACATCGGCCCCCAATAGAGCATGCAAAACCTTAGGGTCACCGGCACTCGCCTGACCTACGGCACCGAGTTGCGCATTCAGTAAACAGGCATTAACCATCTTGCCATCAGCCAGTGACAGACCGACCGCATTGATCCCCTGCTGATGGGCCATGCTGACCAGTAGTTTATTAGCGGTTCCTGCAAGCGCCCCTACAACAAACGGCAGTTGATCGGGCGGAGTGACTCTCAGGCCATCGATTTTCTGAGACTCGAATCCCAGACGGGCAAGCCAGTCATTGGTCAGATTGCCACCACCATGCACCAGCACCACCGGCCGTTCAGCCTTGAGCTTTTTAATCGCCGAAAACAGAGCCTGGCCCTGTTCATAGGCATCCAATAAAGCGCCGCCGACTTTAATCACTAACGGGGTCATGGTTTACCTCCATTTAAGCCAGTATTCATCGGTAAGTCCGCGACTAGGTTGGCACACTGTAAGGCTTGTGCCGCCGCTCCCTTTAACAGGTTGTCGATGGCCGAGCCAATCACGATATCCTGCCCCTGGCATTTCCAGCCGATATCACAGTAGGCGCTGCCCACTACATCATCCAGTTTCGGAAAGCCCGGGATTAGCCTGATCAGAGGGCTGTGTTTATAGGCTTTATGAAAGGCTTCCCAAACAGCCCCATCATCCACACCCGGCTTGAGTTGCGCAGTGATGGTGGCCAGAATGCCACGCTTAAAATTGCCCAGGTGAGGCGTAAAGATCACCGGTGCGCCGAGCTCCTGAGCAATTTCCGGCTGATGCCGGTGACCCAGAACACCATAGGCCTGCAGGCTTACCTCGCAAAAACTGGTTTTCAGGGCTGCCTTGCGGCCTGCGCCACTGACACCACTGACCGCATTGACCACCGGTTTAGCAGCCTCGTTCAGTAAACCCGCCTGCTGCAGTGGTTTTAATGCCAATAGTGAGGCGGTGGGGTAACACCCCGGTACCGCCACCAGATCAGCTCCGGCGATAGTATCGGCATACCAGTCCACCAGTCCGTAGACGGCACTTTCCGCCAACGCCTGGTCACTGTGACTAAAATCATAAAACGCCCGTACCTGCTGGCTGTCACTGAGACGAAATGCGCCGGACAGATCCAGTATTTTGGCTTTACCACCAGCGAGAATGGGCACCCACTGCTGACTCACCTCGTGTGGAGTGGCCAGAAAGATCAGGTCCATCTCGTTCTTCAGAGCACTCAGGTTCGACTCATTTATGGGCTGTAAGATTGCATCGACCTGTCCTTTCAACTGACCGTAGAGGTCGCTTAGGGGCTTATGAGCATCCTGACTGTGCTGAGAAACGCCCAATCCCGCCAACTCAAAATTGGGGTGGTGCTGAATCAATGCCGCCAACTGAGCACCGGAATAGCCACTGGCGCCGAAAATAAAACTTTTCATCATGGTTTTGCTACTGAGTTAAAGAAACGAAAATAATAAGAAAAATGGGGCGGGCCACTCAGGCCCGCCTAAGAGCGCTAGTGTCGTCGTAGAGTTAAGACGACGTCCGGGGAGAACGAGTTGAGCAAATAGTGTGTCTGCATATCTGTGCTATTGGTTAATCAGTGCATTTGCCTATCGGTTATGGCAAACTCTGACACAAACAAAATACTTATTCAACTTTTTAGCATATTTATTTATGAAGAACTTATCTCTGATTGAACTCTACAAGGCGATCATCAAAACCCCTACCATTAGTGCCTTTGAAGAGAAAATAGACCAATCTAACCGGGGCCTTATCGAGCAGCTCGGCAACTGGTTGGAGGACAAAGGATTTCACATAACTATTCAAAAAGTCCCTAAGAGTCGCAACAAGTATAATCTGTTGGCCCGTCTGGGCACTGGCGAGGGCGGACTACTACTGGCCGGGCACTCGGACACCGTGCCCTTTGACGAGGACCGCTGGAACAGTGACCCCTTCACACTCACCGAAAAAGACGGCAAGCTTTATGGGCTGGGCACCTGTGATATGAAAGGTTTCTTTGCCTTTATTCTGGAAGCCTTGAACGAACTGGATCTGAGTAAGCTGCAAAAGCCGCTGTATATATTGGCCACCGCCGATGAGGAAACCTCGATGGCCGGGGCCCGTTTCTTTGCCGAGCAGCAATTAATCACGCCCGATATGGCGATTATCGGTGAACCAACCGAGCTTAAGCCCATTATTCAGCACAAAGGTCACATGGCGCATACCTTATCGATTAGAGGCGAGGCCGGTCATTCCAGCGATCCAGCCAAGGGGGTCAATGCCATCGAGATTATGAACGCCGCCATTAACGAGCTGATGCAGTTCAGGGATCAACTGGCCCGCAGGTATCGAGACGAACGGTTCAGCGTGCCGGAAGCCACACTGAATCTGGGCCATATTCACGGCGGCGATGGTGAAAACCGTATCTGCGGTCACTGCCATTTAAATTTCGATCTAAGGGCGACACCGGACCTACCCGATGCCGAAGCCATACGGCAGATCGACGAGGCGTTAGCGCCGCTGAAAAAGCGCTAC
Source organism: Saliniradius amylolyticus (assembly GCF_003143555.1). Lineage (NCBI taxonomy): Bacteria > Pseudomonadati > Pseudomonadota > Gammaproteobacteria > Alteromonadales > Alteromonadaceae > Saliniradius > Saliniradius amylolyticus. The sequence goes on from NZ_CP029347.1 coordinate 2,950,823, forward strand.
CCGGATCGTTTGAGCCTCGCCCCTATGTACGACTCCATCCCGGCCTTTGCCTGTGGCAGAGAAACACGCCTGGTTGAACTGGCCCAATCACTGACAGGCTTTGAACCCACCTCCGCCAATTATTGCACCGAAGCTCCCTTTATTAACCAACTGGGCTGCGACACTATCGTCATGGGTCCAGGCAGTATCGAACAGGCACACCAGCCGGACGAGTTCATCGATCTTAGTTATGTGAAGCCAACTATAGGTGTATTACGCGAGATGATCGTTCAAAGCTGTCTGGTACAATAAAACGGCAAGGCAGCCCGGTGACACTTGAAAAGGAGGTGATATGCATTGGCAAGCGGCTATTTTTGATATGGACGGGTTACTGGTGGACTCCGAACCGCTGTGGCGCCGCGCCGAACAAAAGGTGTTTGGTGAGCTTGGCATTCAGCTCAACGACGAGCTCTGTCGCCAGACCACTGGGTTAGGTACGGAAGACACCGTACGTTACTGGCTGCAACGCACTCTTTGGTCGACCCAGGAAGACCGCCAAATCGAAGTGGACGAGATCGCCCACCAACTGCGTCAACAGGCCCTTGGCTTAATTCAATCCGAAGCACGCGCCATGCCAGGTGTCTACCCATTACTTGAGCGTTGCCGGGAACTGGGCATGACCATGGTCATTGCCTCGGGTTCATCTATGGAGTTAATCCGCGCGGTCATCGAACGGTTAGAGCTGCACAACTACATCAGCAGCTATTTTTCCGCCGCCAACGAAAAGGCGGGCAAACCCGCTCCGGACGTTTACCTGCGAGCTTTGTCCGCCCTGCGTTTACCGACTGAAAAGTGCATCGCGTTTGAAGATTCGGTCCGCGGTGTCGAAGCCGCCCGCGCCGCCAACCTCTACACGGTAGCCGTGCCCGAGCAGGGGATTGGCTTTCAGCAGGACTTCAGCGCGGCCAGCCTGGTGGTAAAAGACTTGCGAACCCTGCTATCTATGGCACCCTTTCTCAACGACACCCAACCAACCTTACTGGCTTAATATGACTGTAAAAACCATTGCTCTGGTCGCCCATGATCACAAGAAGCAGGAACTGCTGGACTGGGGACAGCAGCATCTTGAGGTTCTAAAACAACACACGCTGGTTGCCACAGGCACGACCGGTGGCCTGATTGCAGACAAGCTGGGCCTGGAGGTACACCGGTTTAAGAGCGGGCCCTTAGGCGGTGACCAGCAAATCGGCGCCCTGATCGCCGAGGGAAAACTGGATCTGCTGGTATTTTTCTGGGATCCACTCAACCCAGCCCCTCACGACCCGGACGTCAAAGCGTTGTTGCGGCTGTGTTCGGTATGGAATCTCCCCGTCGCCTGTAACGTCGCCACCGCCGATCTCCTCATCAGCTCGGCCCGATTTGACGACGGCCAGTTTCAGCGCCAGATGCCGAAGCATTGAGCCATGCCCGGGCGTTTTACTGTAACCGCCTTTGCAGGTATCCTCAGCGCTTTATTTGTCAGCCTAACGACCATCTCTGCCGTGAGCCAAGCCGAGCCGTATTTTTATTCCAGTGAAACCGAGCTGGAGCAGCATTACAACCATTCTATTCAGGCCTTCTGGCAACAGCAGGTTAAACAAGGCCGGTTCAATGGCCAGGATCAGGTGCCTATCGCCTACGCCACCGCTGTGCACCCGGAGCCTGTCGGCAGCATCGTTATTTCCAGTGGCCGTATCGAAGGCTATCTCAAATACAAAGAAGTCATTTACGAACTGTTTAATAACGGCTATTCGGTGTTTATCCACGATCACCGCGGTCAGGGCCTGTCAGGTCGTATGACAGCCAACCCCCATAAAGGCTATGTGAGGGATTACGCCAACTATGTGGCCGATATGAAAACCTTTTACAAACAGGTCGTCGAGCCCAACAGCCATCACCTGCCACTCTTATTAGGCCACTCTATGGGCGGCGCTATCGGCGTCCTCTATCTGCTGCAATACCCGCAAGATTTTTCCCGCGCAGCCATGACCGCGCCCATGTTCGGGATTAATTCGCCACTGCCTGATGGGATATCCCGGAAGCTGGTATCAGCAGGGACCCGTCTGAACCAATGGCTGAGCGAGCTGCCCTGGTACTTTCCGGGGCAAACCAATTATCACCCACTGCCCTTTACCAAGAACCTACTGACCCACAGTGAGGTACGCTATCGAATCTTTCGGCGTGAATATAAGCAAACTCCGGAATTGCAATTGGGTGGAGTCACCTTTGGTTGGCTAAAGGCCTCCATTGAAGCCATGGACAGGATAGAAACCCAGCTGCCGACTCTGGAACGCTCGCTTCTGGTTTTACAGGCGGGTAACGATAAGGTCGTCAATAACGAGCGCCAACAGAGGATTTGCAGCACCGTGGAGGCTTGTCGCTTTGAGAGCATCGATGGCGCCCGCCATGAACTGCTAATGGAATCTGATGAATACCGCAAGCCAGCCATTAAGCGGATTCTGGATTTTTTCCATCAGACTTAGTGTCCACCACCGATAGCGGGTCCTGGTGAATCAGCACCTCTGCTTCCGGGATGGCCTCATTTAATTCAGCCTCTACCTTGTCGGCAATGGCGTGAGCGTCTACCAACTTAAGATCATCATCCAGCTCGATATGGAACTGCACAAACACGGTACGTCCCGACTGTCGGGTGCGCAGATCGTGAATACCATGCACCTTGGGATGGGCGTTAGCGATAGCCTCGACCTTCTCACCAAATTCCGGTGGCATTTCCTTGTCCATCAAGGTGCGTCCGGCATGCATGGCGATCTCCCGCGCGCCCCATATCAGATAAAGAGCAATGCCGATGGCAAACCAACCATCCACCGCTAAATAACCCATGGTGCTGAGCCCCAATGAGGCCAGCACGGCCAGATTCATGAGCAAGTCCGATTGATAGTGCAGCGAGTCAGCCTGAATGGCCACCGAGTTGGTCCGCCTGATGGCCATTTTTTGAACCAGCACCAGAACAAACGTCATGACGACAGCAAACAGGGTCGCGTAAATCGCTAATTCCGGGCGATTCAATGGCACCGGGTCCTTAAGCCGGTCGACAGCATGAAATACCAACAGCAGACCAGAGCCACAGATAAAAGCCGCCTGAGCCAGGCCCGCTAAGGCCTCGGCCTTACCGTGACCAAAGCGATGATCATCATCGGCAGGGGTTAACGCGTAACGCAGTACAAAGAAGTTAATGATTGACGCGGCCACATCAAACACCGAGTCAGTGGTGGATGCCAACATGGCAGCGGAGTTGGTGACATACCAGGCCCAGATCTTGACCACTATCATGCTAAAGGCCGCAAATACGGCAAAACTGCTGGCCAGTTTAACCCAGTAACTGTAATCGCTTTGTTGCACAAAACACTCCTCTAACGCCATTACCCTGATTATACCCCAGATAGGCTTCCGGCTCAGGCTTTGCTATGCTCCCCCTCCGTCAGTTTACCAAGTACCACCCCATGCTGGATATCGCCCTTTTCGAACCCGAAATTCCACCCAATACCGGTAACATTATCCGCCTTTGCGCCAACACCGGTTTTCGCCTGCACTTGATCGAACCTCTGGGATTCAGCTGGGATGATAAACGCTTGCGCCGCGCCGGACTGGATTACCATGAGTTCACTCAAGTCAGGCGTCACCCTAATCTGGATGCTTTCCTGGCGGAGATTAACCCCAAGCGCTTGTTCGCCTGCACCACCAAAGGCAGCCAGCACTACACCAACATCCAATTCCAGCCGGGTGATACTCTGCTGTTTGGACCCGAAACCCGCGGCCTTCCCGATGAACTGATTCAGAGTTTGCCCGGCGAGCAGCGCCTGCGGATTCCCATGCTGCCCGACAGCCGCAGTATGAACCTGTCCAATGCCGTATCCGTATTTGTCTATGAGGCCTGGCGGCAACTGGATTTTGACGGCGCAGTTTGAGGAGCCAAACATGCTCAGACACCTGGTTTTCTCCTATGGAACCCTGCAACAAAGCGATGTGCAGGAAGCTACCTTTAACCGATTGCTTCACGGTCAGCCCGATGTGCTGCAAGGCTACAAGATTGATAGCATTGAGATCACCGACCAGAGGGTAATTAAGGCCAGTGGCAAGAACATACATCCAATCCTAACTCATACCGGCATCCCGGAAGACAGAGTTGCAGGTACAGTATTCGAACTGACTGAAGAGGAGCTGGCTTTGTCCGATGACTATGAAGTGGAAGACTACCAGCGAGTATTGGCCGTGATGGAATCCGGAATCTCGGCTTGGATTTATTGTGCTACACAGTGACTATTTTTAGGGGTAAGCTTCTTGCTGTTTACGCTAGGCATCTGCTGCTTGTGACGACCAACAGGTTGAGCCAGCGCAAGATGGCCCCCACTTGAGCGAGCTAGACTAGGGCAATACAGCTTACTGGAGAACGAACGTGGCCAATATTCATGGCAACTTTTCTGTAAGGGCAGAAGAAGACCTTATCCTTACCCGACTTATCGGAAGCTTTAATCGCGATGGTATAAGTGCCTACGCCCAGGCGGTTAAAGACGCCGTTGGCGAATTAAAAGGTCGTCAGTTTGCAGTATTAGTGGATGATCTGGACGTCGAAGGCGGGACACCAGAAGCCTATCAGGAGCTAGAGAAATACAATCAGTGGATGAGCGAACAAGCCATAGTGGCTAAAGCCTTTGTGATCGACAATACCGCGAAGAAGGCCATCATCCTTCATAATACTCCAGCCCTCCAGCGGCAAAACGTTGCATTTTTCACTAACCGGGAATCAGCCAGAATCTGGCTCCGTCAACAGCTTGAATCGGCTTGCTCAAACACTCAATCTAGCTGATGCTGATAAGCCTGTGTTACTCAAACTTCTGCTCACGGCCCAACAACGCCCGGGCCGCGTCTTTTGGCTCTTTGCCTTTGTATAGCACCTGATAAATCTCTTCGGTAATAGGCATTTCCACATTATGGCGTTTGGCCAGTTCATGCACTTCTTTCGTATTGCGATAGCCTTCAACCACCTGACCGATATCCTTGATGGCTTGTTCGACGCTCTTACCCTCGCCCAAGGCTAAGCCAAATCGGCGGTTACGGGACTGATTGTCGGTGCAGGTCAACACCAGATCGCCCAAACCCGCCATCCCCATAAACGTCTGGGGTTCGGCACCTAAGGCTTCTCCAAGTCGACTTAACTCTACCAAACCTCGAGTTATCAGGGCCGTGCGGGCATTGGCACCAAAACCAATACCGTCGGCCAGACCTGCACCGATAGCAATCACATTTTTAACCGCGCCGCCGAGTTGAATACCAATAAAGTCGTTATTTTTATAAACCCGGAACGATTTGCCACAGTGCAGCATTTCCGCCAACTCGTCGATGAACTGCTGGTCAGTGGAGGACAAGGAAATGGCCGTAGGCAGGCCCTGAGCCATTTCTTTGGCAAAGGTAGGGCCAGATAGCACCGCCAATGATATATCCTCGCCCAATACCCGACGAGCCACATCCTGCAGTAGACAGCCGGTTTCCGGTTCCAGTCCTTTCGTTGCCCAGGCAACACGATGGGCATTGGTCAACAAAGGCTGAATGCGCTTAAGCATATCCGCGAAGCCATGACTGGGCACCACCACCATAATATTATGGCTATGTGAAACCACGGCTTCCAAATCGGCATCTGGGATTAGGGTCTCGGGGAACTTTGCCCCAGGCAGGTACTGTCGGTTCTCACCGTCGGCGGCCATCTGTTCGATTTTTGCCGGGTCACGTCCCCACAGGCGGGTCTGTACGCCATTTCGAGCGAAACATAGCGCCAGCGCCGTACCGTAGGAGCCCGCGCCAAGAACCGACAAAGTCCCTGAGTTACTCATCAGGCATCCAGATTTTGTTTTTGTTCGCCCTGTTGCGCTTCCTGAGCGCGCTTCTGCATGTAAGCCGCAAAGATGGCGTCGAAGTTTACCGGTGCCAGATTCAGTGCCGGGAAGGTACCACGGTTGACCAGGTTCGACACACACTCACGTGCGTAAGGGAACAGAGTGTTAGGGCAGAAAGAGCCCAGCATATGCGCTTTTTGTTGGTCGGAAAGTTCACCACCAATGGTGAAGATACCGGCTTGCTGAACTTCCACTAAGAAGGCCGTCTCTTCGCCCACTTTTGCGGTGACAGTGACCGACAGCACCACTTCGAACAGGTTCTCTTCCAGCTTATTGCTGCGCGTGTCCAGATCCAACTGCACTTCCGGCTTCCATTCTTTCTGGAAGATGACAGGCGAGTTGGGGCTCTCAAATGAGATGTCTTTCGCGTAGATACGCTGTACCGCGAATTGCTGAGCTTGCTGAGTATTTTGCTGCTCTGGCGCAGCGGCGCCGTTAGCTTGATTTTCTTCTGACATAATAGTTCCTAATAAACAAGCTGGCCTAGCGAGCCAGCAATTGATCCAACTGGCCCTGAGATTCAGCAGCCATTAACTCGTCGCAACCACCTACGTAGTGATCGCCGATAAAAATTTGCGGCACGGTGGAGGGGCCGCCGGTGCGCTCGATCATCTCGCTGCGCAACTTGGGCTGAGTCTCCAGGCTATACTCGGTGTAGGTCACCGACTTGCTGTCCAGCAACTGTTTGGCGCGCACACAAAAAGGGCAATAACCCTTGGTATAAATTTCTACTTTTGCCATTTCGGGCCTCTCACTACAATTATTTCTTTACAGGCAGGCCAGCACTGGTCCAGCTGTTAAAGCCACCCTTAAGCACAAACACCTGCTCAAAGCCATTTTTCAGCAGTTGAGCGGCAACGCGCTTGGCGTTCATGCCCATGGCACAGACTACAACTATGGGCTTGTTCTTGTGCTTTTCAATAGCGCCTAACTCGCCTTTGAGAGCCTTGTCCTGAGGCAGGTGCACTGAGCCGACAATATGTCCCTTGTTGAAGTCTCCCTGAGACCGGATGTCGACGATAACACCGTCTTCCTTGTTGACCTTCTGGGTCAATTCATTGGTACCCAACTCTTTCACCGGCGACAAGGCGCCACTGATAAAGCTGTACACCAGCATAAGCACCAACACCACCCAGATACCGCTAAGAATAGGGTGGTTCATGGCAAATTCGATGAGTTGTTGCATGGCCGACTGCCTTATTACTGCTTGCCCAAAATAAAAGAGTGCAAAGTATATAGAATCCCACAGCAGAAACCAGAGGTGCGACGTCCAGATAACGCTTTGCAATCCTATTCAGTGGCATCGATTCTAAATTATCCCTATTGGTGATTGGTTTTATTCATTGGAATTGCTACCTTGCTCCACAGTAGAATACCGTCATAGCAAGCAGTTGGAGTCGATTAAATGAGTCAGAAGAAACCCCTGGTTTTATTAATTCTGGATGGTTGGGGCCACCGTGAAGAGAAACAGGATAATGCCATTGCCCATGCCAATACCCCAGTACTGGATGGCCTGACTCAACGCTACGCCAACACATTGATTTCTGGTTCAGGTATGGATGTCGGCCTGCCCGACGGTCAGATGGGCAACTCCGAGGTGGGGCACGTAAACCTGGGGGCCGGCCGGGTGGTGTACCAGGAATTCACCCGCATTACCAAGGCCATTGATGACGGCAGCTTTAACGACAATCCGGCATTGAGCCAGGCCGTGACCGAAGCGGTCAATAAAGAAAAGGCCGTGCACATTATGGGGCTGATGTCGCCCGGCGGTGTGCACAGCCACGAAGAGCACATCTTTGCCATGATCAAGATGGCCGCCGCCCAGGGTGCCAAACGCATCTATCTGCACGCCTTCCTGGATGGTCGCGACACGCCACCACGCAGTGCCAAAGCCTCGTTGGAAAAAGCTGACGCCCTGTTTAAAGAATTGGGGGTCGGCAAAACCGCCAGCCTGGTAGGCCGCTATTATGCCATGGACAGAGACAACCGCTGGGAGCGAGTGGAATCGGCTTACAATCTACTGACCTTAGGCCAGGCGGACTACAACGCGGAATCCGCTGTAGCAGGGTTAGAAGCGGCTTATGAGCGGGATGAAAACGACGAATTCGTCAAAGCCACCTGTATCGGGGAACCGGTGAAGATGGAAGACGGCGACAGCCTGATCTTTATGAATTTCCGCGCCGACCGGGCCCGCGAAATCACCCGCAGTTTTGTCGACGATGACTTCGATGGATTCACCCGCCAGCATCGTCCCGAGCTGTCTGCCATGGTCATGCTGACCCAATACGCCGCCGATATCGACACGCCTTGTGCCTTCCCGCCCACCGAACTGAACAACGTCATGGGTGAGTGGTTGGCCAAGCACGACAAGACCCAGCTGCGCATATCCGAAACGGAAAAATATGCCCATGTAACCTTCTTCTACAGCGGCGGCCGCGAGCAGGAGTTTGACGGTGAAAAGCGGGTGCTGATCCCCTCCCCCAAGGTAGCCACCTATGACTTACAACCTGAGATGAGTTCCACCGAGCTTACCGATAAACTGGTTGAAGCCATCGACTCGGGTGATTTCGACGTGATCATCTGTAACTACCCGAATGGCGATATGGTTGGTCACAGCGGCAACTTCGACGCCGCCGTAAAGGCCTGCGAAGCAGTAGACAGCTGTATCGGCCGGGTAGTGGAAGCCCTGGATAAAGTAGGTGGCGAATGTTTGATCACCGCCGATCACGGCAACGCCGACCAGATGAAGGATCCCAAAACCGGTCAGCCTCATACGGCCCACACCAGCGAACTGGTGCCCTTCATTTACGTAGGCAGAAAAGCCAGCACCCGCAATGGCGGTACGCTAAGCGACGTGGCTCCCACCATGCTCCACCTTATGGGCATGGAACAGCCAGAGGAAATGACCGGTAAGCCCATTGTGACACTGGACTAATATGCACTGGCCTCACAAATTGCAGCGCCGTCTCTCCGTGACAGGAGTGGCGGCCTTTTTGTGTCTGCTGACGTCCTATGCCACGGCTCAGAACAGCCCGGAAGAAAAGCTCAAGGCCATTCAGCAACAGATCGAACAACGCCAGAAGCAACTGAACCTGAGGGTCGCCAGCGCCGAAGAGCTGGAGCAGACACTCAAAAAGGCCGAACTGGAAATCAGTCGCCTGGCCAGGGAGCTGGATCAAACCCGTCAGCAACTGAGTCAGAACCGCCAGCAGCAAGAGCAGCTGCGTCAGCGACAATCGCAATTACAGCAACAAATCGACCAACAGCAAACCGCCTTGGGCGATTTGTTCCGCAGTGCCTATATGACCGGCCAACACGACTTTTCCAAGATGTTGCTGAATCAGGAAAATGCCGCCAAGCTCGAGCGACTGCTCACTTACTATGGCTACTTCAATAAAGCCAGAAAGAAACAGATTAACCGGTTTATGGATACCGCTCGGGAATTGGAGCAGGTAGAAACTCAATTGGTGAACAATGAAACCGAACTGGCTCAGCTGCTCAAGGTGCAATCTGGCCAGCGGCAGCTCATGCAATCGGAACAGCAGGATCGTCAGGAAACCCTGGCGGCCCTCGAGAAACGTATCAACACCGAAGCCGCTAAACTCGAACAGCTACAGGCCAGCGAGCAGAACTTGGTGCAAGCCATCGAGCGGGCGACCGCCCGGGCACAACGACAGCCCGGCGATCTCAATGGCCTGAGCAGCCTGAAGGGTCAGTTGCGCGCCCCTACTGATGGCCATATGCGAAACCTGTTTTACAAACGTCGTCAAGGCCAGATTCGCTGGAAAGGCGCCATTTTCAACGCCGACAGCGGCATGGCGGTGCGTGCTATTCACGATGGTCAGGTATTATTTTCGGACTGGCTCAAAGGCTTTGGATTGGTTACTGTATTGGACCATGGAGATGGTTATATGAGCCTCTACGGTTACAACCAGGCGCTGCTCAGAGATGTGGGTGAGGTGGTCGCCGCGGGTGAGCGTATCGCCCTGGTCGGTCAAAGTGGCGGCCAGTCGAGGCCCGGGCTGTATTTCGAGATTCGGCATAAAGGCAAACCGGTGAACCCATCACAATGGTTAAAATAACACCGTAACAGGGCTGTTTCAGGGAAGCGCGAACAACAACAAGACGGGCAATAATGACAATAATAAACGCCTTAAAACAAGGGGCAGTAGTGCTTATCGCGCTGTTTAGTCTCAGTGCCAACAGCGCCGACGTAGCCCTTATCATCGATGATATTGGTTATCGCCAAACCGATGCCGCCGCCTTTCAGTTACCTTCCGAGGTGACCTTTTCTATTCTGCCCCATACGCCCTATTCAACCGAATTTGCCCATCGCGCTGCGCAGCAGGGCAGAGAAGTGATGCTACACATGCCCATGGAGGCTCTGGCAGGCAATAAATTGGGGCCCGGGGCCCTGACCACTGAGTTAACGTCACCGGCCATTCAACAAACCCTGAATCACGCTTTGGCGTCAGTCCCTAATGCGGTCGGCTTAAACAACCACATGGGCAGCCGCCTGACCCAGATGACCCGGCCAATGACCGCCACCATGGAATTCTTGCGCCAGCAGCAGATGTTTTTTATCGACAGCCGAACGACCCGCTATAGCCGAGCCGAAACCATCGCGCAGCAAACCGGTCTCGCCAGCGCCCGGCGACATGTTTTTCTGGATCACTATCAGGATAAACGCCAGATCCGCTTTCAGTTTGAACGCCTGATCCGTATCGCCAAGAAACACCAACGTGCCATCGGCATTGCCCATCCCTATCCGGTAACCCTGGAGTTTCTCAGTGAACACCTGGAGGAGCTACAGGCACGCGGGATTCGACTCTTGCCAGCCAGCGAGCTGCTCAGCCGCTACTACCGCCCAGAAATAGCCAGGTCGGCTCAGTTCGCCGAGGAGTGATCTTCTGACACTTGTATAACAGCAGGAGTCACACCCTCCGGGTGTGAGTGCTTAGCGACCACATTCATCGCTGTATCCGGCCGATTGGTGAAGATACCATCCACACCCCAGTCGATAAGAATATGCATATCTTCCGGCTCATCCACTGTGTATACATAGACCGCTAAACCACGGCTATGAGCATCTTCCACAAAAGGCTGGGTCACCGCATCCATGCAAATATGCACCGAATAAGCTCCCAGTACCGAACCAAAGTTGGCGTAGTCCAGCGGACAGGAAGCGGTCAGAGCCCCGACCTGCATCTCCGGACGGATGCGTTTAGTTTCGAATAACAGGTGATGATTAAACGCGGACAGCAGAAACTGCTCAGGTCGGAAATCCAGCTCCGCGACCGCTTTATCCACCAGAGTCAATACCGGGATAACATCCTGGATGCCTTTCAATTCAATATTCAGGTCGCAGCGTCCATGGATGGCCGTCATTACTTCCCAGAGCGTGGGGATTCTCTCACCACTACCGGCGTCCAGCTCCCTTAACTTGACGAAGCTATGATCCTGAATTCGTCCCTGACCATTGGTGGTTCGGTGTAACCAACGGTCGTGGATCACCACCAGTTCATGCTCGCTATGGTGTACATCCACTTCAATGGCGTCCACCCCAAGTCTTACCGCCTGCTCAATGGCAGCTAGGGTATTTTCCGGAGCCAGCTTGCTGGCACCACGATGAGCAATAATCAGCATTTAAGACTCCCGCGAATGCAATCGTTGCGCATTTAAGGTTTCGTAAACAGCAGCACTGATTACCAGGGCGCCGCCCAACAGCGTTTGCCAGTTCGGCTGTTCATTAAGCACCAGCATCGCCATCAAGACACCATACAAGGGCTGCATACAGGCCACCAGAGAAAAGGTTTTGGCTCGTAAATGGGTGAGAGTATAGGCGATAATGGCATGAGGAGCCGCTGTACAGACAGTACCCAACAGCAACAGCTGCCAGTAGGTGAATGCCTCTGCCTGATAGAGGCTGTCGGAGCCGAATGCCACTAAACAGAGGCTGATCACCAGTGTCTGATACCCCATGGCCTGAGCACCACCATAGTGCGAAAAATACTTACGGTGTATCAGATTGCGAAACGAGTACAGGATAGCCGAAATAACCCCAACAATAATCCCCAGGGTTACCTCATTGCCTAAAGAGGTTTCCGGCACAATCAACCAGATACCGCTAAAAACAACCAGTGCGCTGGCCACATCCTGCCAGACCAAACGGTGACGCTCGAAGAAAGGCTCCAAAAGCACCGTCAGCACCGGAAAGGTAAACAAGGCGATCATCCCTACTGACACCGACGAATACTGCATGGCGGCAAAGTAGGTAACCCAGTGTGCCGCCATAAGCACGCCCAGCAGTAAGCCAATCCCCATATCCCGAGGACGCTGGAAACGAAAGCTGCCGCCACTGAGCAACACGATGGCCGCCAACACTACAAAGGCGATCACCGAACGCCCCAGTGTAATATCCAGTGCTGACAGGGGGATGAGACGGGAAAACAAGGCCGTGGCCCCAAGCAGCACCACCGCCAAATGCAGCGAAATCAGGCTGCGCTTAACAGAATTCAATCGCGCTCCTTGAGCCTACCCATGACCTGCCCCAAACGAGTGATCTCGCCGGCGTCCATGCTGTCATCCAGTTCTATCATATCCTTCTCAAACACCGCTACCACGGTGGAACCAAGCTTAAACAGGCCCATCTCCTCTCCTTTTTTCAGGGTTATCTGCTCAGGGCCCTCATTAGGATAAGTCCAATGATGAACCTGCTTGCCTGTGGGAGGCGTCACGGTTCCAGCCCAGATGGTTTCGATGCTGGCGACAATGGTTGCGCCCACTAAGACCAACGCCATCTTGCCCTTGGGCGTCTCGAATACGGTGACCACTCGTTCATTGCGGGCAAACAGACCCGGCACATGGGCAGTCGTCAGGGGGTTAACCGAAAACAGCTCCCCCGGCACGTAGATCATATCGGTCAGGACCCCATCCAGCGGCATATGAATGCGGTGGTAGTCCTTGGGCGACAGATAAATAGTGGCGAAGTCCCCATCCTGAAAAGATTCGGCTAACGCTTTGTCGTTCCCTAGCAAGGTTTCCAGAGAGTAGTCATGGCCTTTGGCCTGAAAGATTCGCCCTTCATCGATATCACCACTCTGGCTAACGGTGCCATCCACCGGGCAGGCCAGCTCATTAACCTCCTGAGTGATGGCGCGCGCATCGTCCTTCAGCAACCGGGTAAAGAAGGCGTTAAAAGATTTATAAGCCTTGGGGTCTGCTTCCTGAGCCTCGCTCATATCCACATCGAAATGTCGGATAAACAAACGAATAAAGGCCGTGGTGATCGGCCCCAGCTCGGCGGCGGCCAACTTACCCACGAGGCGAGAGATAAGATGTTTGGGGTAGATATATTGCAGCGCAACTTTAATGGGTAGCACGTGTTTGGTTCCTGAATCCTGTTGGCGCAGAGTCTAGGTTATCGGCGCTCTGCGATGGAAATAGTAAATTGATGGGCATTATCCCATTCTGGACTAAGCAGGTAAACGCTGCGACTCAACGCCCCGGAGCCTTTGAACGGCTGGGACGACTTTCTTCCATGCTGGATAGAATCTTATGGTAGCTCTGATAGCGTGCCGGGCTGATCTTGCCTTCCTCTACCGCCTGACGGATTAGGCAGCCCGGGTCGTCGCCATGTTTGCAGTCGCGGAACTTACAGCCGCCCAGATAATCACGGAACTCCACAAAACCAGAGGTAATGCGTTCCGCTGGCAGGTGCCAGAGCGCAAACTCTCGTACACCGGGCGAGTCGATCAAGTCCCCTCCTTGCGGGAAATGCAATAGCTTGGCCGCAGTCGTAGTGTGCTGCCCCAGCCCCGAGTTATCTGAGACATCGCCGACGTCTTCGTCCACCTCAGGCATTAATGTATTGATCAAACTGGATTTTCCCACCCCTGACTGCCCCACAAACACGCTAATATGGCCCTTAAGCTGCTCGGACAGACTCTCCATACCCTCGCCGGTTTTACTGCTGACCATGAGGACCGGATAGCCAATCTCACGGTAGAGAGCCAGTTGCCGCTCGACTTGCTGACGCTCGGCGTCATCGAGCATGTCCACTTTGTTGAGCAGAATCACAGGCGGAATCGCCACGTCCTCGGAGGCCACCAGATAACGGTCGATAATATTCAGAGACAGCGAGGGCAAGATGGCACTGACGATGATAATCTGGTCGATGTTCGCGGCAATCGGCTTTACACCATCGTAATAGTCCGGGCGGGTTAGCAGAGAGTCTCGTTCTGCTACCGCCTCCAACACCCCGCTAACACGGTCGTGCTGTTCCAGACCGGGTCGAAAGCGCACCCGATCACCACACACCACTGAGTCAATGTTGCGGCGAATATGGCAACGTTGGATGTGACCCTGTGCATCCTCAATGTCGGCATGCTGGCCAAACCGACCGATCACCAGCCCCTGCTGGGCCTCACCCAGATTGGCATCGTCGACGATTGCTTCTTGTTGCAAACGCTTTTGCTGATTCTTAGACACCCGCCGTTTTTGCCGCTGGGTCAGTTTATTGCGTTTTGCCACGTCGCTCCGTTGTGATTTATAGTAAGCTAAAGCTACAGTTTACCTTGCCTGTGCGCCGATGAACACGCCTATCGCGCAGCACACCTATTCAGACAGGATGATCGCTATGACACAAAACGCCAACAATCTGGTTTGGGTCGACATGGAAATGACCGGCCTGGATCCTGACACCGACAAAGTGCTGGAGATCGCCACCATCATTACTGACGCGCAGCTAAACATCCTTGCCGAGGGCCCCGTGCTGGCGATACATCAGCCCGATGATGTGCTGGACAACATGAACGAATGGTGCGTGAAGGTGCATGGCGAGACAGGTCTGACACAACGTTGCCGAGACAGCCAGATTAGCGAGCAACAGGCGGCACAGGCCACCCTGGAATTTCTAAAGCAATGGGTACCAGAAGGCAAGGCGCCACTTTGTGGCAACTCTATCGGTCAGGACCGACGCTTTATGGTAGGCCATATGCCAGAGCTGGAGGCCTACTTTCATTATCGTAATGTGGATGTCAGCACCGTCAAAGAACTGGTAAAGCGCTGGAAACCCGAGGTGTTGGACGGCTTTAAGAAAAAGGGCGTGCACCTGGCGCTGGATGATATTCGCGAGTCCATCGCCGAGATGGCTTACTATCGAGAACATGTATTTTCGATTTAACGCTAACAACGGTTTCTGGCCAAAAAAGCGCCAGGCGCACCATTTAAACAAAAATAGGCTTGCGTCCTTGCCGGAATTTTGTAAAATGCGCCTCCGCTTGGGTCGCCAAGCAGTGTGATAAACACAATTTGCGGGACAAAATGGTCTGGAACCATTTTGAACGTCGGAGCCACGCGACGACGGCCCACAGGGCAAGGTACAGGACGTGCTTTGTAATAGCTCAGCCTCACAGTCAGGCAAAGAGCTAAATAACAACCAGATATGCGGGAATAGCTCAGCTGGTAGAGCACAACCTTGCCAAGGTTGGGGTCGCGAGTTCGAATCTCGTTTCCCGCTCCAAATTTTCGGTTAACGTTATCGTGCGCTAACCGTCAGAGTACAGAATGTACTTTGTAATAGCTCAGACCTAGAATCAGGCAAAGAGCTAAACAACAATCAGATACGCGGGACAAAATGGTCTGGAACCATTTTGAACGTCGGAGCCCAGCGACGACGGCCCGAAGGGCAAAGTGCAGGACGCACTTTGTAATAGCTCAGCCCCACAGTCGGGCAAAGAGCTAAGCAATAATCAGATACGCGGGAATAGCTCAGCTGGTAGAGCACAACCTTGCCAAGGTTGGGGTCGCGAGTTCGAATCTCGTTTCCCGCTCCAATTTCTTAACTCCATTCTTTCTCTTAATGTAAACCCCGCTCCCTTTGGAGCCTCCTTCTTGGGAAAACGAGATTACACTTGGTTGACAAAAAACGTCCTTTTTTTGCCCTTCGGGCCAGCCTACGGCTGTTCAAATGCATGCTCCTGCGCATTTGTCCCGCTCCAATTTCTTAATTCCATTCTTTCTCTTAATGTAAACCCCTGTTCCCTTTGGAGCCTCCTTCTTGGGAAAACGAGATTACACTTGGTTGACAAAAGACTTCCTGTTTTTATCCCTGGGCTCAGCCTGAATTTGTCTAAGTTATTAACCCGTTACCCACTACTGGCCTACTTCAAATACCTAACGGCTCTGTAAAACAGTCAACGCTTTTAATAAAAAGTTAATTTTTTAACGACTGAATAACTATTCCCTGAATTGTTGTTGGAAATCAAAGAAAAATCCCAACTCACCAGTTCACCGACATAACCCATACCCCACAACTACAGCGGCTTGAATACTAAACCGTCAATACTGCATTAAAATTCAAAAACGATAAAAAAAGGCCGTTGTGGGCTTGAGGGAGATGTGTTTATATTTAAAGCTGGTGTCAATGAATCGTGCTGAGGGTCACCTACAACGGGCTTTCATGGCGCGAACACGATATAAAGGAATAATAAAGGCTGGCTTGCCCCGAGCAACGCCAAATCGACCAAACACCGACAGAGTAAGCCGGATAACACGGCTTAGTGACACAGCAAGAAGAGTCCATTTAAACAAAAGCAACATTTGCAACTAAGGGCAACATAATGAGCAAAAACACACTATTGAAACCAACCATGGTTTCTATGGCTATCGCCTCGGTCCTGTCTTCCTACGGTGCTGCAGCACAGGAGCAACAAGGGCAAGCCGTAGAGAAATCGATTGAGAAAATTCAGGTCACCGCAACGCGTCGTAGCGGCACTGTCCAGGACGTACCTCTGAATATCACAGCGTTGAACGACGATGTAATTCAACAACAAAATATTAGTGATGTGTCTGATATCTCACGCTGGGTGCCTGGTTTGTCGGTCCCTGAGCAAGGTGCAAGAAGCGATGCCGCTCTTATTGTTCGGGGCTTAAACACCAATGATTCTGGCCCAGGCAGCGACGGCGGTACGGTTGCCACTTACGTGGGTGAAATCCCTCTGTATGTCAACATGAAGCTGGTTGACGTTGAGCGAGTGGAAGTACTCATCGGTCCTCAAGGCACTTTGTATGGTGCGGGCACTTTGGGCGGCGCCATTCGCTATCTGCCCAAGGCACCTGAGTTAGACTTTACTACCGGTGAAGTCTTCGGCGATGTCTACTCTATTAGTGAGAGTGATGACATGAGTGGCGAGGGTGGTTTCGTGTTTAATACGCCCTTAATCCAGGACGAACTGGCTCTTCGAGTGTCACTGAACTATCTGAACGACTCAGGCTTCATTGACTATAACTACGTTGTCAGAGAACCGGGAACATCGTTACCGGATCCAGACTGGTCTGATCAATCAGCGGTTAACCAGAATCTCAAACAAGTTGCCGATGCAAATGGTGAGGAAACACTGACCACCCGTGTTGCATTGCGCTGGAAGCCAACCGACTGGTTGGATGCGACGTTAAATTACTTCCGTCAGGATCAAGAAGCGGAAGGCCGCTCAATTGTTCATGCCCAGTCACTGGCCGACTCAAACCCACTGAGTGATGTTATTGGTGAGTATGAGTCCGCGTATCGCGTCGAAGAACCCTTTGAACGTACTGATGACCTGTACAGTCTGGAGGTCACAGCCGATCTGGGCTGGGCCGAGCTCGTTTCTGCAACAGGTTACTCCAAGTGGGAGCGTTTAGGACAACGAGACCAAACCGACTTGTTGATTCGCCTCGATTATAGCTACGAAGAGTTCCCTGCGTTTACTGCCTTCACTCGTGAAGACGGTGATCAGGATATATTCACACAGGAAGTACGCTTAGTATCCCAGATTGACTCTAACTGGTCATGGATCGTTGGCGGCTACTACAACAAAGATGAGTCGGACACTTCCAGCAGTGAATTTACGCCTGGCTTTGACGAGTATGCCATCAATGTGTGGGGCGTAGGCGGTAATTTACGGCCTGACTCTCTGGAATACTACAGCGTTGGCCAAACCGAAGTCACTGAAAAAGCCCTATTTGGTGAATTAACGTGGCAAGCGACCGACCAACTGGAGTTTACTGTTGGTACCCGTTTTTACGAATATGAAGTCTATGACCGTTCCGCTGTCGACCTCCCACTTTTCTATACGGTTTTCACAGGTCGGGCTCCGGATTCACTCGTACTGGATTACGAAGTCAACACCGCTGAAGATGACGGGAATTTGCTCAAGTTCAATACCAACTATAAATTCAGTGATGATGTGATGGGTTACCTAACGGTCAGCGAAGGCTTCCGTATCGGTGGTTCAAACGGTGTTGCGGCTTGTCCTGACAATGTTGACCAACTGCCCAACCAGATTGTCTGTGCCCTGCCTAACGAGGTGAATTACGTAGCGGACACCACGACTAACTATGAGTTAGGGTTTAAGTCGTCCTGGATGCGTAATAAGTTCCACTTTAATGCAGCGCTATTCAATGTCGATTGGGAAGATGCTCAGGTAGGTGGCGCGACGGTTAATGGTCAACAGCCTATTACCGCTAATGCTGGCGGCGCAAACTCGAAAGGGGTTGAGATTTCAACTCGTGCCGTTTTGTCAGATAGCCTGACAGCCTATGCAACTTACGCCTACACGAAGGCGGAACTAACAGAAGACGCGCCTTTCCTGTTTGATATCGTTGGCGACCCAGGTTCTGCCATTCAGGACTTCTACGACGGTAAAGACGGTGACCGCCTGCCTGGCTCCCCTGAGACCCAGTTCTCTTTCGGTGCCACCTACACCACCGAAGTGTTCGATGATCTCCTGCTCGACGTCAACTATGGCTTGACCTACCAAAGCGATGTCATCACTAAGGTTGGTCAACGTGCCGATGGTGAGCGCTTGCCGGGCTACGCATTGAGCAACCTGTCTGCGAAGATTTCTGATGTGGACTGGGCCGTAACCTTCTATATCGATAATATGTTCGATAAGTATGCCTTCTCTGCGACTCGCCGGGACAGAGGTGATATTGGTTTGGCTCGATTCCCTGAGATGAATACCAACGGAACCTCTTTGCAGCGTAACTATGGTCACTACCTGATCACGCCACGCACAATGGGTGTACGTTTCAAGTATAATTTCGAAATGTAAGCATCCCCTGGGGTATCCAAAAGGCGCCTCCTGTTGGCGCCTTTTTTTTCGGGTGAACCTATGACGAATATTGAGCAACTTCACAAAGCAGCACTAGATTTTATCAACCAGGGACGTCTTAAGCAGGCCCACGCTGTATGTCGGGATATCATTCAACATGATCCCGGGCATGCGGACGCACACTTTCTCATGGGTGTGATTAACTATGAGTTGGGGCAGATAAAAAAGTCCATTGCGTTGATGATTGAGGCGGTAAAACGCGATCCTAAAGTGGAATATCAAGCCCATCTGGCCAAAGCATTTGCCATCAATGGAGACCTGGTCGCGGCCCGAAAGGTCTGTGATGCCAACGCTCCGACAACCGCGGATTCAGCGCTAACCGCCGATACGTTTGGTGTGGCTCTGAGCAAAATAGGTCTGCACAACAGAGCACTGACCTACTTTGAAAATGCAATTAGCAAAGCCCCAGAAAACGCCAGCTACCACTACAATTACGCCGTGTCGGCCAAATTCCTGGGCGATTTTGAGGCCGCACGTCAAGGCTTTGAAAAAGCGATCAATCTCAAGCCGGATTATGTTCAGGCCCATTATGCACTCGCAGACCTTGGCGATGTTGATAACCATCACAATCACATCCCACGCATGGAGGCTCTCTGGTCTGGTGTCAGCGATCCGAATGCCAGATTACAGTTAGCCCATGGTCTGGCGAAAGAGTATGAAGCATGCGGTCGTTACGACGATGCCTTTAAAGTCCTTCAATCTGCCAAGAGCCAAAAATTAGCCCAAACCGGAGATTCCGCTCAGTCACAAAAAGCATTGTTTGAGTGCTGTTATGAGCTTATGTCAGCACCTCAGATACCCAGTGGCTGCGAATCCGATGAGCCTATTTTTGTATTGGGAATGCCTCGTTCGGGAACCACTCTCGTGGACAGGATTCTCTGCAGCCATTCTCAAGTTATGTCAGCTGGCGAACTCCAGGATTTTGGTATGGCGATAAAGGAGCTGACAACAACCCCCTCGAATCATGTACTTGACGCACAAACCCTGCAAGCAGCTTATCAATGTGACCCCAAAGCCATTGGGCAACGCTACCTGGATAGAACGCGTTCAGTAACGGCGGGCTCTTCAAGATTTATTGATAAGCTACCTTTCAACTTTTTCTACCTCGATTTGATTCTACGGGCACTGCCTAACGCAAAGGTTCTCTGCCTGATACGAGACCCTATGGATACCTGTATCGGTAACTTCCGGCAGCTCTTTTCACTTAACAGCCCCTATTACCACTATTCACTAGATTTGATGAACACAGGCCAACTCTACGCTCAGTTCTATCGGTGGGTGCACCACTTCGAGCAGCAAGGCCACAATAACTTCCGGCTGGTCAATTACGAGGCACTGGCGCGCGACCCCGAACCCCATATCCGTGACATTATCGAATTTTGCGACCTTCCCTGGCAGGACGCTTGCCTGAATGTGGAGCAAAATACCGCACCGGTCTCCACCGCCAGCAAGGTACAGGTGCGCGAGCCGATAAATACTAAATCCATTGGTCGCTGGAAACGTTATCAGCCGCATACCGAGCCCCTGGAGCGTTTCTTCACCGAGCAAGGTATTGCTTATGACTTGTGATGAGGTCGTCGCTCTGGCACAGTACAACTGGTCCAACCACGAAATAACATCATGAAAAAGAATCCATTACGCAAATTTGTCGATAGCATCGCCGGACACCCCGATTGGCTGCGGCGGATGTACCTGACCCGCATGTTCCGTATGAAGGTCAAATTCGCTGGCACGGCCGGACTGGATATTCTGGATACCGACGGTCAAAGTGTTACCTTCGCCATTACCAACCGCCGTAAGGTACAAAATCATATCGGTGGCGTGCATGCGGCAGCCATGTCATTGCTCGCAGAATCGGCCACCGGGTTTATTGTGGGCATTAACCTGCCGGGCGATAAGCTCCCGCTGATGAAGCGCATGAACATCAACTATGTGAAACGCGCCGAGGGCGATCTGACTGCCAAAGCCTGGCTTACCGATGAACAGGTACAGCAGATGGAAAACCAGGACAAAGGAGAAATTACCGTGGCAGTTACGGTCACTGATGAAGCCGGCAACCAGCCGGTAGAATGTGAGATGCTCTGGGCCTGGATCCCTAAAAAGAAGTAAGCACTAACTTTAAACAAAGACCTAATTTGCTCTAAATTAGACCATCTTCTGATACAGGCTACCGCTAAAACCCGCTACAATAGCCGCCGCACACACAGGAGGAACTATGGGCGGGTTAGAGGTTGTCTTAATCGGGCTGGCGATTGTGGCTCTGCTGGGCGTAATGCTGGAAGAGGTTACTCATATCAGCAAGGCCAAAATTACCTTGTTTTTCGGCACCCTGAGCTGGATATTACTGTTTATTTATCACGCCCCCGACACTGCCACTGTCGAGCAAAGCCTGCATGAGAATATCGCCGAAATCGCCAACCTGTGGCTGTTTCTCGTGGCGGCCATGACCTTCGTCGCCTACCTCAATAAAAAGCGCCTGATCGAAGGCATGATGAACGTACTGCTGCCCAGCCACCTCAGCGAGCGTCAGTTAATGTTTATGACCGGTGGGTTCAGCTTTATCTTTTCCTCGCTGGCCGACAACATCACCGCCACTCTGGTGTCGGTAGCCATGCTGATTCCACTTAACTTGCCAGTGAACAAATTACTTCGTTACGCCGTCATGGTCGTGTTTGCCGTGAACTCCGGGGGGGTCGCGCTGATTACCGGCGATGTCACCACTTTGATGATTTTTCTGGCTGGCAAGACCGCTATTCCCGACTTGTTGTGGCTATCACTGCCTTCACTGATATCCGTTATTGCTTTGGCCGCACTGTTATCCATCGGTTTAAACGGCAAGGTGACCTTTAACCGTAACAAGATCAAGGTTCGCCGGGTAGATGTGCAGATCGCGGCGATCTTTCTGTTCACCATATTAATGACCATGCTGGGCAATATTCTGTATCACCTGCCGCCGGTACTGACCTTTCTCTGCGGCTTATCGGTGATGTTTTTGGTGGCCCACTTTAACGGTGAGAACGACGACCAAAACCCGATACTCGACTACATTCGTTATATTGAGTTCGACACCCTTCTGTTCTTCTTAGGCATATTGCTACTGGTGGGTATGTTAAAAGAAATAAGTGCACTGGACTCGCTGCTCTATCTCTACCAGGTGTTACCTGTGAATGCAGCGAATTTCCTGTTCGGCATCTTATCGTCACTGGTGGATAACGTGCCGCTCACCGCCGCATTACTTAAAGCCAATATCACCATGAGCCAGGCCGATTGGCTGATGCTTACCTACGCGGTAGGTGTTGGGGGGTCTCTGCTGGTGATCGGCTCGGCAGCGGGCATTGTGACCATGAGTAAGATTCGCGCTCTCACCTTTGCCCGTTATGCCAAATTCAGTCTGGCGCTGCTTATGTGCTACAGCATCGGCTATGGTCTTGTTTATGTCCTGACCTCTCTGGTTATTGCCACCTCTTAAATTTTTTTCGTCTAAGTACCATAATTTTGTTGACACTGTGCCCGATCGGACCTAAATAGTCGGTGGCGAAAGGGCGCAACCGGCCTGTTTACAGGCCAGCCAAGCCAGCCATTCCTGATGTTCACTTTTTTTGGGGATGCCCACTATGGCTACAATCACGAAAGACCAAATGCTGCAACGCAAATACGCCGATCCAACCTATTACCCTTATGGCTTCTCTCGCTCTGGCGACTTTTCTATCAAGGAAAGCCAACTCCTGAGCGACTACGGTTGCCTGATCTCCGCGCTGTTAACCGGTCAGGTGACCGCAGAAACCGAAGAAGACCAGCAACTGCTTGCCGTCGCCCGGGGCGAACAGGCCCCCTGCACACCGGTAGAGAAAGTATGGTTTAAGTACCAACAACGTATCCACCGGCCTCGCTATGGCAGTATCTACGGCTCCAAGACCCGTACCGATTCAGATGGTAGTGACATTATCGATGATGATGAACCGTTGGAGCTGGATATCAGCTGACGTCTAAAAAGGCTGACCATCCTGTTACAGGCGGGTCAGCCCAAGACGCAACGAAAGAATCATCCTAAAATATCCTTATATGGGGATATTTATCTCATTTTTATGCGTTTTCCTGTTTAACCTCTGCGCTGGCTCACGTATAGTCGGGCTCTGGGTGATAAAACCCGGTCGAATTCAACTAATCAGCAGTAATTACAGGAGATAGCGGTGGAGAAGATGTCAGGCGCCGCCATGGTGGTCAGGGCGCTTAAAGATGTTGGCGTAAAACATGTTTTTGGTTATCCGGGCGGGGCCGTTCTGGATATTTACGATGCGCTTTATGCGCAAGATGATGTCCAACATATTCTGGTCCGCCACGAGCAGTCCGCCGCACATATGGCAGATGGCTATGCCCGGGCGACCGGGCAGACCGGCACCGTGCTGGTCACTTCAGGTCCAGGCGCCACCAATACCATTACCGGTATCGCCACCGCCTATATGGACTCTATCCCTATGGTCGTATTGTCCGGTCAGGTTCCATCAACGCATATTGGCGAAGACGCCTTCCAGGAAACCGACATGGTGGGCTGCTCACGTCCTATCGTAAAGCACAGTTTTCTGGTCAAACGCGCCGTGGATATCCCCGATGCCATCGCCAAGGCTTATTATATTGCCAACTCAGGCCGTCCTGGCCCGGTCGTGGTAGATCTGCCTAAAGACATTGTCAATATTCAGGAGTCGCACCCTTACCACTTCCCAGATACAGTGAAGATGCGCTCCTACAACCCCACCATCAAAGGCCATATTGGCCAGGTTAAAAAGGCGCTAAAGGTATTGCTAAACGCCAAGCGGCCGGTTATTTACGCCGGCGGCGGTGCCATTGCCGCCGAGGCCAGTTCTTTATTGACTGAGTTAGCGGAGAAACTGCATATCCCGGTCACCAATACCCTGATGGGTCTGGGCTCTTTCCCGGGCACCCATAAGCAGTTTGTGGGTATGCTGGGGATGCATGGGACGCTGGAAGCCAATAAGACCATGCACAATGCCGATTGCATCCTGGCCCTGGGGGCACGTTTTGATGATCGCGTAACTAACAATGTGGCGAAGTTTTGTCCTCATGCGGATATTATTCATGTGGATATCGATCCGGCGTCCATTTCCAAAACCATTAACGCCCATATTCCTGTCGTGGGCTCGGTCAAAACCGTGCTGACTCAGTTTTTTGAGCAGATGCATGAGATCGACGACAACGAACGCCAGGAGCAGATGGCCGACTGGTGGCAACAGATAGAACAGTGGCGGGGCCAGAAGTGTCTCGACTTCGCAAAGGACGAGCAGCAAATAAAGCCCCAACAGGTAATTGAGTCGCTCTATCGCCACACCAATGGCGATGCCTACGTGACCTCCGACGTGGGTCAGCATCAGATGTTTGCAGCGTTGTATTACCCATTCGATAAGCCTCGCCGTTGGATCAACTCCGGTGGCCTGGGCACCATGGGCTTTGGCTTGCCTGCCGCCATGGGCGTGCAGGTGGCTCATCCTGACGCCGTGGTCGCCTGCGTCACCGGTGACGGCAGCATTCAGATGAACATTCAGGAGCTGTCTACCTGCCTGCAATACGGCTTGCCGGTGAAGATCATCTCACTGAATAACCGTGCCCTGGGTATGGTCCGCCAGTGGCAGGATATGATTTATAAAGGCCGTTACTCTCACTCTTATATGGAGTCGCTGCCGGATTTTGTGAAGCTTACTGAGGCTTATGGCCATGTCGGCATTAAGGTCAATAAACCGGAGGAATTGGAAGAGGCCATGGCTCGCTGCTTTGCCGAAAAAGAACGCTTAGTATTTATGGACATTGCCGTGGACCAGAATGAACACGTGTACCCCATGCAGATCAAGCATGGCGCGATGGACGATATGAGATTAAGTAAAACGGAGCGCACCTGATGAGACGTATTATTTCAGTGTTGATGGAAAACGAACCCGGCTCTTTGTCTCGCATCATGGGCCTGTTCTCCCAGCGCGGGTATAACGTGGACTCCCTGTGTGTAGCACCGATCGATGACTCCAGCCTGTCGCGGCTGACCATCACTACCCAGGGCGATGACCGCATTATCGAGCAGATCCTAAAGCAGGTGAACAAACTGATTGATGTGCTCAAGGTACAGGACCTCACCGAAGGTCAGCACGTGGAACGCGAGTTGATGCTAATCAAGGTTGGGACCCGCAGCGAGGCGGTGAGGGCAGAAGTTAAACGCTCCATCGATATCTTCCGTGGTAAGGTGCTGGATGTGACACCTAAGTGTTATACCCTTGAGATGACCGGCACCAGCGATAAACTGGATGCCTTTGTCAGCACCATGTCGCAAACCGCAGAAATTCTGGAGCTGTCACGCACCGGCGTCTGTGGTTTAGCCAGAGGTGATAAGGCCATGCGCACCAACTAAGTCAAGAGCGCACACAGAGCAAAAAAGGATACCTTCGGGTATCCTTTTTTATCGGTTTTGTTTCTCTGTTACAGGTCTCTGTGTTGAAAGATGGGAGCCCAGATTCCCTGGGCTAGGCTGTGCGCAACTTGTCTAACTGAGTCACCAGATCAGTCACGCTTTGCTGAATAGCTTCCGCGCTGACGCGAGACTGGCTGGCCAAATCAGCCACCTCTTTAGTGACATCGCCGATGGCCACCATATTCTTGTTCAGCTCCTCGCTGACCTGACTTTGCTCTTCTGCGGCAGTGGCCATCTGCAGGATACGTTCGTTGATCTGGGAAATCTCACTGACCACATCACGCATTTTTTCATAGGACCCTTTAGATAAATCGGCCGCTTGTTGGGCGCGATTATTGCCTTGTTCTATAATACCGACCGTCGAGCGCACCTCGGACTGCAAGCCGTCGATCACCGAGCTAATTTCACCGACGGACTCGGCCGTTTTCGATGCCAAAGCCCTGACCTCATCGGCGACCACACTAAAGCCTCTACCATGTTCCCCCGCCCTCGCTGCCTCAATCGCCGCATTCAGCGCCAGCAAGTTGGTCTGATCGGCAATAGCGTCAATCACATCTAAGATCTTGCGAATATTGTCACTCTGCTCGGATACCTTGGAGACGGCCTGAGAGGCACTGGACATGTCTTCCGATAATTGCCGAACATTGTCTACCGACTGGGAGAGATCGTGCTCTGTGGATTTGACCGAGTCATTGGCTATAGTCGCACTGTCGGCCGCCTCGGCCGCATGCTGTGCCACTCCTCGCGCCGTTTCCGACATTTCGGTGATAGCCGTTACGACACTGTCGATTTCCTGCTGCTGGCTTTGAATCTGGGTATCCGTTTGTTCTGAATAATGGGCCATCTCTTTAGCGCCTTCTGACGCGCTGCGGCTGGAGGACTTTGCCTGATTCAATAGCTCACACACTTTGCTCTGAAACTGATTAAAGCTTTCCGCCAATGAAATGAGTTCGGCATGAGTCTCGACATTCAGCGTCTGGGTCAGGTCGCCGCCCTGGCCTGCCAGTTCACGCATTTTGTTCGCCACCATACTCAGTGGACTGACAATAGAGCGTGTAAAGACGCTCACTAATAACAGACTTACCACCACCAGAATTAGGGTGATGACTAACAATCCGCCCACCAGCTCTGCAACCTCGGACTCGATGGCGTCTGAGACCGAATTCACCGAGGACATGGCCACGTCATAATCGACGCCGATAAGCATATACCACTGAGTCTTCGCGCTGGGCAGGCTTATTGGTTGACTGACGTACAGGTACTCCTGATCACGTAACGCCCGGCTGGTTTGTGCCGTGTCACTTAGCAGATTGTTAGCCAGCGATTCTGGCATCGCCTCCGACAGAGGCCTTGCTAATACTGCATCAGGATCACTCGCCGCCGCCAGGAAGCCATCCTGACTCACCACATAAACCTGAGACTTACCCTGATACAGTGAGTCGGCTAATGCCTTGGCATTTTGCTGCAAAATAGGCAGGTTTACATCCACACCAACGACACCCCTGAAGCGCCCCTCGGCGATGACCGGCACCGTCAGTGATGTCATCAGTTCCTCATAGCCTTCACGTATCTCATAGTTATAAGGGTTGGAGACACAGGGGGCAGCCTTCTCTTTCGGGCACAAGAACCACTCCGCCGCACGAAACCCAAACTCATCCCGGGTGGTATCGAATTTTTCCTGCGCATCTTCCACGCCCTCAGAAACAATGCTGCCGTCTGGGTTACGCACGATATAGATTTCCATCGAGCCATGGCCGGGAACAGAATGCTTCGGCTCGTTCAGGTAATCACTATCATTATCGTGAAACTGATTGGCTTCCAGTTGTGCATACATCGAGGATGTGCCACTGGCAGCGAGCGTATCGATCACCAAATCATGCACCTGATCACGAGACAGGGACTGTGCATCGTCACGCTCAATCGTTTTTGCCAATTGGGACGCTACGGCCAAAGGGTATTGGAGCTTGGACTCCAGCATGGTGGCGATGCCTTCGCCACTGGCTTTAGCCTGAGCATTCAGCTTTTCGATGACTTGAGATTCGACGGTGTCAGTGACCCCGTTCTTTATGCGCTGTTCGGTGGAGTTGAGTGACCAGTAGGTGTAACCCAGGAAAATAATGCTGACGGCGGCCAGAAGGCCGCCCACGACAAAGAGTAACTTTACAGCAAGGCTGCGTTCACGAACTGGCATGGCGGCTTCCCACATTGACACGATTCAAAGAATATCTGTCCTAACTATAAGCTAAAAACCAGACTCCAGATGCTTGATTAGCCGAAATTTTACCGCGAGAGTGCAGCAATATGGGTTAATAGAAGGTTAAAACGCTCTGGGTCCGTCATTTCTATCGGTTACCCGGCTCTTATTTTTATACCAATAAGAGATAAAAAATGGAATTTATATTTCTACTCCTTACTTCGGCTGCCCACATCCAGCCCTTTTTGAGCCAAACAGACACTAACGCCGCCTCGGCTTACACAGAGGTTAAATTATATACACATTTTTATAACAACACTTCCGGTGAGCCTGTCCTAATATCGGCATGTCGGCATTAGGCCGTCGCAGACATGGGAGGTAACCATGAAACTGACAATCTGGTGTAACCAAGTACTGGTATCGTTGGCAATGATGTCGCAGGGCGACCTTACTCATCGTCGTGATAAGCACGGCGTCGCCCGATTCTCATCTCAGGGAAGCTCTCCGGCAACCCGCTCGCCATTGGGCACAGATCTGGGATGCGACGCTGAACTTCGCGCCGCCACGTTAGAAGGCGTATTGACACGCCTGGCCTAAGCAGAGGAGCCAGGCAACTTCTCTGCCTGTTGATTTTTGCAATACATATGGGGTTTGTTTAGCGCCCCGCACAGGGTATGTTAGTCATGCAGAGCAAAAAGGAGCCTGTTATGACCGCCAGAGCCGGAAATTTGCAACAAGAGCGACAACGCGTGGATGGTACGGTGCCGGGTGGTGGCCCGGATAAACACCGCACGATGGCCACCTGCTGTTTTGTCAGTGGGTGGCAGTGAATGGCCGGCTTCCCCCCGTTACTGGCCGGCCCCGTTCTGCGACATTGTCATCAGCAGCAACTCACCTTGTGGTTTGTTACCAGCTCCCCTGCACGGGGAGCTTTTCAAACCTTCGATAACAATGGCCACTGCCTTCTTGAGCAGCCTTTGGAAACGGCCGAACTCAACTCGGTGCAAGTCGGTCAACACTGTTTTATCCACCTGCTCCGGGTCCAGGCCAGCGAGCCGCTGCCCGGCAATACCCTACTAAGTTACGAGCTCCAGCTGGATACCGACGAAGGACGCCAAGGCCTCACCGAACTGGCACCAGGTCTGTTGTATCCTGGCCAGCCAAGACCGGTTTTTCAGCTTCCCAAAGACGGTAAGCTATCGCGTTTACTTCACGGCTCCTGTCGTAAGCCCCATCATTATCAAAGCGACGCCATGATAACGGTGGATAACAAACTGCATCGGACTCTCACTAAAGCGGAGCAGCGGCCTGACTTATTATTGTTTAGCGGCGATCAGGTCTACGTGGACGACGTAGCGGGCCCCATGTTGGTGGCCGTGCACCAGGTTATCGATAAGCTCGGCTTGTTTGATGAAAACTGGCAGGGTGCGGACTGCCAGACACTGGCCGAATTGCGTCAGCTGACCGATTGTTACTATGGGCGGGAAGGCCTGTTGCCGGACGACAAAGCCAACCAGGCGCTGATGGAGTCCTTCTTTGAAGGGGCTCGCAAGCCCATTTTCACGTCGGCCGGCGCCCATAACCATTTAGTGGCTTTGAGCGAGGTAATCGCCATGTATCTGTTGGCCTGGTCCGATACTCCCTGGCAGTGGGTAGATTTGGACATCGGCGAGGCCTGGATCGGGGATTCTTACAAGGCGCGCTACGAGCGCGAGTGCGCCACCATCGATGACTTTGCCGATGGTGTTAAACACGCCCGCCGAGCTATGGCCCATATTCCCGTGTACATGATCTTCGACGATCACGATGTGACCGACGACTGGAATCTCACCCGAGGCTGGGAAGAAGCCGCCTATGGCAATCCGTTTTCGAGGCGCATCATCGGAAACGCATTAGTCGGATACTGGCTTTGTCAGGGCTGGGGCAATCAGCCAGACAACTACCAGCACCTCGCCGAGCAAGTATTACCCTGCTTCACCGACAGCGGTATTGAAGAACACGATAATCTGATCGATGCGGTATTGAACTGGAAGCACTGGCATTACCACCTCAATACCTCCCCTAAGCTGGTCGTGTTGGATACCCGCACCCATCGCTGGCGTTCCGAAAGTAGCCCCGGCAAGCCTTCGGGACTAATGGACTGGGAGACTCTGAGCGAATTGCAGCAAGAGCTGATCGGCCAGGAGTCGGTGATTATGGTCTCCCCAGCCCCGGTGTTCGGCGTTAAGCTGATCGAAACCATACAGCGTGTTTTTACCTTCTTCGGCAAGCCCCTGGTGGTGGATGCGGAAAACTGGATGGCCCACCCCGGCGCCGCCAATGTGATCCTGAACATCTTCCGCCATCAGAAAACACCGCCACGCTTTATCATTCTGTCCGGCGATGTGCATTACTCCTTTGCCTACGATGTAACGCTGCGCTTTCGTCAGAACAGTCCGCAGATTCTGCAAATCACCGCAAGCGGTATTAAAAATGCGTTCCCCGACAGGCTGTTGCGCTGGTTTGACCGCATCAATCGCTGGCTGTACGGAAGCCGCTCTCCCCTCAATGTCTTTACCAAACGTCGGCGCATGAAGATTAAGCGACGCACCCCCAACGGCGGCCCCGAAGTGCTGTTCAATCATGCTGCCATAGGCGAGGTAGAACTGGCCCAAAACATTGAAGAGACCCAGGTCAGGGTGCATACCTCAGACGGTGAAGTAGTGGAATTTAAGTAACCTCGCCGGCGATATTTTCGCCATTTTACTGCCCACTCACCATCCGTGTGTTTTGTGCGGCCTGACCGAATCGCCCTTATCAATACATTTACACCCTTACAATCGTAAAAAGCGACTTTGGTTGCTTTTCGAGACCATATTGATGATCTTTGAGGTTGATCTGGCCGTAATTGCGTTTATTTTTCTAACGTAAGTTCGAACGAAATAACACTCAACGACCTTGGTATCTGGGAAACTGCACATGTTAAAGAAACTCTCGCTCAATCATCTTTTTATCGCTAATTTAGGTTTCTCTGGTGCCTTGGCAGCGCTCGTTGTAGTGAGCCACCTGTTCAAGCAGAACTCTGTAGTCTGGCTAATACTTGGCCTGCTGTTTTTTGCCGCCAGTATTTTGGTTTTTTGGGCGAGTCGCGAAGCGGTATTAACAGGGCTTCAGGAACTAAAGAAGATGACCGGGGCTATTGCTAACGGTAACTTCGGTGTCAGGGCGGATTTGGACAGCGGCAATGAATTTGGGCAGATTGCCCGTCAGCTGAATAAAGGTCTGAAGCAGTTTTCCAGGGCGATGACTCGTATTGATAAGGCTGTTGAAAGACTCAACCAACTGGCCGAGCGCACAACCAAAGTCTCGGCCCGCGCGAGATCGTCGAATGACAAACTTAATAAGCAATCGTCGCAAATATCCTCTACCACGGAAGAAATTGCGGTCAGTATCAATCAGGTCGCGGAAACCTTTCAAAACATTGCTCAGCAGACCGATCAAGCGAATGACGGGGCGACATCGGCAGGGAGCTCACTTCAGGCTCTGGTAGAAAAGCTTGGCACGCTTAAGCATTCGGTTACCGTCTTCGATCAAAATTTCGAAGAAGTTGAGAACAGTGCCAAAAAAATCGACAGCTTTGTGGAGATTATTGAGGGCATCGCCGATCAAACCAACTTACTGGCTTTAAACGCTGCGATTGAGGCGGCAAGGGCCGGTGAACAGGGACGGGGCTTTGCAGTGGTGGCCGACGAAGTTCGCAGTCTGGCTAAAAAGACTCAAGAGTCCACCTCGGACATTACCTCTATGACGTCCGATCTGCGTAATCTTATCAAGCAGTCTGCAAAGGAAAGTGAGCTTTCCCTCGAACTTGCCAATGAGTCCGAATCTCTCGCCAACTCTACCAGCGAACAGGTGGTCTCGGTACTCAATGAGGTGGGTCAGATTGCTTCGGGAATGGAAGCGGCCAGCGTGACCGCGCAGCAACAAAGCAGCGCCGTTGAGTCCCTGAGCGAGAGCCTGCAATCGCTCAGCGAGCTCTGCGACGACTCTGCTGAACAATCACAAGATTTACACGAAAACGCCTCTGAACTGGTCAATATCAGCAATCAGCTTATGGAGCAGGTCGATGATCTTGATGGCGACGATTAACGGCCAAGGTTCGACTTCATCACCGGTCAACGCCGTCTGGGGGGGATGAGCGGATGGTTTCTTATCGAGACCACGGCGTCACTAAATGGCAATCCGCATATTTTTTTGCTAAACCGTGACGGATGAATGTCTTAATCGCTGAAGATAGTAAAAGTTATCGACTCCTGCTGAAAGCTTACCTTGATCAGTTGGGGCATGAGGTAACAGCGGTGACCGATGGCCAACAAGCCCTTGATGTCTTTCAACAACAAGGCAACGCCCTCGATCTCATCCTGATGGATGTTGAGATGCC
Organism: Saliniradius amylolyticus; assembly: GCF_003143555.1. Lineage (NCBI taxonomy): Bacteria > Pseudomonadati > Pseudomonadota > Gammaproteobacteria > Alteromonadales > Alteromonadaceae > Saliniradius > Saliniradius amylolyticus. Next base: position 2,982,987 of record NZ_CP029347.1, read on the forward strand.
GGTGGTCAATGGCATCGAAGCGGTAGAATCAATTCGAACCATTCAACAGACCGCTGATATTGAGTGGACACCGGTTATTTTTCTCAGCGCCAGCACTGACGAGGCCGACCTCGAAGCCAGCATCGCCTCGGGGGGAGACGATTACCTGGTAAAGCCGGTCAGCCAGCGCGTGCTATCGGCAAAGATGCTTGCAATGGAACGTATTATTAAAATGCGTCAGCGCTTAATTCAGGCCAACTCTGAGTTAAAAGCCCTCGCCTCCGTCGATCCACTGACAGGTTTATACAACAGGAGACATTTTGAACGCATCGCTCATGAGGAGATCCGCAAAGCTTACCGCCACGGAAGAAATCTCTGCCTGGCGATTCTGGATTTGGACCACTTTAAAAGTATTAATGATGGTTATGGGCACGATGCGGGCGACAAGACATTGATCACCGTCGGCAGTGCAGTCCGGGCCGCGCTTCGAAGCGGTGATCTCTTCGCACGTCTGGGAGGCGAAGAATTCGGTCTGTTGATTACAGAGTGTGATCATTCATCCATCATCCCCGTGCTTGAACGTTACCGGGAGATCATCGCCAGTCAGTCTATTCCATTAGAAAACGGCGACACCATCCAGGTCACCACAAGTGTTGGTGCCTGCCTCCTGGGTGACTCTCAGCGAGAAGATTTCTCTCAACTCTATAAGCAAGCCGACATCGCGTTATATCGGTCTAAGCACAACGGCCGTAACCGGGTGACGTTAAGTTCAGCCGGGTCAGAACGCTAATCCACCCAGTGGCGCAGCAGGTTTTGTAACGCATTGCTCAGGCGATCAAACTGCGCCGATTTACCATTCTGGTCATACTCAGTGCGTCCGGCCAGAGCGAGATCAAAGCATATTTCTCGTTGCCAGCTTTCTCGCAGACGGCTTTGCATCCAACCTACCAGCGCCAGACGCTGGCCCTGGGTGACTTCAGTGACCTGATGCAGGTAGTGGCTGGGATACAGCAATAATTCCCCTGCTCCCAGGCGCCAGGCCCGGTCGCCGCTGTGGTCCTGCAACACCAACTCACCACCTTCATAGTCGTCGAGCGGCGTGAGTCCTAAAGTAAAGGAAATATCGGTCCGTTGACCATCCATAATGGCATCGTCCGTATGCCAGCCATAAGCCTGCCCCGGCGTATAACGATTTAACATGGGATTAATGATGACCTTGGGCTGGGCAGCCTGAGCCACTACTGGATGGCGCTGGAGCGCGCTGAGCAGTAATTTAATGGCGCTGTGCTGGCTGTCTTTATAGCGGATTTGCTGATTGTTTTTAACCTCTCTGGCGGCCCGCCCGGCACTGTGTGTACCAGATAAGAAATCCTCTTCTTTTATGCTGTCGCGCACCGCTTCGAGGGTGCCTGCATCGACCACATTTTTTAGCTGTATGATCATAAAATCCAAATGGTATTGAGAATCACTATCAATAGTGCCACTATACGGCAATCTCATCATATTGCACAGAGGAAGGATAATGGTAGAAAAACGTAGGGTCTGGGCTGGCGTCAGCGCCGCCTTGTTAGGCACAGTGGCGACTTCCAACACCGCCATGTCTCAGGACAATCCCATTCTGAAGCAGGAATCGGCTATCTATTCCTTCTGGGAAGGCGAAGGAGAAGGTGAGGGCGAAGGTGGCAGTGTGGATCTACGTAGCGACCACGGCGAGTTTCTGGCCCGATTGGGACTGGTCCGCGGCCACCTTTGGATCGGTATGCAGCTGTACCAAAACGGTCATACGGACATGGCCAAGACCCATATGAAACATCCCAAGGATGAATTGTATTCCGCTCTGGTCCCGGCGTTTAAGGCCAGAAACCTGCCCGGCTTCGCCGAGGAGCTGACGGCACTTAGCCAAAGCGTGATGCAGGAGGCCGATCCAGAGCAGGTCGAGATAAACTACCAGGCCTTACAGCAAGCCATCAGCCAGAACGAGCAAGTGGATCAGTACGACGCCGAAACCGTGTTAATCAGTATTGCCAAGATGCTGCGCACCTCGGCCGACGAATACGCCATCGGCGTTGAGCAGGGCGAGCTGGTTAACGCTCACGAATATCAGGATGCGCTCGGGTTTAAAACCGTGGCGCTGGCGCGTTTAAATGCCATGAATGAAGTTCAAAAATCCGATTACGCCGGCGACTTACAGCAAGTGCGCGCCCTTATCGACGACTTATCCGACTTCTGGCCTGATATTACCCCCGAAGGCGAACTCGACGGCGATATCAGCCGCATCTACGCTACAGCCGCCCGGGTCGAGTTGATTGGCATGAACCTGTAACTACAAGCCAAACCGCAGATGCCAACCGGCATCTGCGACTTATCAGTTCATGGTCACAAATTCTTCGGCACTGGTGGGATGAATGGCCACAGTGCTGTCAAACTGGGCTTTGGTGGCGCCCATTTTGATGGCCACCGCAAAGCCTTGAAGAATTTCATCCATGCCCATTCCGATGCCGTGTAAGCCCACCACTTTCTCCTCTGGCCCCACACACACCAGCTTCATGCGTGTGGCTTGGCGGTGCCGGGTGACGGCCGTATACATGGCAGCAAAGTTGGAGGTGTAGACCTTCACGTTATCTTTACCATAATGCTCTATGGCTTCAGGTTCAGTCAGGCCGACCGTGCCGATCACTGGATGGCTGAACACCACCGTCGGGATCAGTGAATAATCCATCTTGGCATGAGACTGGCCGTTAAACAGCCGCTCGGACAGCAAGCGCCCGGCTTTGATCGCCACCGGCGTCAGTTCGGCCTGGCCAATAATATCGCCCACCGCATAAATATTTTCGGCACTGGTATTTTGGTATTCGTCCACCTGAATGCGGCCCTTATCGTCCCGCTTAACCCCAGTGGCGTCCAGATTCAGGTTATCGGTATTAGGCTTGCGTCCGATAGCCCAGATCAGACAGTCCACTTCCAGGTTCTGACCATCATTAAAGGTTACCGCAAGGCTGCCATCGGCATTCTTGTCGACCTTCTCCACCTGAGTTTGGGTATGAACCTCTAGCCCCTCTTGCTTCATCAGCTCCAGCAGAGTTTCACTGAGCATGGGATCAAAGCTGCGCAGCGGCTTGTCTTTACGAATTGCCAGATGGGTCTCACTGCCAAAGGCCTTCAGCACCCCGGCCAGCTCCACCGCTATATAGCCCGCGCCCACCACCAGGGTACGTTTGGGCATCTCGGTCAGGGCGAAGAAACCATCCGAGTCGATGCCATACTCAGCCCCGGGCACGTCAGGGAATACCGCCTGGCCACCGGTGGCAATCAGGATATGGTCGGCCTGATAGTGTTCACCGGCCACCTCGACGGTATTGGTATCGACAAACCTGGCATACCCCTTAATGAGCTCCACACCGTTATTACCCAGCATCCGGTCGTAGGACTGATGAATACGACCGATATAGGCCTCACGGCTTTCTACCAGTTTCTTCCAACTAAAATCATTGACTGCCACATCGAAGCCGTAATCCGGCGAATACTTATGGATGGCCTCGGCCACCTGAGCGCCAAACCACATAGCTTTTTTGGGCACGCAGCCTACATTGACGCAGGTACCGCCCACCGCCTTGCCCTCGATCAGGGCCACCTTGGCACCATGCCTGGCCGCTCTATTGGCCGAGGCAATACCTCCACTGCCGGCACCGATACAGATATAATCGAACTTTTTCATGCAGCCTCTCGCTCTGAATACTGAAAAGGGATAAGAACGGCTTTCATGCTATTGGCTTACGGAGAAAAATACAAAGCCCATAACACAGCAGGTTGAGATTACGCCTTTTGACCCTTATCTAGTAAACAGATTGATACCAATAGACAGGATTTGTATGACCACAGTGCTAGAGCAAACCCATAAGTTACCGGCTTTTTCCGACATCACGCCAGAACAGGTAAAACCTGCCATTGAGCGTGCTATCTCGCGTTGTAAGGAAGAGATCGAGAAGTTGGCTGAGCAAACTGAGATTTCCTGGCACTCCTTCGAGGCGCTGGAAGAAGCCGACGACCATCTGGGTAAGGTCTTCTCGCCCATCTCACATATGAATTCGGTAGTAAGCACCGACGAACTGCGTGAAGCCCACGATGCCTGTCTGCCATTACTGTCCGAATACAGCACCTATGTGGGTCAACATGAAGGTCTGTACAGCGCTTACAAGAGCCTGCGCGAGAGCACTGAATTTGCCAACCTGAGCAAGGCCCAGCAGAAGGTAGTTACCAATGCCATCCGTGACTTCGAGCTGTCCGGTGTGGCTCTGCCTGAAGAAAAGAAAAAGCGCTATGCCGAGATTCAGAGCCGACTGTCTGACTTGTCTTCCCAGTTCAGCAACAACCTGATGGATGCTACCTTTGGTTGGTTTAAGCAGGTGACCGATAAAACCGAACTGGCTGGTCTGCCCGAGTCTGCGCTGGACGCCGCCGCCCAGACCGCCGAACAAAAAGAGCTGGACGGTTGGGTGTTTACTTTGGATATCCCGAGCTACCTGCCTGTGATGCTTTACGCCGACAACGCCAAGCTGCGTGAGGAGATGTACGTAGCCTTTACCACCAAAGCTTCCGACAAGGGTCCCAATGCTGGCAAGTGGGATAACAGCGCTATAATGGACGAAATCCTGAACCTTCGGCAGGAGCAAGCCGAACTGCTCGGCTTTAACAACTATGCAGCACTATCGCTGGCGACCAAGATGGCGGAATCCACCGAACAGGTGATGGGCTTCCTGGACGATTTGGCTAAGCGCTCAAAGCCCCAGGCCGAACAAGACCTCCAGGCGGTGAAAGACTTTGCGGCCAAAGAACATGGTGTGACCGAGTTAAATGCCTGGGATCTGGCCTATTACAGCGAAAAGCTCAAGCAAGCGAAATACGCCATCTCTGACGAGCAATTACGCCCTTATTTCCCCGAGCCTAAGGTGATTCAGGGTCTTTTCGAGGTGGTTCGCCGCCTGTATGGGCTGACCATCAAGCCAGTCAATGGCGTAGATACCTGGCATAAAGACGTCACCTTCTATGAAATTATCGACCAAAGTGGTGATATTCGCGGTAACTTCTATATGGACCTCTACGCCCGCCCCAAAAAACAAGGCGGCGCCTGGATGGATGTCTGCCGGGATCGCCGCCGTTTGACCGATGGCGATTTACAACGCCCGGTGGCTTACCTGACCTGTAACTTTAACGGTCCGGTAGGGGATAAGCCGGCCCTGTTTACGCACGATGAAGTCGTTACCTTGTTCCATGAGTTTGGTCATGGCTTGCATCATATGCTGACTAAAGTAGAAGCCACAGATGTGGCGGGCATCAATGGTGTGGCGTGGGATGCGGTGGAACTGCCCAGCCAGTTTCTTGAGAACTGGTGCTGGGAAGAAGAGGCCTTAGGCTTTATCTCTGGCCATTATGAAACCGGCCAACCTTTGCCCCATGACTTGCTGGAGAAAATGCTGGCGGCCAAGAACTATCAGTCCGCCATGCAGATGGTGCGCCAGCTGGAATTCAGCCTGTTCGACCTCCGGCTGCATATGGAATACAACGGTTCGACGAATCTAATCCAGAGCATTCTGGATCAGGTGCGTGAGCGAGTAGCAGTGGTCAAGCCACCCGAGTTTAATCGTTTCCAGCACAGCTTCGGCCATATCTTCGCCGGGGGCTACGCGGCAGGCTACTACAGCTACAAGTGGGCAGAGGTATTGTCCGCCGACGCCTTCTCCCGCTTTGAAGAGGAAGGCATCTTCAACCCGGATACCGGTCGCAGTTTCATGGAAAACATTCTGGAAAAAGGTGGCAGTCACGAGCCCATGGAGCTGTTTAAGGCCTTCCGCGGCCGTGAGCCTGAGGTGGATGCCTTGTTACGCCACTCCGGAATCGGTGACGCGGCTTAACGTTGCTTCTCTACTCAGACAGAAAATAGCATGCTGGACTATCTGGAAGACTTCGATGCCATCTACGCTCGCGCCAGCGAGCGTAAGGGCGGTGCGAATGGGCTGAAAGCCTTGTTGGGGGCGCCGGCTTCAAAGGAGGCCTTAAGCGCGCTGGGCGATGATCGGTACCTCGCCGCTTTTACCAAGAAGATCTTCCAATCCGGGTTTGTATGGAAAGTGGTGGAAAACAAATGGCCGGGATTTGAGGAGACCTTCTTCGGCTTCGATATCGACAAGGTATTAATGATGCCCGACGATATGTTGGAGCGTAAAGCCTCAGACCCGGCCATTATCCGTAACTTCCGCAAGGTCAAAACCATTCGCGATAATGCCTTGATGATCCGCGAACTCAGCCAAAAACACGGTGGTTTTGGCCACTTTATTGCCGATTGGCCCAGCGAGGATATCGTCGGGTTGTGGGCCGAGCTGAAAAAGCGCGGTCAGCGTCTGGGCGGCAACACCGGCCCCTTCGCATTGCGGGCGCTGGGTAAGGACACCTTTTTGTTGACCCAGGATGTGATCGGCTATTTTAGCCAGCGGGAGATTATCTCCGGCTCTGCCATTTCCAAACGCAGCCTGAAAACCATTCAGCAGGCCTTTAACCGTCTTCAGCAACAAAGTGACTGGTCACTGCAAGCCTTAAGTCAGCTTCTGGCCTTTAGCGTGGGTGACAACCACCGTTAGATCCCACCGGGACACTGGTCCGTATTACGCCAATACAGTACACTAGCGCCGATACTCTATTTTGATCGCCGATACGGCAAACAGGAGCGCCCATGAGCGAGCAATCCCAGTCCGACCAAACCCATTTTGGCTATAAGACCGTCGATAAGAAGCAAAAGGCATCAATGGTGGCCGATGTGTTTCACTCAGTGGCGGCCAAATACGATGTGATGAACGATCTGATGTCCATGGGCATTCATCGGCTGTGGAAACGCTTTACCATCGACTGTAGCGGTGTGCGTCGCGGCCAGACCGTATTGGATCTCGCCGGCGGCACCGGCGATCTGACCGCCAAGTTCTCCCGTATGGTGGGCCCTGAGGGCAAGGTAATTCTGGCCGATATCAATAACGCCATGCTCAAAGTTGGCCGGGATAAACTGCGTGACAACGGCATCGTCGGTAATGTGGATTACGTGCAGGCCAACGCCGAAGAACTGCCCTTTCCCGACAACAGCATCGATGTCATCACCATTGCCTTTGGCCTGCGCAACGTCACCGACAAAGACAAGGCGTTGCACTCCATGTACCGAGTGCTCAAGCCCGGTGGCCGACTACTGGTACTGGAGTTTTCCAAGCCGGTACACGAAGGCCTAAATAAAGTCTACGACGTCTATTCCTTCCATATTTTACCGAAAATGGGGCAACTGGTAGCCGGCGATGCCGACAGCTACCAATACCTAGCCGAGTCTATCCGCATGCACCCGGACCAGGAAACCCTTAAAAACATGATGGAACAGGCCGGATTTGAACAAACCAGCTACCACAATCTTACCGGCGGCATTGTCGCCCTGCATCGAGGGTTCAAGTTCTAATGATCCCGGCGGCACAGGGGCTGGCAGCCTTAATCGAGACCGCATTTAACCGACTCTTGGCGTTGGATGAGGCCAGCGTCGAGCGCATGCGTCCACTCGCAGGACAGAGTCTGTCGGTAAAGCTCCATGAGTTACCCTGGACTCTCACCTTTGCGTTCAGCGACCGGGTGGATGTACTGGTCGATGCCGATAACCAAGCCGACTGTCACCTGGCATTGTCACTGTCCACCTTGCCCAAGTTGCAGGATAGCGCCCAGCTGAGTCAGCTTATCCATCAGCAGGCCCTTATACTCAACGGCGATGTGCGCACCGCTCAGCTTTTCAGCCAGCTTATTAGTGAGCTGAACATCGATCTCGAAGAGATCCTGTCCCGCTACATTGGTGATGTGCCAGCCTACCGGCTGAGTCAGTCGGCACGCCAAGCTCGTAAGCAGCTCAAGACACGCTGGCAGACTTTTACTGAACTGGCCGCCGATGCGGCTTTGACCGAGAAGCCTATTGCCGTTCACAGGCTGGCGGTGACGGATTTTTGCGACAGAGTCAGCGAGTTGCGAGCCGACGCTGACCGGCTGGAAGCAAGACTTAAACAACTGGAACAACGAGGCCAATAAGTGCGTCTGCTGCGTTTATACACCATCAATAAAACCCTGTTACAGCACGGACTGGATACGCTGATCCCCAAGCGCTGGATGCCTTGGTATGCCCGATTAGCAAGGCGATGTATTTTCTGGTTGCGTAACCGCCACCCCGAACAGCCCAGAGGCAGACAAGCCAGATTGGCATTACAAAGCCTGGGCCCGGTATTTATCAAGTTTGGCCAGATGCTCTCAACCCGGCGTGATCTGCTGCCACCGGATATTGCCAACGAACTGGCGTTGCTGCAGGACAAGGTGCCACCCTTCGACGGTCATCACGCCCGTAAAATGGTGGAGCAGGCCTTAGAACTGAGAAGTATCGATGAACTCTTCGAACAGTTCGACCCCGTGCCTTTGGCATCGGCCTCCATCGCACAAGTGCATACCGCAAAATTTAAGACTTCCGGCCAGGAGATCGTCATCAAGGTGCTGAGGCCGGATATCGAGCGCACTATCCATGCCGACATGGAACTACTGGAAACGCTGGCCCAGGTGATGGAGCGCTGGCTGCCCGACGGAAAACGGTTGCGCCCGGTGGAAGTGGTGGCCGAATACCGTAAAACCATTCTGGATGAGTTGGATCTGCTGCGTGAGGCCGCCAATGGCATCCAGTTACGCCAGAACTTCACTAACTCCGACGCTCTCTATGTACCCAAGGTCTACAGCGATTATTGCCGTAAGAATGTGCTGGTAATGGAGCGAATCTACGGCATTCCGGTGTCCAATATCGAGGCCTTGAAAGCCCAGCACACCGATATGAAAAAGCTGGCTGAGCGTGGCGTAGAGGTGTTCTTCACTCAGGTATTCCGCGACAGCTTCTTTCATGCCGATATGCATCCGGGCAATATTTTTGTCGATACCACAAATCCGCAAGACCCCAAATACATTGGCATTGATTATGGCATCGTTGGCACTCTTAACAGCGAAGATAAGCGCTACCTGGCCGAGAACTTCGTAGCCTTCTTTAACCGCGATTATCGCAAGGTAGCCGAGCTGCACGTGGACTCAGGCTGGGTTCCGGCCGATACCAATATCGACGAGTTTGAGATGGCGGTGCGCACCGTCTGCGAGCCGATCTTCCAAAAACCTCTGGCGGATATCAGCTTCGGCGTTGTTTTGCTGCAACTGTTTAATACCGCCCGCCGCTTTAATATGACGGTCCAGCCACAACTGGTACTGCTGCAAAAAACCCTGCTCTATATCGAAGGTCTGGGTCGACAGTTATATCCCCAGCTCGATCTTTGGAAAACCGCCAAACCATTCCTGGAAAACTGGATGCAGGAACAAATCGGGGTAAAAGCCGTGTGGAAGAAAGTTAGAGCCAACCTGCCCTATTGGTCAGAGAAGCTTCCCGACATGCCAGACCTTATCTACGACAGTCTGAGACAGGTTAAGGATGCACCTGAACATCAACGTCGGTTGCTCAGTCAATGGCAGCTCCATCATCACACCCAGACTCAGCGTCAGCTGCTCGGGCTATTAGGCGCCGTAGCGCTAATCGGCGCAGCGTTGATGCCACTCTACCCACTACCCTGGCCCGCCCCGGTGCTCACCGGAACCGTCGGCATCAGTCTCTGGCTGAAAGCCTGGTTTCAGTAGCTTGGGCGACTTTTCCGGTATCAATGTTGTTCAACGCCAAGGCTTTCCGCAGGGCTGCAAGCCTGGCGGGACCAGCTCAGCACACCCTATGGTTCGCCAAAAAAACCCTCTACCCGCAGGGCCAACCCGTAAGAGGGCTTAAAGTCTTCTTCCCGGGACCAAAGTACAAAAGGCTCCACCTCAAAAAACAGCCACTTACGCACTGCATTGTGCCGCCAGCGCACACTGGTCAGGTACTCGGTGGCCCGATAATTGGGTTGATTGACCCCCTCGGCATACAAACTGCAGATCAGCGCGGTACTCTCGTCCGTTTGGATAAAATGTCTCAGGCTGTGCTGCCACAGCCAGTCATCGGTCTCATCACGAAAGTAGTAATGGTTTGCAAAACGAAGCAAGGCATTGTCACCGGTCTGGCGCTCATATTCGGCCATCAGGTGACTGCCAAAGCGATCCTGAGTGTAGTAATACACCGAGCCTTCGAGCTTTATCTTGTCATCGGCACTGATAGCGTAAGTTTTCTGTAGCGTGGATTTCGCGTAGGGCTGTAGCTTTCGCCCGACGCCCAGGCGGTGAGAGACTCGGAAATCCGTTTCTTCCTTTGGCGTCCAGCGCAAAGCTAGGCTGAAGCGATTACGATTGTCTATCGCGTCGTTACGGGCCGCCTTTACCGAAGTATTATCGTCCTGCTCGTCATAGTCGGACAAAATTAAATCCAGCTGCTGCTCCAGGTGAGGCAAGTCCACCTTTACCCTGAAGCGGCTGTCAAACTCGGCAAAGTCTCGGCTGCGGGGCTCCCAACCGAACATAATTCTTGCCTCCGACCCCGCCTTACGCTTTGTTAAGATCCCTTCCTCAGCAAAAAAGCCATCAAACCATCGGGCAGTTGCGTCCAAAGACTCGGACACCTCGAGCTGCATCTGATCCAGCCAGTGTTCTTGCTCTTGTTGTGCCTGCACCTGAAAAGCAATGAGCAATCCAAGCAGCAACGCGGAGTTCCAATACCTCACGATCTATCCTTAAACGCAATACGAATAGCGTAATACCATTGATAGCATGTTGTCAGACTGGGTAAAACCAATGACTTATAGGCTGTTGTCGTTATAATAAACTACTTTTTGATTTTAGGAGATCAACATGGGTGGAATCAGTATCTGGCAGTTGCTGATCGTGTTTGCCATTATAGTGTTGCTGTTCGGCACCAAAAAGCTGCGCAATATGGGCAGCGATCTCGGCTCTGCCGTGAAAGGCTTTAAAAAAGCGGTCAGTGATGAAGACAAGTCCTCTGCTGAGAATGACGCCGACTTCGACCCTAAGCAGGTGGAGAATAGCAGCGAGACCCCATCGAAGAGTGAGCAGAACCAGCCCGATAAAGAGCGACAGCGCAACGACTAACTATGTTCGATATCGGCTTCTGGGAATTATTAGTAATTGGCGTTATCGCGCTGCTGGTTCTTGGACCAGAGCGTTTGCCTGCTGCTGTGCGCAGCACCAGTCGCACCATTCGCGGTATTAAAGCGGTAGCCACCAATTTCCGCAATGAGATGGAACAACAGCTCAATGCTCAGGAATTGCATGAGCACCTGAGACAAGCCGAGCAGGGTGATATGAAAAACCTGTCACCCGAGGTCAAACAAAGCGTGGACCAGCTGAAAAAAGCCGCCGAGTCGGTGCGTAAACCCTATGATTCCGATGTCTGACTCCTCCTCCCTGTTCAGTCACCTTGTTGAATTGCGTAGCCGCATCCTGAGGGCATTGCTGGCGGTGTTACTGGTGTTTCTGTGTCTGGTTTATTTTGCCCAGGATCTCTACCATTATCTGGCTCAGCCGCTGATGGCGGTGTTGCCGGAAAATGGTCAGATGATCGCCACGGATGTGGCCTCACCGTTTTTCGCCCCTTTTAAGCTAACCCTGGTACTGTCGTTTTTTATTGCTATTCCTATAGTATTGCATCAGGTTTGGGGGTTCATCGCGCCGGGGCTGTACGCCAATGAAAAACGCCTGGTCGCGCCCCTGCTGCTAGCCAGCACATTACTGTTCTACGCCGGTATTGCCTTTGCTTACTTTGTCGTATTCCCTTTAGCGTTTGCCTTTTTCACCGGAGTGGCCCCCGAAGGCGTTGCCATCAACACCGATATCAGCAGCTATCTGAACTTTGTACTTAAGCTGTTCTTTGCTTTCGGTGTCTCCTTTCAGATCCCGGTTGCCATCCTCCTGTTGTGCTGGAGCGGCGCGACTACCCCGGCTAATTTGAGGCAAAAACGCCCCTATGTGATCGTTGGGGTCTTTATTATCGGCATGTTGCTCACGCCACCCGATGTGATCTCGCAAACTTTGTTGGCCCTGCCCATGTGGCTATTGTATGAGCTGGGCATCCTGGCAGGCGGTCTCTACACCGGTAAAAAGACAACCAACAACAATAATAAGGAACCAGAATGAAAATAAGCATACTTGCTCTAATCCCGTTATTATTAAGCGGCTACGGTCTGGCCCAGAGTTTGCCAGAACGGCTACAACGCTGTCAGCAGATCGACAGCGCCCTTAAGCGGTTAGACTGCTATGACCAGCTGGCCCGCAAAATGGCCGTACCGGGCAGTTCAACCCTGGAAAATAAAAAGCCCAAGCCAAACGCCTCCAAACCTGTCGTAGCAAAAGTACAAAATGAGAAAGCTAAGGCTAAGGCCGAGTTTGGCCTGACTGAGGCACAAAAGCAAAAGGATAAACCCAAGGTGGATCGCATTGAGGCGGTTGTCACCAAGCGGGAAAAAGGCCCCAGAGGTAAATGGTTGATTACCCTAGATAATGGGCAAATATGGAAACAAAATGATGGCGAATATTTTCCTTTTCCCCGTAATGGCGCCGTTTACATTGAGGAAGGCGCATTTGGCACCTACTACCTGAGCGCCGAAACTACAAACCGAATGATTAAGGTTAAGCGACTGCAGTAGTATGTATTTCGATATCGGGGTGAACCTGACCAGTCACCGCTTTGACTCCGACTGTGAAAGTGTCGTTGAGCGGGCCTTAGAACAAGGCGTCAACCAGATGCTGATTACCGGCACCGACGAGCAGGAAAGCCAGCTCGCCGCCGATATGGCCGGCCGTTATGAGCTGTTCAGTACCGCAGGCGTTCATCCCCATAACGCAGCCTCAGTGTCCACAAACTATATTCAGCATCTCGCCCGGTTGGCCCACCTGCCCAGGGTCAGAGCCATCGGCGAGTGTGGACTGGACTTTAATCGCGACTTTTCTCCCCGCGAGCTGCAGAAAACCGTATTTGAGCAGCAACTGGAGTTGGCCGTGGAGCTCCAATTGCCGGTATTTCTACACGAACGGGATGCTTTCGACGATCAGTTGAGACTATTAAAGGCCTACAATTCCAGACTGGTGGGGGGTGTGGCCCACTGTTTTACCGGTAGCCGGGCTCAGATGGAGGCCTATCTGGACTTAGGCCTCTATATCGGTATTACCGGCTGGTTGTGCGACGATAAACGGGGCCAGACACTACGGGAAGCCGTTGCCCATTTGCCACTTTCCCGCCTGTTGCTTGAAACTGACGCACCTTATCTGGCCCCAAAAACCGTCCGTCCCCGAATCCGCCGAAATGAACCCCAGTACATGCCCGTCATCGCACAGGAGGTAGCCAGGCTCAGGCAGCAAGAGCTAAGCCTGGTGCAAGAGGCCGCCTGGCAAAACGCTACCACCTTGTTCGGGGGCGCCTCATTGTGATCCTCAACCTGAATGACCGACAGTTCTCACGGCTCTGGCTGGGGCTGACTGGCAGTACCTTTATCCTGTTTTTTATCGTCGCCACCTGGCAGTTCAGTCACACCCTCTCGGGAGGCGCACAAGGCAAAATCATAGGACAGGGCGTCCAGGTTCTGAAAGAGCCATCACAAGAGCTATCACTGGAAGACATCCGCCAACTACCTCAACAGCAATGGCAAAACCATTCCTCCACATGGTTGTCTTTTGGTATCAGTGCGACCCCCTACTGGTTCCGTTTTGAGCTTCCCTATGCATCACAAGAACGGATACTGGAAGTAGATTACGCCCTGACCGATGAGCTGGATGTATGGTTATTCGACAACAAGCGCCTGATAGCCCATTACCAAACGGGCGATCAAAAGCCCTTCGCCGAACGTCCGATTAATAGTGTGAACTTTTTATTTCCTATCCCGCCCAATGCCAATCCGGTAGAGGTCATCATTCGTGCCGATAACCAGGGGGCGATTCGGCTACCCACAAAACTGTGGCAATCGCATGAATTCATTAGTTTTAAAGCTGAGAAAAGCTGGCTTTTAGGCATTTTCTTCGGCTTCATCGTCGCTATCTTAATCAGCCATTTATTTATGTTTGTGACCACGGGCAATATTGGTTTCTTCACGTACTGTGGCTATCTACTGTTTGTGTTATTAACACTGATAACAATACTGGGTATTGGGTATAAATATCTATGGCCGGAGAGTGTCTGGTGGCAGAAACATGCATCAATGGTGTTCGCTAACCTGGCTTTAGTTTTTGGCGTTTTATTCAGCCGCGAACTATTACAAGTAAAGACCTACCGCCCCCGGCTAGATAAGGGCCTGAAAGGCTTGGTCATACTGTTCCTGGTCAGTGTGCTTGTCAGCTTTTGGCTACCTTACCCCTGGGTATTACAAATCTTTATATTGCTGATGATAACCGCAGTGACGACAATTTTAATTACTGGCATTAGCTTCTGGTTGAAAACACCGCTTCCAGCCACCCGGTTATATACCATGGGCTGGTTTATTATGCTGTTCTGCGCCTTACTCGCCCTGGCCGACAACATGGCCTTGATTGAAACCTCATTTCGCAGCCTGCATTTGCTTATGCTCGGTGTCACATTGGAAGTCATCTTGCTGTCCCTGAGTCTGGCCATGAGTTATCGCCAGAAACTACTGGAAGTCACTCAAGCCAAACACAGAGCTATGCGACTGGAACAGCAGCGTCTGGCGGCAGAAAAGCAAGCCCACGAAGCGCTCGAGTATAAAGTTGAGGAGCGCACGCTGGAGCTGGAGGTTGCACTTAGGGAGCTGTCGGAGAAAAATCGCGAGCTGGAAGAATACACCACCAAGGATGCATTAACCGGTATTCGTAACCGTCGGCATTTTGACAAGAAATACCTGGCCGAAGTACGCCGCAGTCGGCGTCAGCGGTTTCCTTTGAGCATTGTGATGGTCGACATCGATCACTTTAAATCTGTCAATGATAAGCATGGGCACAGGGTCGGCGATGAATGTTTAAAGCAGGTAGCGCAAATGCTGGCACGGGCGCTGAACCGCCCCGGCGACGAGGTCTGCCGGTACGGTGGCGAAGAGTTTGCCATGGTATTGCCAGACACCGACCTCGACGGTGCCAGGCAATTGCTTGAAAGCGTCCGCCAGAGCATTGCCGAAACCCCATTTAAGGTTCAGCAAGACACATTAGCGATGACCATTAGCGCTGGCGTCAGCTGTGCCGTGTGTGAATTGAATCAACCGGACGAACAATTACTGGAATGGGCCGACCAAGCCTTGTATCGGGCGAAACAGAATGGCCGCAACAGAGTCGAAGTTCACGAGTCTAACTTACAGGAGAGTCAGAGTGTCTAGTTATCCCTACAGCCGCCCACGCCGCTTGCGCCGCACCGAGTTTTTCCGCCGCATGGTGGCCGAATCGCAACTGACCCCAGCCGATCTGATTTACCCCATGTTTGTGCTCGAAGGAAAGAATCGCTCAGAGTCAGTACCATCCATGCCGGGAGTAGAACGACTTTCCATCGACTTATTACTCAGGCAGGCCGAGCAACTCCTGGCTCTGGGAATACCCAGCATCGCCCTGTTTCCCGTCATTCCGTCAGACCTCAAGAACGACGCTGCGTCCGAAGCCTACAACAATGACGGCCTGGCTCAGAAGACCATTCGCGCGCTCAAAGAAACATTTCCTGAATTGGGGGTGATGTCTGATGTAGCGCTGGATCCCTTTACCTCCCATGGTCAGGATGGACTTATCGACGATGATGGTTATGTCCTCAATGACGCCACCATCGAGGTGTTGGAAAGGCAAGCCCTGAGCCACGCTCAGGCGGGAGCAGATATTCTGGGCCCATCCGACATGATGGATGGCCGCATCGGTGTATTACGGGAAACCTTAGAGACTGAGGGACATCACAACACCTGCATAATGTCTTATGCCGCCAAATATGCTTCCAGCTATTATGGTCCCTTCCGGGATGCTGTTGGCTCCGCTAATAACCTCAAAGGGGGCAATAAACGCAGTTACCAGATGGACCCGGCCAACAGCGAAGAAGCCCTGCGAGAGATTGCCATGGACATCGACGAAGGGGCAGATATGGTGATGGTCAAGCCTGGGATGCCTTATCTGGATGTGGTTCAACGCTGCAAAGCCGAGTTTGGGGTGCCGACTTTTGCCTATCAGGTCAGTGGTGAATACGCCATGCATCACGCCGCTTTTGCCAACGGTTGGCTGGAGAAAGACGCCGTCATATTAGAGTCACTGCTGGCCTTTAAGCGTGCCGGTGCCGATGGCATTCTCACCTATTTCGCCAAGGACGCCGCCGAGCTACTGGCCGACAATTAATGCACCGTCAGGCTCCAGCCCGCTTTGTGCTGGAGCCAGCATTCATTGGCCAGCTCCGCATCCAACAAAGGATGCTCTTTAAGCCACTGGGGGGGAAACCGCAGCTCAAGTTTTTGACCATCCAGCGTAATTTTAATCTCCGGCAACAAATCGTCCTTACGTCGCACCGACAGCACATGAGCCAGCCGCAACATACGACACATCAGCTTTAGCTTATCCGCCGTCTGCTGTTGGTAATTATCAAACAGACCCAGATCAATTTCCTGACGGTGATTAGCGACCAGGTCACGGATGCACTCCTGTTGCAGCTTGTTAAACCCTGGCATCGGCACGTGATTAAGAATGTAGCCTCCGTGACGGTGACTGTGCTTATAGCCAATGTGCAAGCCGATTTCGTGCAGGCATGAGGCCGCCCACAGCAATTCACTGACATCGGTGCCCAGTGCGCCTACTTCGCATCCATTTTGTCCGAGCTGCTGCCAGAGGTTCTCTGCTGTTTGCGCCACCCGCATGGCCTGATGTGTATCGATATGGAACTGGCGCATCAGGTTACCCAGCGTCTGTTCTCTGACGTTATCGTGTTGTATATTCTCCAGCATGCCGTAGATAAGCCCCTCACGCAGCGCTCCTCCGGCTATCTGCATTTGCTCAATCCCCAGCACCTCAAACAAGGCCGTGAGTATGGCCAGACCGCTGGGGAATACCGGACGACGGCTCTCTGCCAAGCCATCGATGGTTAATTGTTCCAGGCTGCCACAGTCGATGGCCTTATCGATAAATTCATGCAGATGGTGCAAACGAATGGCGTCATTGATGCCTTGGGATACCAGAATTTCAGTCACCGCCTGCGGTGTTCCCGAGGCCCCCAGGCATTGTTGCCACTGTGATTGGGTGAAGCGTTCAGCGACCGGCTCGATAACCATCTTGGCTGCTTTCATCGCCGCGTCGAAGTTGGCTCTGGTCAATACGCCTTCGGGGAAGTAGCGGGACAAATAGGTCACACAACCCAGCTCCAGGCTCACCAACTGCTCTGGCGTTTGCTCCTGTCCGAGAATCACCTCGGTGCTGGCACCGCCAATGTCAATCACCAGAGTCCGCCCCTGGTTGGCCGATGTATAGGCCACACCGAGGTAGATTTGACGAGCCTCTTCCTCACCGGAGATCACACGGATCTTGTGTCCCAGGATCTCATTGGCCTTGCGCACAAAAACTTCGGCATTGGTAGCCAGTCTCAGAGTCGCTGTAGCCACCACCTGGATGTGTTGCTGGGGAATATCTTTCAGGCGCTCGGCGAAGGTTTCGAGGCATTTCCAGCCCCGCTCCATGGCCAGTTCGTCCAACTCATTGTTGTCGTTCAGACCCGCCGCCAGGCGTACTTTCTGTTTAACCTTGCCAACAATGTGTACATGACCATGGCTGACCCTGACAATCAACAAGTGAAAGCTGTTGGAGCCTAAATCGACCGCCGCATAATACTGCTCCGGCCGAATGTCAGTGATCAGCGAGTCCGTACTCATCGATTGCTCTTTTTTGGATTCCGTGAACGCCCTTTATTGTAGTTTTTACCACTTTGCATACGCTTTTTATAGTGGGGCTTGGGCGGTGTCAAGTCGTCCAGCAACGCCGAGGCATCGTAATCACTCACAGGGATGGGATGGCGGATGTACTCCTCAATTGCCGGCAGGTTCAGTGCGTATTTTTCACAGGCAAAGCTGATGGCATGTCCACTCTTCCCCGCACGACCAGTCCGCCCGATGCGATGCACGTAGTCTTCTGCGTCATCGGGCAGATCGTAGTTAAACACATGAGTCACTTTTTCAATATGCAGGCCCCGGGCCGCCACATCTGTGGCCACCAGGATGTCCAACTTCCCTTTACTAAACTGATCCATAATGCTGAGGCGCTTTTTCTGCGGCACATCACCACTGAGCAAGCCCACACGGTGCTTGTCTGCTTTCAGCCAGTCATAAAGCTTTTCACAGGCGTGTTTCGTATTGGCAAAAACGATAGCCTTGTCCGGCCATTCCTCTTCCAACAGTGTTAGCAACAACAACATCTTGTCTTCGTTGGAAGGATAGAACAGCTCTTCCTGCACGCGGCTGGCGGTCATCTGCTGAGGCTCTATTTGCAAGTGAACAGGATCGTTCATGTGTTCATAAGCCAGTTCCTGCACCCTCATCGACAGGGTCGCCGAGAACAACATACTCAATCGTTTCGTAGCCTCAGGCATGCGACGGAATAAATAGCGGATGTCTTTAATGAAGCCCAAATCAAACATGCGATCCGCTTCGTCCAGCACCGCCACCTGAATATGTTCCAGTGAGAACAAGCCCTGCTTATAGTAATCGATGATACGGCCGGTCGTGCCGATGATGATATCTACCCCTTTTTCCAGCACTTCCCGTTGACTTTGATAGCCCTCACCACCATATATAAGGCCAAGCGATAAACCAGTGTGCTGGCTCAACATCTCGGCATCATTGAAGATCTGAACCGCCAGCTCGCGCGTAGGAGCCATGATAATAGCTCTGGGTTGATTGCCCGATGGATTTTCAGCTTTCAGAAGGTGGTGGAATGTCCCGGCAAGAAATGCGATAGTTTTACCGGTTCCGGTTTGTGCCTGTCCGGCCACATCTCGTCCTTCCACCATGGTAGGAATGCTGAGGGCCTGAATCGGCGTGCAATGTTGGAAGTTACTCTCACTGAGGGCCTTGACCACATCAGGATGCAGAGCCAATTCGGAGAAGTGAGTGTCAGTTAAATAAGTTGTTTGCATAGCTAATAGCTTATCTGTGCTTGCACTAGGTTTACGTTTTCGAGTACAAATTCCCGTTCCTGCCGACCAATGGGCAGCAAAAATTTTGGAGAATATTCAATGAGCGACAAAATAATCCAGTTATCTGACGACAGTTTTGAAGCCGACGTTATCAACTCAAGCACCCCTGTGCTGGTAGATTTCTGGGCTGAATGGTGTGGCCCCTGTAAAATGATCGCCCCCATTCTAGAGGATGTGGCGAACGAATTCGAAGGCAAATTAACAGTTGGTAAGCTGAATGTCGATCAAAATACCGACACGCCACCGAAATACGGCATCCGCGGCATCCCAACACTGCTGCTGTTTAAAGACGGTAGTGTCGCAGCCACTAAAGTAGGAGCCCTGTCTAAGGCTCAACTGACCGAGTTCTTAAACGAGAACCTGTAAGCGACACAGCCCGGCCCAGTGCCGGGCTTGTTTTTCCCTTTAGACCCGTAATTTCGCCGCTACTTAAGGTTTTTGATAAAAATCTAGACGCTAACCTGAATTGGTGCTAATTTAAGCGGTGTTCTCAGACGCTTATCGCCCTGAACACAAGTCCTACGCGTTTTCCGACGCATTCTGTTAATAAATCGCATAACGCAAAAAAGCAATAACAACATCTTGCGTGAGTAGCATAACGAGCACATTTTCAACCACTAAGACCCACCGATATGAACCTAACGGAACTAAAAACTAAGCCGATCAACGAACTCGTTGAGTTGGCACAAAACATGGGCCTCGAAAATATGGCCCGCGCCCGTAAACAAGATATCATCTTTGCCATCTTAAAGGCTCACGCCAAAAGCGGCGAAGACATTTTCGGCAACGGCGTATTAGAAATTCTGCAGGATGGCTTTGGCTTCCTGCGTTCGGCGGACTCGTCTTACTTAGCTGGCCCCGATGATATTTATGTGTCTCCCAGCCAGATCCGCCGCTTTAACCTGCGCACCGGCGATACCATTTCCGGCAAAATCCGCCCGCCCAAAGACAGTGAGCGTTACTTTGCCCTGTTGAAGATCAACGAAGTTAACTTCAATAAGCCGGAAAACTCTCGCAGCAAGATCCTGTTCGAAAACCTGACGCCGCTGCATGCCACCGAGCGTCTGAGAATGGAACGTGGTAACGGCAGTACCGAAGATATCACTGCCCGGGTTCTGGATCTGGCTTCCCCCTTTGGCCGCGGCCAGCGTGGCCTGATTGTGGCACCGCCGAAAGCCGGTAAGACCCTTCTGCTACAGAACATCGCCCAGTCCATCGCCGCCAATTATCCCGAATGCACCCTGATGGTGCTGTTGATTGACGAGCGTCCCGAGGAAGTGACTGAGATGCAACGCCTGGTTCAGGGCGAAGTCGTAGCTTCAACCTTCGATGAGCCTGCTAACCGCCACGTACAAGTGGCCGAGATGGTGATTGAAAAAGCCAAGCGCCTGGTGGAGCATAAGAAAGACGTCGTCATCCTGCTGGACTCGATTACTCGTCTGGCCCGCGCCTACAACACCGTCATTCCTTCATCTGGTAAGGTATTAACCGGTGGTGTGGATGCCAATGCTCTGCATAAACCCAAGCGTTTCTTTGGTGCAGCACGGAATGTGGAAGAAGGCGGCAGCCTGACCATTATTGCCACAGCCTTGATCGACACAGGCTCTAAGATGGACGAGGTTATCTACGAAGAGTTTAAAGGCACCGGTAACATGGAGCTGCATCTGCATCGTAAGATCGCCGAAAAACGCGTGTTCCCGGCTATCGACTTCAACCGTTCCGGCACCCGTCGCGAAGAGTTGCTGACCTCGCAGGAAGAGCTGCAGAAGATGTGGATCTTGCGCAAAATTGTGCATGACATGTCAGAAATCGACGCCATTGAGTTTTTGATCGATAAACTGTCCATGACCAAGACCAATGATGAGTTCTTCGACGCCATGCGGCGGCAAAAGAGCTAATCGCCGATTCCAGACGACAAACGCCCGCTGACAGCGGGCGTTTTTGTTTCCAAGTCCTTTGTTCTCCGGTGTATGCCGGCAACAAGGACCGGTGCTAAAGCTGTTTATACAGGCGGTTTATCAGTTGATCTTCCAGCTCCAGGCGAGTCTCTATGGCTTCTCCGAGAGCGGAGAGGTGTTTATCAAAACCATTGAGATTCTGCTCATCACTGATCGCAGCGTAGCTATCGTTGAAGCTGAGCGCCTTATCGGTGGTCGCACTAATAGCTGGATAGAGCTCGTCGGCCAAGGCCTTGCCTTTCTCCTGATCCTTACTGTTTTCCACTACTTTGTCATAAACCTCAAAGTGGCCCGCTGAGACATAATCCATCAATAATGAGCAGAAGTCTTCGATGCTTTGTGCATCCGGCAACGCCTGCGCATCGCGCTCAAAGGGCGGCAAACCGGCGAGGTGACAATATCTGACCAGCAACTCCTGACGCTCGTTCAGCCAGTTATCGATGGCCTGGTTGGCACCACCCCACTTCTGCTTGGCTTGTTCGTTCTTGGTTAGCATACGAATTCCTTACTTGCCCTGACTTACGCCAGAGACTCTATCGAAAAACCAGTATACCAAAGTTAGCCGCTGGCAAAACAGGTTCGACTCGGGTTAGGCTCTGGTCAGAGCCCTTTACAATATTGACCCTATGTTCCAGCTTCCTGAACCGAATCAAGACGCCTTCTGGTTTATTTTCAGCGGTAAAACCCTGTTGCAGCTTCGCCATCAGCCCGGTATGTTGCAGGCTCAATGGCAGGAACTGACCTTTCTGCATCATTACGCAGACCGGGTATTGCCACTGGAGCCCCACCAAGATACTCCGTGCTACATCGTGGATATGGGCCTTGAACAACCTGACCAGGACTTGTTGGAATCAGTCAGCCTCCGGCAAGCCCTAATGGCCGAACCCAAAGAAGCGTTCGGCGTTATGGCCCGCGCCTGGCAATTGACTCACTTTTACCGAACACATCGCTACTGCGGCCAGTGCGGTCAAGCCATGACACCGGTTAATTGGGAGTACGCCATGCATTGTCACCAATGCCAGCACCGCTGCTACCCCAGAGTATCCCCCTGCGTGATCGTCGCCATTACTAAGGGTGAGCAACTACTGTTAGCCCAGGGAGGCCGCCACAAAGACGGAATGATGTCGGTTCTGGCCGGTTTTGTGGAAAGCGGCGAGAGTCTGGAACAAGCTGTCCACCGAGAAGTCATGGAAGAAGTAGGCATCGAGATAACAAACCTGAACTATTTTCACAGCCAACCCTGGCCGTTCCCTCATTCATTAATGATGGGTTTTACCGCCGAACATGCCGGTGGTGAGATAAGAGTTGA
This sequence comes from Saliniradius amylolyticus, assembly GCF_003143555.1. Classification (NCBI taxonomy): domain Bacteria; kingdom Pseudomonadati; phylum Pseudomonadota; class Gammaproteobacteria; order Alteromonadales; family Alteromonadaceae; genus Saliniradius; species Saliniradius amylolyticus. The sequence goes on from NZ_CP029347.1 coordinate 3,005,386, forward strand.
TGGCGAGGAAATCCTGCACGCCGACTGGTACGACATGGATGACCTACCCAACACGCCACCGAAATTGTCGATTGCCGGACGGCTGATCGAGCATGTGGTGAATAGGAATGTTCAAACAGGGACTTAGCAATTTACCAATGGCCGTGGGCCAGAATCAGGATCTGTTGGAGACCAACATAGACCTCCATGTCTGCCAGTCCCGTCACCCTGCCTTCCATTTAAGGGAATCCAACTTTAAGCACAAAAGTCCAGGCTTTGCACCCATGGTCCGTTAAAACACCCTGTGGCGGACAGGCGCCGGAAAAAGTGGGTTAATTATCACTGACGAGAATTAAGCGAAGACGAACAGGGATGTGAGTGTGAGCGACCCGCTTTTTGCAAGCCTGACCGACACGCTTAGGGGGTCCACGGGCCACCTTGGTCTTTTCCCCCATTTTTACTCGTATCGTCCTGATACTCGCCCTACGGGCCATCGTCGCTTTGCTCCGATGTTCACCGCTTTTCCAAAAAGCGGGTGTGAGCTGAAAAATGGGGCGGTGCGCCACGGATGGCGTATCGTATTAAGCAGGGAGGCTAATCCTGACATTTGCCCGTTCAATCACGGACATCACCGTACGCTAACACTGTCACCCTTCCATGGGGCGATATGCCAGCTCGGCCTTTTGCTTACAGCGTCCTGCCTCCAGCAAAAGCCCAGGTCGGGCATCCATTGCCCTCCCGCTCACCGCTTCATTGGCTGCGCGCCCTCGCCAATGACACGCGCGGTTCGCCCAAGGCCTCGCGTTCGCCGCTCTCGGCGTGACGTTAAGTCACCCCTCGTGCGCAAAGCGCACCGGACCGCCATGGATGTCGGAAATGCAGAAAACGCAGGAGCGGTTTTCTGTCGGCTCATTCCTGAACATCTCCCTCCAATTGCTCCTGCATTCGAGGGATACCATACGTCCTGCATATAAAAAAGCCTTACTCCGGGGAGTAAGGCCGTAATGACGTTAGCGTGGAGGTCCCGTGTTATCGGGCTTCTTTTTGTTTGGATTTTCACTAGCGCAACAGTTTTATAGCAGAGGGGTTACAAATTGCGCAAGTTATAATACCAATTCGTGCGGGCTTTTTTTCATTCAGCAAGATTAAAAGGGGCCCTGGCAAGGCAAGGTATCGATGGTTTAGTGGGGCTAAATCGAGGTGCCTTAACACAGTCAGAGTGCCTTTTAGGCTTGCCCAAAGGGAGCGGCCAGAAGGCCTTATCTCTGTGTTGGCGCTTCTTGACGTAGCTCCACTATGTCCGCGAAACCCCGCCTTGAACTAAGACCTTCTGACCCGCTCTGAGAGACCAAAAGCCCGCACGAATTGGTATAAAAAAATTGAAACATTTGCGTCATATCATCACATCCTGCCTGTTTACTGATAAAATGCGCTGCGTCTAGTGTCCCACTTTTAGGAAGTTTATGTCGTCTCTTAAAAACGATCGTTATCTGCGCGCCCTGTCAAAACAACCGGTGGATGTCACCCCGGTGTGGATGATGCGTCAGGCCGGGCGTTATTTGCCTGAATATCGCGAGGTGCGCGGTCAGGCTGGCGACTTTATGAGCCTGTGCCGCAACGCCGAACTGGCCTGTGAAGTGACTCTTCAGCCGCTGCGCCGTTTCGATCTGGATGCCGCCATCCTGTTTTCCGATATTCTGACCATTCCCGATGCCATGGGTCTGGGACTGTATTTCGAAAAAGGCGAAGGTCCTAAATTCGAACGGCCCTTGACTTCGATGGCTGAGATTGAGGCGCTGCCTAAGGTGGACCCAAACCAGGAACTGCAATATGTGATGAATGCAGTGTCCACCATCCGCAAAAACCTCAAAGGCGAAGTGCCGCTTATCGGTTTTTCCGGCAGCCCCTGGACCCTGGCGACCTATATGATCGAGGGAGGCTCCAGTAAGGCGTTTACCAAGATTAAGAAGATGGCCTTTGCCGAGCCCAAAGCCTTACATCTGCTGTTGGATAAACTGGCCGACGCGGTGATCGACTATCTTAACGCCCAGATCGAGGCGGGCGCTCAATCGGTGATGGTATTCGATACTTGGGGCGGGGTGCTGTCGCCCAGAGACTATAAAGACTTCTCACTGCAGTATATGCATAAGATTGTGCAGGGTCTGCACCGTGAGTACGAGGGACTGCGCATCCCGGTAACGCTGTTTACCAAAAACGGCGGTCAGTGGCTGGAAAGCATCGCCGCCACTGGTTGTGATGGCATCGGCCTGGACTGGACCACCAATATTGCCGACGCCAAAGCGCGAGTCGGTCATCTGGTCACTTTGCAGGGCAATATGGACCCTTCCATGCTTTACGCAACGCCCACACGCATCGAACATGAAGTGAAAACCATTCTGGCTGGCTTCGGTGAGGGCGAGGGCCACGTGTTTAACCTGGGTCATGGTATTCACCCCGACGTGCCACCGGAAAACGCCAAAACTTTTGTGGACGCGGTGCACAAATTTAGTCGCCCTTACCACCAGAAAGGCTAAGCGTCTCTGGGTAAGCCCTTCTCAATACTCCGGATCAGTCGCTGCTGCTGACGGCTGACCGGAGTCGCCTGATAACGACGACGTTCCTGCTGCGCCAATGCCCAGTCAATGTGCTCTCTCACGAGCTCACTGGATCGGGGCCGAGCCTGTTCCAGGGCTTCAGTAATGTCTATAGAATAAGAGGCATTCCCCAATGCCACCGCGATATTGCGCTGCCAGGACTCATGGCCGATACGCCGAATAGGCGAGCCCTGAGTCTTGCTCAGAAAGGTCTCTTCATCCCACGCAAACAAGTCCAAGAGTTCCTGCTGATGTAAATTCTGCCGGGGATGAAAATCGCCCTCATCGGTAAGCTGCCCATAGCGATTCCAGGGGCAGATAAGCTGGCAATCATCACAGCCGTAGATACGATTCCCCAATAAGGGCCGGTACTGCTCAGGAATTGCGCCCTTAAGTTCGATAGTCAGATAGGAAATGCATTTTCTGGCATCTACCACATAGGGTTCGACAATGGCCCCAGTCGGGCAGGCTGTCAGACAAGCGGTACAATTACCGCAGGCTTCTTCGACAGGCTGATCTACCGGCAAGGGCAAACTAATAAACAGTTCACCCAGAAAAAACCAGGAACCGGCGTCTTTACTGAGTGTCAGTGAGTGCTTACCGGTCCAGCCGATCCCGGCCTTCTCGGCAATGGCATGTTCCAAGACCGGCGCCGAATCAACGAACGGCCGAAAGTTTAATGCTTCACAGTGCTGCTGGATTTTCTGCCCCAGCTGCTTAAGACGCTTCCTTAACAGCTTATGATAATCCCGCCCCACCGCATAACGACTCACATAGCCTTTCTGCGGATCCTTTAAGGTCCTTGCAAAGCTGGCGTCGGGGGGTAGATAGTTCATACGCACACTCACCACCCGCACTGTTCCCGGCTCCAGCTCGGCCGGACGGGCGCGTTTCATGCCGTGTGCGGCCATATAATCCATCTCACCGTGCATCTGCCTGTCCAGCCAGGCTTGTAGGTGAGCTTCGTGCTGACTGAGATCCACATCGCTGATCCCCACAGCCTGGAAACCTAGCGCTTTGCCCCAGGCCTTGATATTTTCAGATAAGCTTTGTAATTGCTCGTCAGTGAGGTGTGCCATTGAAACACTATAACGCCCTTGAAAGACCCCTGAGTCTATCACAGAAGCTGTATACTGCCGATGAGGTTCGCAGGCAAGAGCCCCAGGCCGCCCAGCAAGCTGGCCTGGACATGTATACCCTGATGGAACGCGCTGGTATGGCGGTGTTCCGTCGCTTACAAGAGAGCTATCCCAGTGCCCGCCGCCTGCTGGTGCTAGTCGGTCATGGCAATAACGGCGGCGATGGCTACGTGGTAGCACGCCTGGCCCGTCAGCAAGGACTGGATGTGACCCTGTGTGCCTTAGGCAACGCCGATAAGTATTCGGACGATACTCGCCGCGCCAGCCATCTGTGGCAGGAGATCGGTGGTGTGGACCAGGCCTGGCCGGTAACACTCGGCGACTTTGATCTCATCATAGACGGAATCTTAGGTACCGGCGTTAAGGGCGCGGTTAAATCGCCGTACAAAGAGATCATCGAGGCAGTCAATGGTTCCTCCACCGAAGTACTGAGTATCGATATCCCCTCTGGCGTGCCCGCCGATACGGGATTTACCGGGGGAGAAGCAATCCAGGCCAATCATACGGTAACCCTGGTGGCTATTAAGCCCGGACTGGTCACCGGTCAGGGCAAAGCCCATTGTGGTGAACTGCACTTTAACCCACTCGGCATTGGCGATATTTTCGACGCCCGTGCCACACATTCCGCCTTGCATGTTGGCTTTAAGCAGTTGGCTCCCTTGCCCGCCAGAGTAGCAACAGCCCATAAGAACAGCTGCGGGCGACTGCTCTGCATTGGCGGTAATGTGGGTATGGCCGGGGCTATACGATTAACAGGAGAGGCAGCCTTGCGTGCCGGCTCGGGTCCGGTAAAAGTCCTATGTCACAGAGACTCCGTAGCCACCGTTAGCCAGGGCCGCCCCGAGCTTATGGTCAGTGGCGATGCCAGCCAACTCGACACCCTACTACAATGGGCCACCACCGTCGTACTGGGCCCGGGCTTAGGCACCGATGACTGGGGCACCAGCCTGTTTCTGCGCACCATGAACATATTAAGCCGCACTCCTAAGTCCTTGGTATTGGATGCCGACGGACTAAACCTGTGGGCTTCACATCAGGAACTTAGCCTGCCTGAATCCACCATCATCACGCCTCACCCCGGAGAAGCCGCCCGCATTCTGGATAATCAAGGCAAAGACATTGAGCAGGATCGGTTTACCGCTGCCAGGCAATTACAGGAGGTCAGCCACACAACCGTAATCCTGAAAGGTGCTGGCAGCCTGATTGCTGATGACAAGCGAACTGCCGTCTGCCAGGACGGCAATCCGGGCATGGCCACCCCCGGCATGGGCGATGTGCTCAGCGGGGTCTTAGGCGGTCTGCTGGCACAGGGCATCCCTCCCGCCGAGGCGGCTTTGCTAGGCACTTGTCTGCATAGCCGTGCGGCCGATCTGGATGCTGCAAATCAAGGGCAACGTGGTATGATCGCCAGCGACGTTATCCACCGAATCCGGGAACTGGTGAATCACTGATGCAGCTCGAGTTTTATTGTGCCGATGAACAAGCTACCCAAGCGTTGGCGCAACAGTTAGCCAAACATTGCCAACACGCCATGGTGGTCTACCTTAATGGCGATTTAGGTGCCGGTAAAACCAGCTTTTGTCGTGCCTTTATTCAGGCCAGGGGGTATTCCGGTAGGGTCAAAAGCCCCACCTATACTCTGGTAGAACCCTATGAAGTCCGAGGCTGGCGGCTGTTTCACTTTGACCTCTATCGCCTGGCCGATCCTGAAGAGCTGGAGTTTATCGGTATTCGTGATTATTTTGCCGAAGACTGCATCAGTCTGATCGAGTGGCCGGAAAAAGGTGCCGGCCTCTTGGCAGCGGCCGATCTGCAGATTAATATAAATTTTACCGGCGACGGACGAACTCTGAAGCTGGAAAGCCAGTCTGAAAAGGGCGACCTCTTATTACAACAATTACGCACCACAACCCATGACAGCAAAATGTCTTACTAAATTACTGTTTGTGACAGCCGGACTGATGTTACTGGTCAGCGGCTCTGTTTTGGGCGCCAGCAACAAAATCGATGGTGTACGCATCTGGCCTTCTCCTACCAGTACCCGGGTGGTGCTGGATATGCAGTCAAAACCCGATTTCACTTACTTCAACCTGAACAACCCGCGTCGCTTGGTGATTGATCTGGCTAATACAGAAAAAACCCTCAACTTAAGCCAGATCAGTAATGATAGCGATGTGTTGGGCAAGTTACGTTACTCCAGCCCCAAGAATGCCTCAGGCGTCCGCCTTGTGCTGGAGCTCAACGAGGACGTAAACACGGAAATCTTTGCCCTGCCGCCCACCAAGCCCTATCAGGATCGCTTGGTTATCGACTTGGAGCGCAAAGGAGACCAGGGCGAACGGGTGGTCAAAAGCCGCAAAGACTCCGGCGAACGGGATATCATCGTGGCGGTGGATGCCGGTCACGGTGGTGAGGATCCCGGCTCTATTGGCGCGGCAGGCAGTTATGAGAAAAACGTGGTGCTGAGTATCGCCAAGCTACTGGCCGACAAGATCAATGACACAGAGGGCATGCGCGCCATTTTGATCCGCACCGGTGATTACTACGTGGGCCTGAATAAACGCACCGAACTGGCGCGTAAGCACAAGGCCGACCTGCTGGTGTCCGTGCACGCCGATGCCTTTCGCACCCCTGGGCCCAGCGGGGCCTCAGTATGGGTATTGTCCATGCGACGGGCCAACTCCGAGCTGGGCCGCTGGCTGGAAAGCACCGAGAAACACTCGGCGTTACTGGGCGGTGCCGCTCAGGTGATCGAAGACACCGCCAGCGAACGCTACCTGACCCAGGCGCTGCTGGATATGTCCATGGACCACTCGCTGTCCACCAGTTATGAAATAAGCCGGGAGTTGATCAAGGACCTGGACGAAATCACCCACATGCACAAACACAAGCCTCAGGCTGCCAGTTTAGCGGTGCTCACCTCGCCCGACATTCCTTCGATCCTGGTAGAGACCGGTTTTATTTCCAACCCCAGGGAAGAGAAGAACCTAAACTGGCTTAAGTTCCGCCAGAATCTCGCCAGCGCCATGCACAGTGCCATTACCCGTTATTTCCGCCGTATGCCTCCCGACGGCACCCTGTGGGCCAGACACAAACGGGAAAATCGTCACCACAAGGTCGCCCGGGGGGAATCTCTGTCACTGCTCGCCCAACGCTACAATGTGTCGGTATCACGAATTAAGTCAGCCAATAATCTCAGCTCCGATATGGTCAAGGTCGGCCAGGTGCTGACCATCCCTCGCTAAGTCATGTCAATTCAGATATTACCTCCGATACTGGCCAATCAGATCGCCGCCGGTGAAGTAGTGGAACGCCCCTCGTCGGTGGTCAAAGAGCTGGTGGAAAACAGTCTGGATGCGGGCGCCGATCGCATTGAAATCGATATCGACAAGGGAGGCCATAAGCGCATTCTGGTGCGTGACAACGGTAAAGGCATCGCCAAAAGCGAGCTTGAACTGGCCCTGAGCCGCCATGCCACCAGCAAGATCCATTGTTTGGACGACTTAGAGCAGATCGCCAGCCTGGGCTTTCGTGGCGAGGCGCTGGCGTCCATCAGTTCGGTGGCCCGGCTGACCATCAGCTCAAAGCCCCAGTCACAGGAAGCGGCCTGGCAGGCCTTCGCCGAAGGCGCCGAATTGGCGGTAAAGGTGCAACCGGTGGCCCATCCGGACGGCACCAGTGTGGATATTCAGGATCTGTTTTTCAATACGCCGGCGCGCCGTAAGTTCCTGCGCACTGAAAAAACCGAGTTCAGCCATATCGACGAGCTGATTAGGCGTATTGCCCTAAGCCAATTTGAGGTGGGCTTCACCCTCAAACACAATGGCAAACGGGTACGCCATTATCCGGCTGCTAAGAATGCCGCCGCCCGGGAAAAGCGCATTGCCCGGGTCTGTGGCGAGAGTTTTATGCAGCAAGCCCTGACCCTCGACAGTCAGTACGACGGCCTGCGGCTACATGGATGGCTGAGCCTGGAACGTCGCCACCAGCCCGAGCATCAGTTTGTTTATGTGAATGGTCGCATGATGCGCGACAAGCTGATTAATCACGCTATTCGACAGGTGTTTAATGAAGTTCATCCCGGCGAAGACTACCCTGGCTTTGTCCTCTACCTGGAGCTGGACCCCAAGCAGGTGGATGTGAATGTACACCCGGCCAAACACGAGGTGCGCTTTCATCAGGCCCGGCTGGTACATGATTTTATTTATCGGGCCTTGGCCGATGTTTTAAACCAGACCCTAACTACAGGTTCAGAGTCACTTCAGCGCCCGCAACAAGCGGCCTCCGTCAGTGAACTGCCCAGAGTCGAGCCCGAACATAACTATATTCGCCCGCTGCAACCTCGGGTCGCCGAAGCCAGCGGCAGGTACGCATCACAGAGCCGCCCGCCCTCGTCGGGCGCCAGCCAAAACTATCAGCGACTGATGACGGTAGAGAAGCATCCGCATGAGGTTACCATGTCCCACTGGATGCCGCTGGACTCAAAGCATATCCTGCTGCGTCAGGACGAGCAGCTCTGGCTAATCCCCACCCAGACACTGGACAGCCATTACCTACAACAGCAGCTGCAGCAACAACCGGTCTCCCAACCCTTGCTGATGCCGATCTCTGTTGTCCTCAAAGAAAACTTAGCGATGGATTTTGAAACTCGCTTAGAAACCCTGGGCATCCACATACAGCGTCTACCTGGGCGGGTATTAATCAAGCAAGTGCCAGCGGGCCTGAGGCAACTGGACTGGGCCAGCACCCTGACAACGCTGATGGATAACCCCTGGGACGGCGAAGTCGCGACACTGAGTGACATTATCGCCCGCCAGCGCGCGCCCTTAGACGACGGTCAACTAGAACACCTGGTACGTTGCTGGACTCAGAGTGAACAGGAACCGGCTTCTCTATCCGGAGCCCGGCGTCTATCCGTGGAAAGCCTTATCAATGAATAAACCTGTCGTGATCAGCTTGATGGGGCCCACCGCCTCTGGAAAAACCGCGCTGGCCCTGGAATTGGTGCGCCACCTACCCTGCGACATCATCAGCGTGGACTCGGCACTGATTTATAAGGGCATGGACATCGGCACCGCCAAACCCAGCGCCGAAGAATTATCCCTCGCGCCCCACCGGCTGATCGATATCAAAGATCCAGCCGAAACCTATTCGGTAGCTGAATTTCGCCGCGATGCACTGGCTCATATTGAGGACATCATTGCGCAGGGCCGTATCCCGCTATTGGTGGGTGGCACCATGATGTACTTTAAGGCACTGATAGAGGGCATGTCGCCGCTGCCCGAAGCCAATCCTGCTATCCGGCAACAAATCGAGCGTCAGGCAGAACAGCAGGGCTGGCAGGCGCTCCATGACGAGCTCAGAGTCATCGATCCAACCTCCGCCGAGCGCATTCATCCTAATGACCCTCAACGGCTCATGCGAGCCATTGAGGTCTATCGTATCAGTGGTCAGTCTATGACCGAGCTCACTCGTCAGAAGCTACCTGCTTTATCCTATCCAACGCTGCAACTGGCCATAGCTCCCGAGGAGCGGGCGGTGCTGCATCAGCGCATAGAGCAGCGCTTCGATTTAATGTTGGAGCAGGGCTTTGAACAGGAGGTTGCCAGGCTTTATCAGCGGCCGGATCTGCATCCGGACCTGCCGTCCATCCGCTGCGTGGGCTACCGACAGATGTGGGATTACCTGGACGGCAAGCAAGACCATGAGCAGATGCGCTTTAAGGGCATTGTGGCTACCCGCCAACTGGCAAAGCGTCAATTCACCTGGCTGCGTAGCTGGTCTGATGTGCAATGGCTGGACAGCTTTGCTACAAATAACCTTGACACTGTGCTGTCATTATTAGAAGGTCTTAGATGAGCGGCGTAACTCCTTGGTTAAAGCCGCTTTTTAGCCGATAATAAAAAACGCACACTCGATAATAAAAACAAAAGGATACCACCATGGCTAAGGGCCAATCATTACAAGACCCCTTCTTAAACGCGTTGCGCAAAGAGCGTATCCCGGTGTCGATCTATCTGGTCAATGGCATTAAGCTTCAGGGTCAGGTGGAATCGTTCGATCAGTTTGTCATTTTGCTGAAAAATACCGTCAGTCAGATGGTTTATAAGCACGCTATTTCCACTGTGGTTCCCGCTCGTCCCATCCCATCGGTTGCGCATACCCAGTCAAATCCTGATAATGACGAGGACTAACTCGCTTAACAGGAGACAAATGCTTGTTTGACCGTTATGAAGCAGGTGAACAGGCGGTACTGGTTCATATAGATTTCCCTGACGACGGCAGCAAAGAAGATCTGGAAGAGTTGCTGATGCTGGCGTCGTCGGCCGGTGTTGAGACCTTAGATGTGGTCACCGGCTCCCGTTCCACACCGAACCCTAAATACTTTGTTGGCAGTGGCAAGGCCGAAGAAATCGCCCAGGCGGTAAAACATCACGGCGCCAAGCTGGTCTTGTTTAACCACAGCCTGAGTCCCTCTCAGGAGCGCAACCTGGAAAAGCTCTGCCAATGCCGTGTACTGGATCGCACTGGACTGATTCTGGATATTTTTGCCCAGCGTGCCCGTACTCACGAGGGTAAGTTGCAGGTAGAGCTGGCCCAGTTAAGGCATATTTCCACCCGGCTGGTACGCGGCTGGACGCACTTGGAACGGCAAAAGGGTGGTATCGGTCTGCGCGGCCCGGGTGAAACCCAGCTTGAAACCGACCGTCGTCTGCTAAGAGGCCGCATTAACAATATCCTGAAGCGGCTGCAGAAAGTACAAAAGCAGCGAGAGCAAGGGCGCCGCGCCCGGAGCCGTCGGGAAATTCCGACCCTGTCGCTGGTGGGATACACGAACGCCGGAAAGTCGACCCTGTTCAATACCATGACTGAATCGCAGGTTTATGCAGCGGACCAATTGTTTGCCACCCTGGACCCGACCTTACGTAAGATCCAGTTGCAGGATGTAGGCCCGGCAATTTTGGCCGATACGGTTGGATTTATTCGCCACTTGCCCCATGATCTGGTGGCGGCGTTTAAGGCCACCTTGCAGGAAACTCAGGAAGCTGAGCTACTCTTACACGTGGTGGACTATTCCGACGAGCATTTTCGCGACAATATCGATTCAGTAAACGAAGTGCTCGAAGAGATTGACGCCGGCGAAGTACCACAGTTGGTGGTATGCAACAAAATTGATCGTTTGGAAGATACCGAGCCACGCATCGATCGCGACGAACAGGGCCAGCCCGTCAGAGTCTGGCTGTCGGCCCAACAGAATCGGGGTATCGACCTGTTATTCGAGGCGCTCACTGAGCGTCTGAGTAAGAGTATGGTAGAGTACCGGCTGCGAATACCGCCTAGCGAAGGTAAACTGCGCAGCGAACTGCTACGTATGCAGTGTACCTCAAATGAGAATTACGATGCTGAGGGCAACTGGTTGGTGAATGTGCGCATGCCCGTCAGTGACTGGAATCAGATGACCAAACGCACGGACGAACGTCTCCCTTCGTACGTGACGCAACAATCTTAACTTTACTTAACGGAGAACAACATGGCCTGGAATGAGCCTGGTGGCAACAATAATGACCCGTGGAAAAACCGCGGGGGTCGTGATCAGGGTCCGCCGGATCTCGACGAGGTATTTAAGAAGTTTTTCGGCAAATTTACCGGTGGCGGAGGTGGTAAACCTTCGGGTAAAGGCTTTGGTGGCATCGGCGCCGGCGTGATCGCCGGTATTCTGGTGATCATCTGGTTTATCAGTGGTTTTTATACCCTGAACGAAGCTGAGCGCGGCGTAGTACTGCGTTTTGGCGAGTTTAACCGGTTCGAAGACCCCGGCCTACGCTGGAAGCCAACCTTTGTGGACAAAGTTCACCCGGTTAACGTTCAGGAAGTCCGTACCATGCCAGCCTCTGGATTTATGCTGACCGAAGACGAGAACGTGGTTCGGGTGGAAATGGAAATCCAGTATCGGGTTAGTGATCCGTTCAAGTACATCTTTGCGGTGGTCGACCCCGACGCCAGCCTGAGCCACGCACTGGATAGCGCCATTCGCTATGTGGTGGGCCACTCGGAAATGGATCAGGTACTGACTAGCGGACGGGAGCAAACCCGTCAGGAAGTCTGGGAAGAGTTGAGCAGCATCATCGAGCCCTATGACATGGGCGTGAGTATTCTGGAAGTGAACTTTAAAGACGCTCGTCCGCCAGAACAAGTCAAAGACGCCTTCGATGACGCCATCGCCGCCCAAGAGGATGAACAACGCTTTATTCGTGAAGCGGAAGCCTATGCGCGCGAAATCGAGCCTCGTGCTCGCGGTCAGGTCAACCGTATGACTCAGGAAGCTCAGGCGTACAAACAGCGCGTAACACTGGAAGCTCAGGGTGAAGTGGCTCGCTTCGAGGAACTGCTGCCGCAGTACGAAGCCGCGCCTGAGGTGACCCGCCAGCGTCTGTATCTGGAAGGCATGCAGGAAGTCTACTCCAACACCAGCAAGATCCTGGTGGATGGTGAAGGCAGCAACAACATGATGTACCTGCCGCTGGATAAGCTGTTAGAGCGTCAGAATCGAACTCAGAATGGCTCGTCCGGTAATACACTGGAAGGACTGCAGCGCATCAATACCCAAGAGTCTCGTACTGGCAACAGCACCAGTGCTAACCAACGCAGTGGCCGCTTCGACAGTGGGAGGAATTAAGCCATGAAAAATCTAGCAATCGCGCTTATCGTCATTTTAGCCGTTTTGGGCTTTGGCTCAGTGTTTGTGGTCGAAGAAGGCTACAAAGGCATTGTCATCCAGTTTGGTAAGGTGCGCCGGGATGAAGCCACCGGCGAGACCGTTGTCTACGAGCCGGGTCTGCACTTTAAACTGCCCTTTATCGACACAGTCAAGAAGCTCAACGCCCGCATCCAGACGCTGGATGACGGTGCCAACCGCTTCGTTACTGCTGAGAAAAAGGACCTGATCGTAGATTCTTATGTGAAGTGGCGCATCAATGATTTTGCCACCTACTATCTGTCTACCGGTGGTCTGAAGATTCAGGCAGAAACCCTGTTACGCCAGAAGGTAAACAATGGTCTGCGCTCCGAGTTTGGTACCCGTACCATCGCCGATATCGTCTCCGGTGAGCGCTCCGAGCTGATGAATCAGGCTATGGTGCAATCGTCGGAAAGCGCCGAAGATCTGGGCATTGATATTGTGGATGTGCGGGTTAAGCAGATTAACCTACCCACCGAAATCAGTAACTCCATCTTCCAGCGTATGCGTGCCGAGCGGGCTGCGGTGGCCAAGGAGCACCGTTCCAAGGGTAAGGAGCAGGCCGAGATCATCCGCGCCAACATCGACCGCGAAGTCACCGTCATGCTGGCCGACGCCGAGCGTAACGCCCGTAAACTGCGCGGTGAAGGTGATGCCCAGGCCGCCAAGATCTATGCCGAAGCCTACAGCCAGAACCCCGAGTTCTATGCCTTCTTGCGCAGTATGGACGCCTACCAGGGCAGCTTTAAGAACAAAGACGACATAATGGTGTTAGGCCCGGACAGCGATTTCTTCCGCTATATGAAAGATATTCAGGGCACTAAATAGCCCTACCCAATAAGCCCCTTGAATACGAGCTGAGTATCAAGGGGCCTTAACCGCAGGCTTGCCGTTACCCGTCCATGCCGTAGGCCTGCTTTATAACTGCCCCCAGATACCTGCCTAGCCGAGGCCCTATGTACCAGTATCTCTATCAGCGTTTTCTCAATGCCAATCAGGGCAAGCAGCACTTTGCCTGCCACAGTCACCATTACTGGCCGGATGTAACCCGCGAGGCCATGCTGGACTACTGGGATGACTCGGCCCGCCTGGTGGATGATAAATGGGATTATCTGTTTACCACTAAACTGCCGCTGGTACAGCAACACATTGCCCGCATTCTGAACACCAATGAGCCAGAACAGATTGTGTTTGCGCCTAATACCCATGAGCTGGTGTATCGCATTCTAAGCTGTTTGGACTGGTGTCAGCCTGTGAACATATTGACCACCGACAGCGAATTTCACAGCTTTAGCCGCCAGGTTAAGCGCCTCGACGAGTCGGATAACCTAAACCTAACACAGGTAGCCACCTTGCCCGCCGAGGATTTTGAGGCGCGCTTTACCCAGGCTCTCAACGAAAAACGCTATGACCTGGTGTTTCTCAGTCAGGTATTTTTTAACTCTGGCATCGCGCTGCAAAACCCAGAGGCCATCGTCAACGCCGTTCGCCATAGCGACACCATCGTCGTGATCGATGGTTACCATGGCTTTATGGCCCTGCCCACCGATCTTAACGCCATAAAGGATCGTATCTTCTACCTAGCGGGCAGCTACAAATACGCTCAGGGCGGCGAAGGGGCCTGCTTTGCCCACATTCCATCGGGCTGCACCTTGAGACCGGCCTATACCGGCTGGTTTGCCGGTTTTGGTGAGCTGAGTCAGGCACAGAGTGACAAAGTGTTTTATGCCGACAACGGCATGCGCTTTGGCGGCGCCACCATGGACATGGCTCCAGTGTATCGCTTACACGCCGTGCTGGAGTTGTTCGAACGTGAAGGGCTGCCGGTAGATAAAATCCACGGCTATGTGCAGCAGTGCCAGCAGCAGTTCTTAGCCATTCTGGATAATCTGAGCCACCCGGAGTTGAACCGAGACCAACTGCTGTCGCGGGATTTAGATCATCACGGCCACTTCCTGACCTTTAAGCTATCCAGCGCCGAAAAAGTCCAGGCCCTGGCCGAACACCTGCGCCAGCACGGTATTATTACCGATGCCCGGGGCGATCGCTTGCGCTTTGGCTTTGCCCTCTACCATAATCCACAGGACTATGATTTAAGCTGTCTGGAGCATTCCAATGCTTGATGCGTTCTGGCTGGGTATCGGCTTTTTCCTGATTATCGAAGGCTTAGGCCCCATGCTGTTTCCCAACAAGTGGCAAGGTTATGTGCGCAAGTTAGCTGAACAACCGGCAAATCAGCTTCAGGCCATGGGAGGCATTATGGTGGTTTTGGGCGTGGTAATACTCTGGTTTATGCATTAAAACGCCCACAACGACATCAAAAAATCACCATACCTGAGCAGTCTGAATATCAAAGATAAACTCGCTCTAGCCATTTATGGGTAAAACAGATGATTTCCCACTCAGAAATTTGGTAGAATCCCCGCCTAATTTTCAGACAGTTTCAAATTCATGGCAAAAAATGTAGTCGTGCTCGGCACCCAGTGGGGTGATGAGGGTAAAGGTAAGGTGGTGGATCTGCTCACCGATAAAGCCGCTTATGTGGTGCGTTATCAAGGTGGGCACAACGCTGGCCATACCCTGGTTATCGACGGTGAAAAAACCGTTTTGCACTTAATCCCCTCGGGCATTCTGCGTGACAATGTCACCTGTGTCATCGGCAACGGCGTGGTACTGAGTACCGAAGCCCTGCTGAAAGAGATGACCATGCTGGAAGAGCGCGGCGTCCCCGTTAAGGACCGCCTGGTGATCAGCGAAGCCTGTCCTTTAATTCTGCCTTACCACGTGCAGCTGGATCTGGCCCGTGAGAAAGCCCGGGGCAAGAACCCCATCGGTACCACGGGTCGTGGCATCGGCCCGGCCTACGAAGACAAGGTCGCTCGCCGAGGTCTGCGTGTAGGTGACCTGTTCTGTAAAGACACCTTTGCCGAGCGTCTGAAAGAATTGGTGGAATACCATAATTTCGCCCTGACTGAATACTATAAGACCGACCCTGTCAGCTACGACGAGGTCTACGACCAGGCTATGGCCGTGGCCGATATGCTGAAAGCCATGGTCGCCGATGTGCCGGATATGCTGGATAAAGCGCGCCGTCGTGGCGATGCCATCATGTTTGAAGGCGCACAGGGCACCTTGCTGGATATCGATCACGGCACCTACCCCTATGTTACCTCCTCAAACACTACCGTCGGCGGTGTAGCAACTGGTGCAGGTTTCGGCCCGCTGAACCTGGATTATGTATTGGGTATTGTGAAAGCCTATACCACCCGTGTTGGCTCAGGGCCTTTCCCTACCGAGCTGGATTGTGAAGTGGGTCAGCATCTGGGCGTGAAAGGCAATGAGTTTGGCGCCACCACTGGTCGTAAGCGCCGTACCGGCTGGTTCGATGCGGTAGCCATGAAGCGCGCCGTACAGATTAACTCCATCACCGGATTCTGTCTGACCAAGCTGGATGTACTGGATGGTCTGGAAACCCTGAAAATCTGCATCGGCTATAAAGACGCCGAAGGAAATGTACGCGATGTTCCCCCCATGGCCGCCGATGGCTATGAAAAAGTGGTGCCTGTGTATGAGGAAATGCCCGGCTGGCAGGACAACACCTTTGGCGTGAAAACCATCGAGGAACTGCCTCAGGCGGCACTCGACTATATCCAGCGCATTGAGGAACTAACCGGCGTGCCGGTGGATATAATCTCCACTGGCCCGGATCGGGTAGAAACCATCGTCAAGCGCCACCCTTACGAGGCGTAAGACTAAAATGATAAAAGCCGCTTCAAGCGGCTTTTTTATTGTTTATTGGCGTAAAACTTTATAGCCTAGCCTGACCGATGATGCTCAGGTGATGCCAATGGACAGCGAAATTGCCCGCCAGTTCGACAAGTTACAGGACCATTTTCAGTCCGATCTGACACGCCCCTTGGCCTTTCGGCGAGAGCAACTCGGCAAGCTGAAGAAGCTGATTACCCGCAACCACAAGGCCATCGCAGAAGCACTTAAGCAGGATTTGGGCAAGTGCAATCAGGAAAGCTGGATGACCGAGACAGGCTATCTGATCGGCGATATTGAGCACCACCTGAAGCACCTGAAAAAGTGGACTAAGCCTCGTCGCGTCAGCACCCCTGTTATCGCCCAACCCGGTCATAGCTTTATTCAGCCTGAACCGCTGGGAACGGTGTTGGTTATGGGCGCCTGGAATTATCCTTTGCAACTCAGTCTGGCACCACTTATCTCGGCCATTGCTGCAGGGAACTGCGCAGTCCTGAAGCCGTCTGAGCTGGCCCCAAATACCTCGACCTTACTCGCCGAGTTAATTCCCCAATACCTGGATGAGCGGGCGGTACAGGTGGTCGAAGGCGGCGTCGAGGTCTCTACCGAGCTACTCAAACAGCCTTGGGACCATGTGTTCTATACCGGCGGCGAGCGGGTTGGTAAGATTGTAATGACGGCAGCAGCCAAACACCTCAGTCCGGTCACTCTGGAATTGGGAGGCAAGAGCCCCTGCATCGTCGCCGACGACTGTGAGCTTAAGGTCACCGCCGACCGCATCGTCTGGAGTAAGTGGATGAACGCAGGCCAGACCTGTGTGGCCCCAGACTACATTCTGGTGGAACGCCGCTTTGCCGAGACCCTTACCGGGGCTCTCACTAAGAGCCTACAGCGCTTTTACGGTAAAGACGCCCGTCAGAGCGCCGATTATGGGTGCATTATTAATGACAATCACTTTTATCGCCTTGTTGAGCTTCTCAAGGGACAGAATATTGTCCACGGCGGTCAAACCGATGCCGACAGCCGTTATATCGAGCCGACCCTGGTACTGGATCCGGATCCGTCGAGCACTCTGATGACCGAAGAGATCTTCGGCCCCATCTTACCCATCATCACAATGGATAGCCTCGACGACAGCCTGACATTTATTAACCGCCGTCCGAAACCACTGGCTTTATACCTCTACACCAAAAACCGTGCTTTCGAACAGCAACTGCTCAATAAAACCAGTGCTGGTAGCGTCTGCATCAACGATGGCATGATGTTTATGGCCAACATGAAGCTGCCCTTCGGCGGCGTCGGCAACAGTGGTATAGGTCGGTACCACGGACAGTGGGGCTTTGATACCTTTAGCCATTTAAAGTCCGTCATGCGTCGCGGGACCTGGTTTGATATCAACTGGCGCTATCCGCCATTCAATAAATTTAAGCTACTGATGTTAAAGCTATTCCAATAGGAGTTACCATGAAGCTGATACCGCCGTTCCACCTTGCCATTCCGGTGACCAATCTCGACGAGGCTCAGGCCTTCTATGGCGGATTGCTCGACTGCGAACAGGGTCGTACCTCAGGAACCTGGATCGACTGGAACTTTTTTGGCCACCAGTTAGTCACCCACCTGGTGGACTCCATGCCTTCCTCCCCCGATGATAACGAGGTGGACAACAACAAGGTTCCGGTGCCTCACTTTGGTGCCGTATTGGCCTGGAACGACTGGCATGATCTGGCTGAACGTCTGAAAACCGCCGGCGTAACCTTTGTGATCGAGCCCTATATCCGTTTTAAAGGCCAACCCGGGGAGCAGGCCACTTTGTTTTTACGTGACCCGGCCGGCAATGCCCTAGAGTTTAAGGCCTTCCAAAACCCCGAACGTCTGTTTGCCCGCTAAGGAGAGGCGCTTAAATACCCACACTGGAGGAGCAGTCGTTTGTCCGTACATAGCCGATCCTGCGCTTCCATGTGCTCGCTGCATACCGTCCGTCCCTGGACATAAAAAAGCCGCCTCTGTTGGGCGGCTTTAGTGAGTGACAAACTCTGTTAATCGTCACTCAGCACTTTTACCTCAGCCAGGCCAGCGGCCTCTATAGGCTCACGTATCTGCTCCAGGTCGCCCACGACAACCCAGGTCAGAGCGTCTGCAGAAAACGCCTGACGCGCTTTTTCCTGAATATCCTGAGTGGTCATAGCCTGATACTGAGTCTTCAGAGTTTCCGGATAATCCAGAGGCCGGTCGAAGCGTTCACTATCCAAAAACGCACCCAACACGGCACTCGCCGTTTCAAATTTACCAGGCAGGCTGCGTGTATTGCTGTTAACAACTTCTTGCAACTCTTCCTGTGACGCTGGCTGCTCGCCTTTGAACTGGCTAAGTTCATTAAGGATTTCCTGTACAGACTCCAGGGTCTTATCCGTTTGCACAGGCGCATAAATCAACCAAGGCTTTTGACCTTGCGCATCAATAAAGAAGCTGTATGCGCCATACGCCCATCCCTTGTCTTCCCGCAAGTTCATATTCAAACGCGCAGTAAACTGACCGCCGAAGATGTCATTGGTGGTATCCAGCAACAGATTATCGCTGTCACCGGAAGAGGGCGTCAGGTGACCGGCCAAAATCAAGCTTTGAGGCGCGCCCGGTTTATCCACTAAATAGATTGTAGGTTGCTCGGGCTTGGGCACCTGGGCAATGTTCTTCTGTACTAACGGTCTATCCGGTTCCTGCCAATCACCAAAATGCTCATTAAGTACAGCCTGCAGACGAGCCTTGTTTACATCCCCCACGACAAAAAACTCACCTTTTGAAGGCCGTAACCAGGTTTGATGAAACTGCTTCAGGTCGTCCGTCGTCATAGACTGCACAGACTCACGGGTACCACTACCGGTAAAAGGAATCCCATAAGCATGCTCACTGCCATACATCAGAGGCGGCAGAGTGCGAAGAGCACGCTGTACCGGACGAGACTTTTCCTGCTCAATACGGGCCAGTCGCTGACGCTGAATGCGCTTTAAGTCCTGCTCCGAGAATCTCGGCTCACGCACCACATCAGCCATCAAAGCAACCGAGGCATCCAGCTTGTCCGTCAGAGCGCCCAAGAAGACAGAGGAGCGATCCAAATTAGATCCGGCACTCAACCTGGCACCCAACATGTCTAGTTCAGCCTCAAGCTCCAGTACATCCAGCTCCTCGGTACCCTCATTCAACATATCCATGGTAAAGCTGGATGTCCCCAGCTTATGACCGGTCGAGTCTGCGGCATAGCCTGCATCGAAGGTCAGAGCAATATCGACCTCGGGTATGCTGGTACGCTCGGCCAGATTAACCTTAATGCCGTTATCCAATACAAAGCTCTCTACTTCGGGGAAGTCCAGTTCCGGCATTTGAGTGACTTGCGGCAACTGGGAGCGATCCGCTCCGGACTCGGCAGCGGTGTAACTCGGAAACGGCTGGACATCCAGTTGATAGTAGCCTTTGGACAACCAAAGCTGGGCTGCCGCCTGCACTTTTTGGGCACTGGCTTTGTTGTACCAATCCAGTTGCTTCAGGTAGAAGCCAGGATCATCGGCGTAAAGCTCACCTTTAGCCAGGGTCGCTGCCTTACCACTAAAGCCACCAACTTCCTCCAAGGCCCTGACCTGCGAGGCGTAAATACGACTCTTAGTGCGCTTTAACTCTTCCTTCTGAGGTCCCCGCTCAAGAAAACGGGCCAGAGTGGCATCGACCACTTGCATGGCTTCCGTTTTATCGGCTCCGGGTGCCAAAGTCACAGTAACTTCAAAAAAGCTCATTAATTCATGAGGCTGCAATGTCACACTGACATCAGTGGCAAGCTGACGTTTCAGCACCAAGGCTTGGTAAAGACGCGAGTTCTTGCCGCTTCCCAGAATTTCCGCAGCCAGAGTCAACAGTGCGGCTTCCTCAGTAGTGCGCCCGGGAACGGCCCAGTTACGATAGAGGCGCTGTTGGGGCACATCATCGTGCATCATTTCATAGGTATTGGTGGTTTTCTCCGGCACCCAGGCTTGAAGTTTGTGCAGCGGAGGGCCGGCTGGAATGTCGCCAAAATATTGCTGCGCTTTCTGCTTTGCTTGCTCCAGCGTTACATCGCCGGCCAAAACCAATACCGTGTTAGCCGCTCCATAAAACCGCTTAAACCAACTGTGTACATCATCCAGAGAGGCGTTATTGAGGTCCTCCATTGAGCCTATGGTAGACCAGCGATACGGGTGACCTTCCGGTAACAGGCCCTCAAGAACCCGATATTCCACCTTCCCATAAGGTCGATTGTCACCTTGTCGCTTCTCGTTCTGAACCACGCCCCGCTGATTATCCAGCTTTTCCTGGGTGACCGCCCCCAACAAATGCCCCATGCGATCAGACTCCATCCATAAGGCCAGATCTAATGCCGTGGAGGGGACATTCTGAAAATAGTTGGTACGATCAAACCAGGTCGTACCATTCATGGCCGTAGCGCCGATTTCATTAAAGGGCTTAAAATACTCACCGTCGTAATTTTCCGAACCATTAAACATCAAGTGTTCGAATAAGTGGGCGAAGCCGGTTTTGCCCGGTTGTTCGTTCTTAGAACCCACATGGTACCAAACTGATACGGCGACAATCGGCGCCTTATGATCCTCGTGTACCACCACGGTTAATCCATTATCTAACGTAAACTTGTGGTAATCGATGGCTACCTTATCGACCTCAAACGCCGAGGCAGAGCTCATAGCCATTAACAACCCAAGTGCAACAACAATGAGTCGCACACCATTTAACATTGTTTTCTCCTTTTCCATGTATTCGCCATATTTCAACTGGCAGCTCAAATATAGTGCAAAAACGATCACGTCGAATTAAGACCAAATCAGGGCCGCGCCGGCTTGTAGTATGACTGCCCCGTATTTCCGATAACAGCAACGTATACCAAATTCAGAAGGGGATAACGTAAATTTTCCTAGACGCCAAAGGCGATTGAGAACCAGTGTCATTATCAATCCTAACCCATTGAAATTAAAATAAAATTTGAATTAATCCTAGGTTGCAACTAGACTGCTTAGCATCATCGTCAAAGGCGAGGAGCCGCTATGCAAGGTAATAAACAGGTGGTGGACACCCTGAATCAAGTGCTCACTTACGAATTGACCAGCATCAATCAGTATTTTCTTCATGCCAGAATCTTCAAGAATTGGGGATTGGACAAACTGAATGAGGCGGAATACAAGAAGTCCATTTTGGATATGAAGCAAGCCGACAAACTGATCGAGCGTATCTTGTTTCTGGAAGGGTTGCCGAACCTGCAGCAGTTGGGCCGGCTGCGTATCGGCGAAGACACCGCCGAAATGTTGCAATGCGATATGGACGCCCAACATGACCAGCTGACTCAAATGCGCAAAGCCATCGCTCTGTGTGAAACCGAAAGGGACTATGTATCCCGCGACCTGCTTGAGGAAATTCTGGGGCAGGAAGAAGACTACCTGGACTGGTTGGAAACCCAACAGCACCTGCTCGGTGAGTTGGGCACGGAAAACTATCTTCAGTCTCAGGTGTAAGGAGGTAAAAATGAAAGGTAAACAGAAAATCATCGATGCCATGAACGGCCTGTTGGCCGCCGAGCTCGCGGCCATGGACCAGTACTTTCTGCATTCGGAAATGTA
Source organism: Saliniradius amylolyticus (assembly GCF_003143555.1). Lineage (NCBI taxonomy): Bacteria > Pseudomonadati > Pseudomonadota > Gammaproteobacteria > Alteromonadales > Alteromonadaceae > Saliniradius > Saliniradius amylolyticus. Next base: position 3,027,248 of record NZ_CP029347.1, read on the forward strand.
TGCTGACTGGGGCCTGAGCAAACTGTTTGAACGTATTTCCCATGAGTTTGATGATGAAAAAGGGCACGCCAAGAAGCTGATCGAGCGTATCCTGTTTCTGGAAGGCACCCCAGACATTAAGAGTCGCACCCCGGTGCGCATCGGTAAGGATGTAGAGGAAATGCTGCGTTTCGATCTGGAACTGGAATACGAGGTCGGCACCGCCCTGCGCGACGCCATCCAGTTATGTGAACAGGAGCGCGACTACCAAACCCGGGAAGTACTGGAAGAGTTACTGGCCGACACCGAGGAAGACCACGCCTACTGGCTGGAACAGCAGCTACGCCTGATTAAGACCATCGGCAAAGCCAACTACCTGCAATCGCAGATGTAGATAACAACGCCTTTCCGCCAGGGAAAGGAAACCACATTCCCAGACCCTGTGCGACAAGGAAGCCGCATAGGAGCCCCCACGGAGGGGTTCACGGCGAGTCTGAGAATGCGGTTCCTTTTGCCTACACTAATCTCTTATGCCATCAGCCAATAGGGATCCGCTTGGCTTCCGGCTCGGACTGCTCTACCTTAGGCGCCTTAATGGTCAACAAACCGTCCTTAAAGTTGGCGCTGATGTCCCCCTGCTGCACATTGCTGCCCAAATTAAAGCTCCGGGTCAGCTTGCCATAACTACGTTCCTGGCGAATAACCTTACCTTCGGCCTCTTCCTTATTCTCTTGGTGAGCCTGGGCTTCCAGCGTGAGCACCCCATCCTGAAGCTGGATGTTAATGTCCTCTTTCTTCACCCCGGGCAACTCGGCCACTATGGTGTAATGGTCTTTGTTGTCGTGAATATCCACCTTGGGGGTAAAAAAGCTGCTTCGATCACCGCCTAGGGTGCTGGGCGCAAAGAAGTTATCGAAGAAGCGATCAAAATCGATACTGTTTCTGGGTAGTAAGTTCATAGCCACCTCCTGATTGTTACTGCTATTGGGTTTCTGCCTTTTTGGCATTGATTAAAATATAGCCAGCAACATCGACTTCAAGAGGCTTTATACAAATAAACTGGATGATTTTTGAGCTACATCAACTTCCTTAACACGGGTATAAAAAAAGCGCCCGAAGGCGCTTTCTCAAAAGCTTTGAATCAGGGTTAGACCCGTTCAAACACCGTGGCAATGCCCTGGCCCAAGCCAATGCACATGGTGGCCAGCCCCACGGATTTATTCTCCGATTCCATCAGGTTTAACAGGGTGGTAGAGATGCGCGCGCCGGAACAACCCAGCGGATGACCCAGTGCAATGGCCCCTCCGTTCAGGTTTACCTTTTCATCATACACATCCAGCCAGCCCAGTTGTTTAATACAAGACAACGCCTGAGCGGCAAAGGCCTCGTTAAACTCGGCAATCTCAATATCGTCCATGGTCATGCCTGCGGCTTTCAGTGCCTTCTGGGTCGCAGGTACAGGACCATAACCCATGATCGCGGCATCGCAACCTGCCACGCCCATCGAGCGGATCTTAGCTCGCGGCGTTAAGCCCAGTGCTTTGGCCTTGTCGGCCGACATTACCAGCATTGCCGAGGCGCCATCGGAAATAGCCGAGGAAGTACCCGCAGTCACCGAACCATTCACTGGATCGAATACCGGACGCAGCCCCGCCAGTGTTTCGGTTGTGGTATCGGGACGAATGACCTCGTCCTGATCGATCATCTTCAGTACCCCATCGGCATCATGACCTTCGGTGGCGACGATTTCATTCCAGCGGCCTTCCTGAGCCGCCTTAGCGGCACGCTGGTGCGAGCGGGCACCGAACTGGTCCTGCATCTCACGACTAATACCGTTTTGGCGGCCCAGCAGCTCAGCCGTCATGCCCATATTGCCCGACGCCTTGGCCGTATACTTAGCCAAACCGGGGTGGAAATCTACGTTAAAGGTCATAGGTACGTGGCCCATATGCTCCACCCCGCCGATCATATAGACTTCGCCTTTACCGACCATGATCCCACAAGCCGCATCGTGCAGCGCCTGCATTGATGAGCCACACAGACGGTTCACCGTCACCGCTGACGTTGTGCGTGGAATTCCGGTCAGTAACTGGGCGTTACGGGCGATATTAAAGCCCTGCTCTTTGGTCTGCTGTACACAGCCCCAGATGATGTCATCGATCTCGGCCGGATCCAGTGCCTCATTGCGTTTCAGCAACTGAGTCATCAGATGCGCCGACAACGTTTCGGCGCGCACATTACGAAACATGCCACCTTTGGAGCGCCCCATGGGCGTACGAATGCAATCTACAATAACTACGTCTTTCATGAGTCTCTCCCGTTAGCTTGCGAAGTAAGATTTACCGGCGGCGGCCATTTCGCGTACGCCTTCTGTAACTTGATACATGGGCCCAAGGTGGGCGTATTTGTCAGCCAGTTTGACAAAGTTCTCCAGACCCAGAGTTTCAATGTAACGGAAGACACCGCCACGGAATGGTGGGAAGCCCAGACCGTATAACAGAGCCATGTCGGCTTCGGCAGCGGTTCCCACAATGTCTTCTTCAAGACAACGGATGGCTTCATTGGCCATCGGGATCATCAGACGCGCAATAATCTCGTCGGTATCGAACTCTTTCGTGTCGGCTCCAAGAAGTTGATAGGCCTCCTCAGCGGCTTCTTTGGTAGGCCGACCACGCTTGTCGGTACCGTAGTTATAAAAACCTTTACCGTTTTTCTGACCGAAGCGTTCGGCTTTATACATGCTTTGTACCGGATCGTTCGCAATTCTCGCCATGCGTTCTGGGAAGCCTTCTGCCATCACCTCAGCGGCATGGTCGGCCGTATCGATACCCACCACGTCCAACAGGTAGGCCGGTCCCATCGGCCAACCAAACACTTTCTCCATGACTTTATCGACGGCGGTAAAATCAGCACCGTCCAGCAGTAGCTTACTGAAGCCACCGAAATACGGGAACAGCACACGATTAACCAGGAAGCCAGCACAATCATTGACCACAATCGGCGTCTTGCCCATCTTCAGGGCATAAGCCACCACGGCATTAACTGTGTCATCGGAGGTTTTCTCACCACGAATGATTTCCACCAGCGGCATGCGGTGCACAGGGTTAAAAAAGTGCATACCACAGAAACGCTCAGGTTTATCCAGACTCTCAGCCAGCTGGTTAATAGAGATAGTGGAGGTGTTGGAGGTAATGATGGTGTCGTCACTCACTACTTGCTCGGTCTCTTTCAGTACCGAAGCCTTAACCTTGGGATTTTCCACCACGGCTTCCACCACGATGTCCGCATCCTTGATGGCGTTATAGTCCAGCGTCGGCAAGATATGATTTAACGTGGCAGCCATGGTCTTGGCATCAACCTTACCCTTCTCCATCCCTTTGTTCAGGATCTTAGCGGCCTCATTAAGCCCCAGATCCAAGGCATCCTGGTTGATGTCCTTCATAATGGTATGAGTGCCTTTCACGGCCGACTGATAGGCGATACCTCCACCCATAATACCCGCGCCCAGAACCGCGGCCTGCTTGATGTCTTTGCTGGCCGCTTTGGCCTGCTTCTTACCCTTACTCTTAACCAGTTGATCGGCCATAAAGATGCCAATCTGCGCGGTAGCAGCGTCCGTCAGCGCCAGTTTAACAAAGCCTTCATTTTCCAGCTTGAGCGCGCCGTCACGGTCCAAACCAGCGGCCTTTTGAACTGTTTCTACCATCAGGTGAGGCGCCGGATAGTGTTTGCCCGCTTTGGCGGCCACCATGGCCTGGGCGGTGGAGAAACTCATCATCGCTTCATTCTGATTCAGGGACAGTGGCGCATTTTTCTGCGCCCGACGTGCCTGCCAGTCCAGTTTTCCGTCGATAGCATCCTGCAACATAGCCAGAGCAGCATCTTTTAGTTTCTCAGGTGCGACAACGGCGTCGACGGCGCCCACATTTAATGCCGCTTGCGGCTTTTGGTCTTTACCCGTGGTCATCCACTCCAGCGCATTATCGGCACCGATAAGACGCGGCAGACGCACTGTGCCGCCGAAACCAGGCATCAAACCCAGTTTAACCTCTGGCAGACCAATACGTGCTGTTTCATCAGCCACACGCAGATCACAGGCCAGGGTCATTTCACATCCGCCGCCCAACGCGAAGCCGTTAACGGCCGCGATAGTGGGGAAAGGCAAGTCTTCGAAACGATCAAACACCCGGGAGGTCTTACCTACCCAGTCTAAGATCTTATCTTCAGGCTGTGAGAAAACATCGTTGAATTCGGTGATGTCGGCACCAACGATAAAGGCCCCCTTTTCCGAGCGCACCACTGCGCCCTTGACGCCATCGGCGCTCTCCAGCGCAGCACACAGCTCGTTCAACTCTGACACCGTTTGCTGATCAAATTTATTTACTGAGCCGCCGGCGTTAAAGACGACGTCTGCAATGCCGCCGTCCAGCAGGGAGGCGGACAGGCTTTTGCCTTCATATATCATGTTGTTCTCCTTCGGCTATCGCCAGGATGGATACAGAACACTCCTCTAAACCGCTTCGAATAAGAACGTGGAAACTCATCCGAGGAGTGAGACCTATTTAAGCTGAGTCAATTCTTGTAGATCAGATGTAAAATTTCAATACAAATTCAAACAATCGTTTAAAGTTTTTGTATGATTATTTTTAATGCGCTCGTATAAGGAAAACCCACAACCCACGCTTGCAACCACGGTACGATGCATTAAGGTAATATTCTGACCCCCTGATTCAGTATTCGTTGTATGGATCGCACCCGAGCTCTCACACTGCTGTTTACTGCAATGCTAAGCGTCTGCTGCGTCTCGGCCCAATCCGGCACGCTTGAGCAACAGCGGCAATGGTTTGAAGACGCTGAGCCCTGGGTGTATTACCCCAACAGCGACGAATTTCAGTCGCTTTATCACAAGCTTGAAGGATATCCGCTCAGGCCCTATCTGCAGCAACGGGCCTTAATGGCAAACCTGTCGCTGGATAAAACCGACGAGATCCAGCAGTTTCTGGCCCGCTTTGATAACACCCCCCTGGCCGACCCATTGCGGGAAAAATGGCTTTACTATCTGGCCAAACACGGACACAACCGTGCATTTCGCCGTTTTTATCGGGCTCTGGGGCAGACCGAACTGCAATGCCATTTCCTGCATTTCGTGGCGCAGAGCAGGGAAGCGCTGTCGCCGGACTGGTATCAGCAAGTGGATGAACTCTGGCTGCACGGCGAGTCCCAACCGGAGTCCTGCGACCCGGTGTTTAAACGCTGGCAACAGGATGGTCACCGCAGCGATACACTGGTCTATCAACGCTTAGTAATGGCCGCTGATGGCGGCGACCACACGCTTATTCCTTACTTGCGCTCCCTGTTGCCCAAGAGTTACTTCCCGCTAGCCGATGCATGGCAGCATACCCGTCGGGACCCAGCCCATGTCACCCGCCTCGACCACTTTCAGCGACTGCCGAGCGAGCAGGCCAGTGACATTATCACCTATGGGCACCGCCGCCTCATATGGCGTCAGCCCGATTTGGCCCTGCGCAGCTGGGCGCGTGCCCGCGAACGGTTTAACTTCAGTCCCGGGCAGCTGCGCGAGGTTTCGCGTAATTTTGCCTTGGCGCTGGCGGTAGAAAATCATCCGAAGGCCCGGTTTTGGCTGGAGCACGCCAACCGAGAGCAATATGACCCGGACGTATTCCGCTGGCACCTGACCGAAGTGCTACGTGACAATCATTGGCAGGAAGTGGTGAATGTAATCTCAACCGCGCCGCGACAGTTGGAGCAAGACTACTCCAGCCAGTATTGGCTTGGCCGCAGTCTGGAGCACCTGAATGACAAAAAAAGTGCGTTTGAACAGTTCGATACCCTATCCAGTGTGCGCCATTACTACGGTTTTATGGCCAGCGGCAAAATTGCCCGCTCTCCATCACTGGCCAACGTACCTCTGGCGGTCAGCGAGCAACAGGTCGCAATGATCGCCAGTCTCCCGGAAGCCGAGCGAGCCAGAGAGTGGCTGGAGCTGGAACGTTATACCGAAGCCCGTCGCGAATGGTGGTCATTGCAACAAAAGCTGACCCGGGAGCAGGCGCTCACTGCAGCAGTGTTAGCGGACCGCTGGGGTTGGCACGACCAGGCCATATTTGCCTTTTCCCGTTTAGGCTACCTGGACGATGTGCAACGACGCTTCCCACTAGCATATGAAGGCGAACTGGTTGCCAGTGCCACTAAATATCAGGTGGACCCGGCCTGGGCTTTTGCCATCGCTCGCAGGGAGAGCTCCTTTATGCCCGATGCCCACTCAGGGGCAGGGGCACGGGGCTTGATGCAATTGTTGCCCAGCACCGCCCGATACCTCGCGAAACAGCGGATATCGGGCCGCACCCTGTACGATCCAGTGAGTAATGCAGACTTTGGCGCTCGTTACCTTCGCTACTTAATGGACAAGATGCAGAACAACCCTGTGCTGGCTACGGCGGCGTATAACGCCGGCTGGAGTCGGGTAAAACAGTGGCTGCCCGAAGACGATGTGCCGCTGGACGTGTGGATCGAGACCATCCCCTATCGGGAAACCCGCAATTATGTCAAAGCCGTGCTGGCCTACCGGCAGATTTACAAACGGCGCCTGGGTCAGTCACAAAACCTGTTTCAGGATTTAAGCGAAATGCAAATCTCGGCCGATAAGCCTACTTTGTAACCCTGCTGCGGGATACTGAGCTTGCGCCCGGTAAGTTGTTCAAACGCTCAGTAACCGTCTTTATCGGGTGGATTTACCGGTCCAGTCTGGGCCGGTCATCGTCCTTATCCTCGGACTTGACCTCATAATCGCCTTCAAACACATCATTGTTCTGATGCTGGTCACGTCGCTGATAATGATAATGGGCCGAAAAGCCACCATTTTGAGCCTGATTGACCACATGCACCTGCATGTGCTTTAACACGGCCTTGGCAATAGTGGGCCGGATCATGGGCAACGTTAAGGCCAGACCAAAGATGTCGGTGACGAAGCCGGGAGTCACCAATAAAACACCCGCCACCACCAGCATCAGACCTTCAACCATTTCCTGGCCGGGTAGCTGACCCAACTGCATCTTCTGGCGCGCCTGAAGGGCGGTCATCATGCCCTGTTGCCGCACCAGATAGGCACCGACAATAGCACTCAGAATCACCAGCCCTACCGTATTCCAGCCCCCGATCTGCTCGCCCACTTCGATCAAGACGGCAATTTCGATGATCGGCATAATGGCGAACAATAAAAATAACTTACCCAAGATTTACTCCTGCGACGCATGAGGCCGTTAATAATCTAAAGTGTCACAGTTTGGGGTGAGTCATGGCATTTGCAAGTGTAACCATGTTACAAACTATGGCGAATCAACATGCTCATTGCCATATCTCACTGATGGTGAAAGCAAAACCATGTTATAGAGGTCTCTAGCCCATGTCTGATATTTGTGTTGTCCTGTGCACCTGTCCCGATAAAGACTCGGCTCGCCTTATTGCCGGTGAAGCGGTCAAGCAAGGCCATGCCGCCTGCGTTAATATCATCCCGGGACTGGAATCCCTGTACTTCTGGGACGGTGAGGTACAAAACGACAGCGAAGTTCAGATGGTACTGAAAACCAGTCGGACATCATTGGATGAGCTTTTTAAGCTTGTGATCAGCTTACACCCTTATGATGAACCAGAGTGGTTGATATTGGACGCTGCCGGTGGCAGTGACAGCTATTTGGAGTGGATAAAACGTTGTACTCAAAAATTCTAATGCGCATCAGCCTGTTATTACTGCTGACTGCCAGCTTGGCGGCTTATGGTCAGGCTGGTATTGATAAAATCCTTGGTCAACAACAGCAAGAATTTCTGCCGGTCGACCAGGCCTTCCAGTTCGACTTTGAGCAGCAGGGCGATCGTCTCACCGTCAGCTGGCAGATTGCCGAAGGCTATTACCTGTATAAGAAGCGCTTCGCCATCGCCGCCGATGGGGCTAAATTCGGTGAGCCTCAGTTTCCTCCGGCGGAAACGATTGAAGACGAGTATTTCGGTGTTTCCGAAGTGTTCTATCAAGCGGTAAGTCTGGATTACCCAATAAAACAGGCGGACGCCGAAGCACAAGTCAAGATTCGCTATCAGGGCTGTGCTGATGCGGGATTGTGCTACCCCCCCACCACCAAGACCCTGTATCTGGATGAAGTCACCGGTCTGGCGAATCAGAAAGGTCAGACCGGAGACAGTCCGGTATCCAGCCAGTTTGAGCTGGCTGACCTGTTGTCCGGCGATCAAAATCTGGCTTTGACGCTGGCCCTTTTTGTTGTCCTTGGCATTGGTCTCGCCTTTACTCCCTGCGTGTTTCCGATGTACCCCATATTGTCCGGTATCATTCTCGGCCAGGGTAAGGTGATGCGCAGTGCTAAAGCCTTTCAGCTCAGTTTTATCTATGTGCAGGGCATGGCCATTACCTACTCACTGCTGGGTTTAGTGGTGGCCTCGGCGGGAATGCAATTTCAGGCAGCCCTACAACACCCGGCCATACTCATTACTTTCACCACTCTCTTTGTGGCCCTGGGTCTGGCCATGTTCGGCAGCTGGAATTTACAATTGCCCGCAAGCTGGCAGGCCAAACTCTCTCAGTTAAGTCAGCGCCAGGAGGGCGGTAAGAGCTGGGGTGTCTTCGTAATGGGTGCCCTGTCCGGCCTGATCGCCTCGCCCTGCACCACCGCACCCCTTACCGGTATTTTACTGTTTGTGGCCCAAAGCGGTGATCTGGTATTGGGCTTCAGCGCTCTCTATGCCCTGAGTATGGGTATGGGTATTCCGCTAATACTGTTTGGTCTTACCGGTGGTAAATTACTGCCAAAAGCCGGAGCCTGGATGAATGTCATTAAGGTCAGCTTTGGCTTTATGATGCTGGCGGTGGCCATGATATTCATCGAACGGTTATGGGATAATCAATGGACCGCACTGGGCTGGTCCATTCTCGGTTTGACCGCCTTTAGCTACTGGCAGGTGATTAACCAAACCACCACAGCAACGTTCTGGAAGGGCGTGCGCAGCCTGCTAGTCTTCCTCGGCCTGTTTACCAGTGCCTTGTATGGATATCAGCAGCTCACCCAAACCCAGCTATCAGGCGGGCAACCGGATACATCCACCACACAGGCCAGTCATCCGGTGCAATTTGTGCCAGTGGAAAACCTTAGCGACTTTGAGCATAAACTGAAGGCGGCCAATGCCGACGGCAAGTCGGTGATGTTGGATCTCTATGCCGACTGGTGTGTCGCCTGCAAAGAGTTTGAAAAATACACCTTCCCTGACCCGAAGGTACAGCAAAGGCTTAGCAATACGGTATTGATGCAGATCGATCTGACCGACAACAGCCCCGAAAACATCCAGTTTCAGGAGCACTTTGCCGTGCTGGGTCTGCCCACCATATTGTTCTTCACCGCCGAGGGTCAGGAGGTCACCACCGGCCGGATCACCGGCTTCATGCGGGCCGAGCCCTTTGCCGAGCATCTGAGTCAGTTACCGCTGCAATAGCGGTAACGGCTTACTTTTTTTTCATACCCGGTTATCTTTGTCGATAACGTCGGTGATTAGACCAGTAATTTGCTGCGATTTTCCTCATTCTCTCTATAATGGTGGCTGATTTTCGGCGACTGGCTATTTTTTCACCATCATTGACTGGCATCAGCCAGAGAAGATGCTATAAATAGCCATTAAATTAGTTTTCCCTACAGATAGACGCTTTTTCGTGAATTTTTTACTATTAAATGGACCTAACCTGAATATGCTGGGACAACGAGAGCCCGGCATATACGGCCACAAAACGCTGGATCAGATTGTCACCGAGTTGCAACAGCAGGCGACTCGGGACGGTGTCAACCTGACGGCTAAACAGTCGAACGCCGAACACGAATTAATAGAGGCGATTCATCAGGCCGCAGGCCAGGTAGACCGCATCATATTCAATCCCGGAGCTTTTACTCATACCAGCGTAGCACTCAGAGACGCCCTGCTCAGTGTCGCTATTCCTTTTTATGAGGTGCACCTGTCCAACATCCATGCACGGGAACCTTTCCGGCAGCATTCCTATTTATCGGATATTGCTCAGGGTGTCGTATGTGGCTTCGGAGCCAAAGGTTATTCATTTGCGTTACAGGCAGCCATTGAAGACTGCCAGCAACCTGACAACTAAAAATACAATAGAGAGACAGACCATGGATATTCGCAAAATTAAGAAGCTGATCGAACTGGTGGAAGAGTCCGGCATCGCGGAGCTGGAAATCACCGAAGGTGAAGAGTCGGTTCGTATTAACCGCAACAGCCAGAATCAAGCGGCCGCCCCCATGCATTATTCGCTGCCACCTCAGATGCCCGCACCAGCACCGGCACCTGCTGCTCCAGCTCCTGCGGCGGACGTTCCCACCGAAGCGGCTAAGGATGAGATTGCCGGACACTTGGTTCGCTCGCCCATGGTCGGCACCTTCTACCGAGCCTCTTCTCCCTCCGCCGCCGCTTTTGTCGAGGTGGGGTCTAAGGTCAATGTAGGTGACACATTGTGCATCGTGGAAGCCATGAAGATGATGAACCAAATCGAGGCCGATAAAGCCGGTGTGGTGAAGCAGATTCTGGTGGAAAATGAAGAGCCGGTAGAGTTTGACCAGCCGCTATTTGTGATTGAGTAAGCGAGCCTGTCTATGTTGGATAAAGTACTGATTGCCAACCGTGGGGAGATCGCACTACGTGTTTTGCGTGCCTGTAAAGAATTAGGCATCAAGACCGTGGCCGTACACTCCACTGCGGACAAAGATTTAAAACACGTATTGTTAGCGGATGAATCCATTTGTATTGGTCGCGCCCCGGCCACAGAAAGCTACCTGAACATTCCGGCCATTATTGCGGCAGCTGAAGTGACCAACTCAGTCGCCATTCATCCCGGATACGGCTTCTTGTCCGAAAATGCCGACTTCGCCGAACAAGTAGAAAAAAGCGGCTTCGAGTTTATCGGTCCGAAGGCGGACACCATCCGTTTGATGGGGGACAAGGTTTCTGCTATCACCGCCATGAAGAAGGCAGGGGTACCTTGTGTACCCGGTTCTGACGGCCCTTTGACCGACGATAGCGAACGTAATAAGGCCATCGCCAAGCGTATAGGCTACCCTATTATCGTCAAAGCCGCCGGTGGTGGTGGTGGCCGAGGCATGCGAGTGGTACGTAGCGAGGCCGAGCTGGCGAACGCCGTTGCCATGACCAAAAATGAGGCTGGGGCAGCGTTCGGTAACGATATGGTCTACATGGAGAAGTTTCTGGAGAACCCTCGCCATGTAGAAATCCAGGTACTGGCCGACGGCCAGGGTAATGCCATTCATCTGGGCGAGCGCGACTGCTCAATGCAACGTCGTCATCAGAAGGTGGTGGAAGAAGCACCCGCACCAGGGATTACTCAGGATCTGCGTGATAAGATTGGTGAACGCTGCCGCCGAGCCTGTATCGAAATTGGGTATCGCGGCGCGGGCACCTTTGAGTTCCTGTACGAGAATGGCGACTTCTACTTTATCGAGATGAATACCCGGATTCAGGTCGAACATCCGGTATCAGAGATGATTACCGGTGTGGATCTGATCAAGGAACAGTTGCGTATCGCCGCCGGTCAGCCGTTGGGCATTGAGCAATCGGATATTCAAATCCGCGGCCATGCCATTGAATGTCGTATTAACGCCGAAGATCCCGAACGCTTCGTGCCTTCGCCGGGCAAAATTACCATGTTCCATCCTCCGGGTGGCTTGGGAGTGCGCTGGGATTCGCACATCTACTCGGGTTATTCGGTACCGCCGAATTACGACTCCATGATCGGCAAGCTGATCACCTATGGCGAAACCCGGGATGTGGCTATTGCCCGGATGCGCAATGCACTGGATGAGATCGTCATTGATGGCATCAAAACCAATGTGCCATTGCAGAAGTCCATTATGGCCGATGAAAACTTCAGAAACGGTGGGACCAATATCCACTATCTGGAGAAAAAGTTAGGGATTAACTGATAGCCTGAGCACCTCTGCAAAAAAGGGGTGCTAGTTATTCTTGAGGCACCTGAAAGACCATACGCAGACACGTCGACAACCCGTTCCTGGGGGCATCCCTGCCGCACAGGGTCTGCTTAATGGTATTTCAGGTCCCTTATGTCCTCTGGTTCTTTCCCCCCGACGCCTGCTAAGCTAGCCCTTTTATTCACACTGGCAATAATGTTCTCTCAGCCTCTGCAACAGCTTCAACAGGATCTCGCCGATAGCCGCGGCTACTGGCAGTTTGTGCCCTTTGAACAGAACGCGTTTCCGTGGTGGGCCGATAATCCCGAACTGACTGAAGCCCTGAACGCCCTGAATGAATCCCAGCTTCAGGAGCTTAAAGCCAAGCCCCAAGAGGCTCAGGACACTCTGGCTCCATTGCTGCCGCCGCTGCCCGAACTCCCTGAGCATCTTCTCACCAAGCCCCGTCAGCCAAGTCAGGATTATCCGTTTTGGCTCAGTACCGGTGTTAAGGGCCGGAAATGGCAACAGGTTGTCGCCTTTTCACAGCAAGTCACCCCGGGTGGAAGTGAGTTTCTAGAGTGGTGCGCGGGCAAGGGTCACCTGGGTCGCCTTCTCGGCTGGCAACACCAGCGTCCGGTGCGATCGGTGGAATGGCAGGCCAGATTGTGTCAGTCAGGTCAGCAGCAGGCGCAACGGGATTCCATCGATCAGCACTTTATCCATTGTAATGTCTTAAAGGATAACACCGCTCCTTTTCTTACTCGAAAGACCCATGCCGTTGCATTGCATGCTTGTGGCGACTTACATATCACCTTGCTGCATCAGGGGGCCGGTGCGCAGATTCCGGCCATCAGCCTGAGTCCCTGCTGCTACCATCTTATCTCGCAGCATCAGTACCAGACTCTGAGTCAGCTGGCAAAGCAACGCCCATTCCCGCTTGGTCGCGCCGACCTTAGGCTGGCCGTCCAGGAAACCGTCACCGCCGGCGCCCGGGAGAGCCGAAAGCGGGAACAGGAAAAGTTCAGCCGTATCCTGTTCGATCTCTGGCAGCGTCAGACCCGCGGTGCAGACTCCTATTTGCCGGTGCCTTCAGCTCCTGACGCCATTATCAAGAAGGGGTCATTAGGTTTTTGCCAGTGGGCTGCGGAGAAAAAGTCGCTCCCCTCGCCGAATGAGAAGGAGCTTGAAATGTTGGCCCAGACTGTCCGGGAACGTTACCTCCAGCTAGAGCGCATGGAGTTGGTACAGCACCTATACCGCCGTGCGCTGGAATATTACCTGGTGCTGGACCGCTGTCAGTTCCTGGTGGAATCCGGTTATGAGGTTGCGTTAAGTGCCTTTTGTGAGCGGCAAGTAACCCCCCGCAATCTGCTGATAACTGCTACCCTGTCAAAGGCTTAACGACAGATAATAATTAAGGAACACGCTATGCAACTGAAACGCCTGTTGCCCGTGCTAATGTTGGCCTTCAGTCAACCGGTATGGGCCGAAGACCAGAAGCCCGCCACTCCCATCCCCGAGCCTCAGATGTCAATTACCGAGCATCGAGGCGAATTTCACGACGAGGATATTCGTTATCAGGTGGCCGCAGGAGACACCTATTTAAAAGACGATCAAGGCAAACCCACCGCCAGTATCTTCAGCATCGCCTATACCCGCACCGACACCGAGGATTCGAACCGACCGCTGATGTTCGTTTTTAATGGCGGTCCCGGTTCCTCGTCGGTATGGCTGCATATGGGCATCTTCGGCCCCAAGCGGGTTAAGTTGCCCAGCGACGCCGAACGCGTCGGTGCTGCCCCCTGGCAAATGGTGGAAAATCCGCTGAGCCTGCTGGATCAGACCGATATGGTGTTTATCGACCCTGTTGGCACCGGTTTCTCACGCCCGCTTGGTGAGCATAAAGGCAAGGAGTTCTGGGGCGTTAAAGAGGATGCTGAGTCTCTCGCGCAGTTCATCAAACGCTACATCAGTCAGCATAACCGCTGGAACTCACCCAAGTATCTGGCCGGTGAGAGCTACGGCACCACCCGTGCAGGGGCCTTGGTCAAGGAACTTCAGGAAGGCTGGGGTTCGGTGGATCTCAACGGTGTACTGCTGATCTCTTCGATACTGGATTTTCAGGCCGGTGACTTCACTCCAGGTAATGATGTGCCCTTCGTCACTTTCCTGCCTACCTACGCCGCCACAGCCTGGTATCACGACAAGGTGCCCAATAAGGACCAGTGGTCGTCTATGGAAGCCTTCCTAACGGATGTCAGAGACTTCGCCCTGAGCCAGTACACCAGTGTTCTGATGAAAGGTTCGCTGGCCTCGGACCAGGAGACGAAGCAAGTGCTGGAAAAGTTGCATCAATACACCGGTCTGGACAAGCAATATATTGAACAGGCTGACCTGCGCATTAACGAATTCTACTTTATGAAAGAGTTGCTGCGTGATCAGGGTAAGGTGGTTGGTCGTTTGGACAGCCGCTACTTAGGCGAAGATGCTGACAAAGTCTCTACCCGCTTTGAAGCGGATCCTTCGTCTTACGCCATCGATGGCGCCTATACGGCTGCCATCAATCAGTATATGGGCACCACGTTGAATGTTGAGCGCGAACAGGAATACCAAATTCTCAGCGGCGAAGTTTTTTCCAACTGGAACTGGCTATACGGCAACAGCCCGCGTGCGCAAGGCTTTATCAATGTAGCCCCTTTTATTGCTACCGGCATGCGTCAGAACAAAGACTTTCGGGTATTCGTCGCCAATGGCTACTATGACCTGGCCACGCCCTTCTTTGCCACCGAACACTCCATGAACCACTATGGTATCGACTTAGACCGGGTGACCATGAAGTACTATGAGGCCGGCCATATGATGTACATCCACCAGCCTTCTCTTGAAGCCCTGGTGAAAGACATTCGCGCCTTTATTGACTAGAGTCCGAAGTCCCACAGCCTGTTTTGTTTGGGCTGTGGGCCACCAGGTTGGATAAACTGATACTGCTGAATGAGCTGTCGATAACGCTCCGAAGCCTTAAATCTCTCTAACGCCCGGTTGAACGCCTCACGCACCTTTCCATCTTTCAGTCCCATGGCGTAAGACGTCGCCGGAAACAGATAATGCACGTCCACCTCGTTAAGCGGCTTCAATAACCACTTCTTAGCCAGGTAATTGAAAATATTCACGTCCATGATGGCCACGTCCATGCGCCCCTCTAACAGCATCTGCACCTGTTGCTCCTGATTGGCCAGCTCAGTATAAACCGGGCTCTGGTTAATGGCGTCAGCGTAGGCCTCCCCCAGAATATCCTCCGCCCGTTGGAAGGCCACCACCGAATACTCGCGAAGCTCATCCACAG
Organism: Saliniradius amylolyticus; assembly: GCF_003143555.1. Lineage (NCBI taxonomy): Bacteria > Pseudomonadati > Pseudomonadota > Gammaproteobacteria > Alteromonadales > Alteromonadaceae > Saliniradius > Saliniradius amylolyticus. The sequence continues at coordinate 3,042,575 of NZ_CP029347.1, forward strand.
AGCCCAGCTCAATATCTGCGTCAGACAAGGTGATAGCCACATTCTGATAACTAATATAGGGTTCGGACAGCAAGGGAGCGACACTGGCGATGTTATGACTCTGAGTAAATGCGCCATCCACTTCACCGTCGAACAGAATTTGCGAAGAACGTCCGAAGGGCACGTACACAGGTTTGACGCTATAGCCCGCATCGGCCATAACCGCTTTAATAAAGTCCATTTCAAAGCCACTACCATTGTGCTGGATGACATAAGGCGGCTTAGTCCAGCCCACCGCGAGCAATAGCTCTATTTGAGCATGAGCTTTATTAGTGACACACACAGCCATCATCAAAAATGCCCATCTCAGCATGTGCTTCCCCAATTCAGCGTCAATATTCGTATCCACCATTATTCGGGCTGTGAATTCAGAAATCCAGCCCCTATACTCGCATTTATCAATTATTTGTCTGTAAATACTATGTCCTGGATTCAACTGACCATCCGTACCGAACAAGACCGGGCCGAAGCCATCGGCGACAGTCTGTCTGAGTTGGGAGCACAGGCCGTCACCTTTGTGGACGCCAAAGACACCCCGGTTTACGAGCCTAAACCGGGCGAGGTGCATTACTGGCCCAATACCGAGGTAATCGGCTTATTCGACGCCGAAGACGACACCGATATCGTCATCGCTGCGCTGCAAAATGATTTTGGCCAACAGCAGCCTTTAGCCTACACACTCAACCCCCTGGAAGACAAAGACTGGGAACGGGAGTGGATGGATAACTTTCATCCCATCCAGTTTGGTAAACGCCTGTGGATTTGTCCCAGTTGGCGAGACATCCCCGATCCGGATGCGGTCAACGTTATGCTCGACCCTGGGGTCGCTTTCGGTACTGGAACTCACCCGACAACCGCACTGTGCCTGCGTTGGCTGGATAGCCTGGATCTCACGGACAAGACCGTGGTGGATTTTGGCTGTGGCTCCGGCATCTTAGGCATAGCCGCCTTAAAGCTGGGGGCTAAGCGGGTTATTGGCATCGATATCGACCCTCAAGCTCTGGAAGCCAGCCAGGCCAATGCCGAGCGCAATGGTGTCGGTGACCAGATTGAGCTTTATTTGCCCGAAAACCAACCACAGTTTGAAGCCGATGTAGTAGTGGCCAACATACTGGCCGGCCCCCTGAGAGAGTTACAGTCGGTGATCACCGACTACTGCCATCCGGTCGGCGTGCTTGCATTATCGGGGATTCTGGTGGAACAGGCCGAAGAAATCGAACAACTGTATGCCCGGGACTTTATTCTTGAGCCCGTGCAAACAGAGGGTGACTGGGCGATGGTATCAGGCTTTAAGAAGTAGCCTTTCAACAGGCTGTTTACATTTTTATGACACCTTCTGTCAACGGCGGCCTCAAAGGCCGCTGTCAAGCCTAAAGAGCAAAAAAAACCCCATTTTTGTTTAATTTCTAGCCTTTTCAAGGCCGACAAAAAACCGTAAACTTAGCGCCCTTTTGAACGGGTTGAGTAATTTTTGCACAACAACGCTATGCAGATCGGTCCCTATCAACTTGATAACAATTTGATGCTGGCACCGATGGCAGGCGTGACCGACCGTCCCTTTCGGCAGCTCTGCAAACGCATGGGTGCTGGATTGGTGGTGTCGGAGATGTTGTCATCCAACCCAAAAGTCTGGCGCAGCGACAAATCGCGTCAGCGAATGGATCACAGTGGAGAATCCGGTTTACGCTCGGTACAAATCGCCGGTGCCGACCCGGATTTGATGGCCCAAGCGGCCGAGTTCAATGTTCAGAACGGCGCCCAGATTATCGATATTAATATGGGCTGCCCGGCGAAGAAGGTGAATAAAAAGCTGGCCGGTTCGGCTCTGCTGCAATTCCCGGAGCTGGTTGAGGACATTATCTGCGCTGTGGTGCGGGCCGTGGACGTTCCCGTCACCTTAAAGATCCGAACAGGCTGGGATCCGGACAACCGCAATGGGGTGACGATTGCTCGCATCGCCGAGCAAAACGGCATTCAATCTCTGGCGGTACATGGCCGGACCCGCGCTTGTATGTACAAGGGCGAGGCCGAGTACGACACCATAAAGGCTATCAAGGCCGCGGTGTCCATTCCGGTAGTGGCTAATGGCGATATTACCTCACCTGAGAAGGCCAAGGCGGTTCTGGATTATACCGGCGCCGACGCCTTGATGGTGGGCCGCGGCGCTCAAGGGCGCCCATGGATTTTTCGCGAGATCCAACATTATCTGATGCACGGTGAACAGTTAGCGCCACCGTCACTGGATGAGGTACGCCAGACATTATTGGAACATGTGGTCAACGTCCATCAGTTTTACGGCGCCTATCTGGGCGCCCGCATTGCCCGTAAACATGTGGGCTGGTATCTGGCAGAGCATGACGATGAGCGTCATTTCCGCCGAGAATTTAACGGGATTGAGGACGCCAGTGAGCAGCTGGATGCCCTGAATCGTTATTTTGACAAGCTGACTGTGGCAGCGGCCTAAGCTGCAACAGTTGCCGAGTATCACTAACTAAAGAGCAAGCAAGAATTATGTTCGATCAAAACGTGACTTCTCCATTTACAACCACGGTAACCACTTCTGCACAAACTCAGGCTCAAAAGCCGCTGCGTGACTCCGTCAAGCAGGCGGTCAACAAGTACCTGAAGCAGTTGGAGGACACCAATATCGACAATCTTTATGAGATGGTACTGGCTGAAGTGGAAGCGCCACTGTTGGAAGAGATCATGACTTTTACCCGCGGTAACCAGACCCGCGCTTCCCTGATGATGGGCATCAACCGCGGTACGCTGCGCAAGAAGCTCAAGCAATACGGCATGAACTAAGCCGATAGACTATGTTAAAGAGCACCTGCGGGTGCTCTTTTTGTTACAACACCCATATGTAAGCACGATTTCCCATTTCTGAGGACCACAGATGGAACCAGCACAACCCATTCGTCGCGCTCTGTTAAGCGTTTCCGATAAAACCGGCATCGTTGAATTCGCCCAGGCCCTGGCAGCCATGGATGTTGAACTTCTGTCCACCGGCGGCACAGCCAAGCTTCTGGCCGAAAACGGCCTGAACGTCACTGAGGTGTCTGACTACACCGGTCACCCCGAGATCATGGACGGCCGGGTCAAAACTCTGCACCCTAAGGTTCATGGCGGTATCCTGGGTCGTCGCGGTCAGGACGATGAGGTAATGGAAAAACACCAGATTCAGCCCATCGATATGGTGGTGGTGAATCTCTATCCCTTCGCCAACACCGTGGCTAAAGAAGACTGCACCTTAGAAGATGCCATTGAAAACATCGACATTGGTGGCCCGACCATGGTTCGCGCCGCAGCTAAGAACCACAAGGATGTCACCATTGTGGTCAATGCCGCGGATTACGCCCGCATTCTGGATGAACTACAGCAACGCGGCGGCCACTTAAGCTATGAAACGCGCTTCGATCTCGCCATCGCCGCTTTCGAGCATACAGCCCAGTACGATGGCATGATCGCTAATCACTTCGGAATCATGGCAACAGATTACGGCGACCAGTCTGACGAGCAGGCAGACGAATCTGCTTTCCCTCGTACCCTGAACAATCAGTTTATTAAGAAGCAAGATCTGCGTTACGGTGAGAACAGCCATCAATCGGCGGCGTTCTACGTAGAAAACGACATTCAGGAGGCGTCCGTCGCCACCGCCAAACAGTTACAAGGCAAGGCGCTGAGCTTTAATAACATCGCCGATACCGATGCGGCGCTGGAATGCGTCAAAGAGTTTGACGAACCGGCCTGTGTCATCGTCAAACACGCCAACCCGTGTGGTGTCGCTACTGGCAACACCATTCTCGATGCCTATGACCGGGCCTTTAAAACCGACCCCACCTCGGCCTTTGGTGGCATCATTGCCTTTAACCAAATGCTGGACGGCAAAACCGCTCAGGCCATTGTCGATCGTCAGTTTGTGGAAGTGATCATCGCCCCTGAGGTATCCGACGAAGCCAGGCAGGCGGTAGAAGCCAAGAAGAATGTACGACTGCTAGAGTGCGGCTACTGGCAGGGTCAGTTAACCGAAGGCTATGACTACAAGCGCGTCAATGGCGGCCTGCTGGTTCAGGACCGCGACTTTGGCATGGTGGAACTGGATGACCTCAAAGTGGTCTCCAAGCGCCAGCCCACAGAAGAAGAGCTGCGCGATCTGCTTTTTACCTGGAAGGTAGCTAAGTACGTCAAGTCCAATGCGATTGTTTACGGAAAGGACGGCATGACCATCGGCATCGGCGCCGGTCAGATGAGCCGGGTCTATTCGGCAAAAATTGCGGGTATTAAGGCCGACGACGAGAACCTGGAAGTGGCAGGTTCTGTGATGGCCTCCGACGCCTTCTTCCCATTCCGCGATGGTATCGACGCCGCCGCCGAGGCAGGCATCAAAGCTGTGATTCAGCCGGGCGGCTCCATGCGAGACGAAGAAGTCATCAAGGCCGCCGACGAGCATGGCATGACCATGGTCTTCACCGGTATGCGTCATTTCCGCCACTAATCACAGGAGACGAAAATGAAGGTATTAGTGATCGGCGGCGGTGGCCGCGAACATGCACTGGCCTGGAAGGCCGCTCAGTCAGCCAATGTGGAAACGGTTTTTGTGGCACCGGGCAACGCCGGTACGGCCATCGAGCCTAAGCTTGAGAACGTCGCCATTGGCGCCGAAGATATCGAGGGTCTCTTAGCCTTTGCCAGGGATAATGCTATCGAGCTGACCATCGTCGGCCCGGAAGCACCGCTGGTTGAAGGCGTAGTAGACCGTTTTCAGGCTGAAGATCTGGCGATTTTCGGGCCTTCAAAGGGGGCGGCTCAGTTGGAAGGCTCCAAGGCCTTTACCAAGGACTTCCTGGCCCGCCACCAGATCCCGACCGCCGAGTATCAGACCTTTACCGAGATCGACCCCGCCATCGCCTATGTGCGAGAGAAAGGCGCACCTATTGTGATCAAGGCCGATGGTCTGGCCGCCGGTAAAGGCGTTATCGTCGCCACCGAACTGGCTCAGGCCGAAGACGCCATTCGCGACATGCTGGCAGGCAATGCCTTCGGCGACGCTGGCAGCCGAGTCGTCATTGAAGAATTCCTGGATGGCGAAGAAGCCAGCTTTATAGTGATGGTAGACGGTAAGAACGTCTTACCCTTCGCCACCAGCCAGGATCATAAGCGCGCTCACGACGGCGACCAAGGCCCCAACACCGGAGGTATGGGCGCATACTCACCCGCACCTGTTGTGACCGCCGATGTACACCAGCGCATTATGGATGAAGTGATCATGCCTACGGTGAACGGTATGGCCGAAGAAGATCACCCGTATGTGGGCTTCTTATATGCCGGGCTGATGATTATGCCCGACGGCACACCGAAGGTGATCGAATATAACTGCCGTTTCGGCGATCCCGAAACCCAGCCAATTATGATGCGTCTGCAGTCGGACTTAGTCGAACTGTGTCAGCAAGCTCTTGCTGGCAAGCTGGATCAAACGACTATCGAATTTGATCAGCGTGCCGCCGTGGGCGTTGTGCTGGCTGCTGGCGGCTATCCGGGCAGCTACCGTAAGGGCGATGCCGTTAGCGGACTGGATACCAACACTCTGGATGATCGTAAAGTCTTCCATGCAGGGACTAAATTGGAAGGTGAGCAAGTGCTTACAAGCGGTGGTCGGGTATTATGCGCTACGGCTCTGGGCCAAAGCGTCACTCAGGCCCAGAAAGCAGCCTACGAGTTGACCAGCCAGATCCAGTGGGACGATGTGTTCTACCGCAAGGATATTGCCTGGCGTGCGATTCAGCGGGAAGCAGAATAAGCACTGCTTACCAGGTTTGGTAATACCGGGGCGCTCTTAAAGCAAACCATGTGCTATAAGGAAGTGGCACAATGCCCCGCAGAGGGGCTAATCGCGCGTCTTCACGCGAGTGCCCCGACTTTACCTCAGTATCCATAACCGACTCCTCTGAGTTGTGCCCTTTTTCACAGATTCGCGCTATTTTTAAGCATCAAGCCTCACCTATGGCATGGTTTTTTTGTAGAATAGAGCATTCTCTGAACCCAACCCTATTATTAATAAGAAGCAGAGGCCTGATATGAGCAATTCAGCCACCCCCAGTAAAAAAGCCGCCTTTGGCAGTGTTTTTAGCGATAAGATGATTGTTGCCGAGTACAAGGACGGTCAGTGGAGCCCGGGAAAGATTACCGATGTGGCGCCATTGCAACTGCATCCCGCGGCCCATGTGCTGCACTACGCCAGCACCTGCTTCGAGGGTATGAAAGCATTTAAGATGGCCAACGGTGAGGTGAAGATTTTCCGTCTGGACCGTCATATTGCCCGCATGGCGCAAAGCGCTTCCCTGTTGCACCTGCCGATTCCCTCGCCGCAAGAGCTGGAAAGCATGATTCGGGAGGTGGTGGAAACCAATAAGGCCGATATCCCAGAACCGCCGGGCGCGCTTTATTTGAGACCCACCCTGATCGGCACCGAAGCCAATATTGGCGCAGCGGGTGCGCCATCGGGCGAAGCTCTATTCTATGTACTGGTGTCCCCAGTGGGCGACTACTTCAGTGGCAGCACCAAGGGGCTGACCATTGCCATTGAAGATCAGGAAATGCGGAGCACCCCAGGGTTCGGTAAGGCCAAGACCGGTGGTAACTACGCCTCCGCGCTGCGTCATGTCATGCGCGCTAAGAAAGAAAACCAGGCCGATCAGGTATTGTTCTGCCCGGGCGGCGATGTACAGGAAACCGGCGCGGCGAATTTCTTTTTGATCGACGATAACCGCATCATGACCAAACCATTGGATGCCTCCTTCCTGCACGGCGTTACACGCGACTCCATTATCAACCTGGCTCGTTCCATGGGCTATGAGATCATCGAGAAAGATTTTACCGTAGACGAACTATTGGAGTGGATCCAACACGGCGAAGCCGCTCTGTCCGGCACCGCTGCTATGCTGTCCGGTGTAGGCCAGTTTATCCTGCATGGCGAAACCCACCCAGTGGGCAACGGCGAAGTCGGCCCAAATACACAGAAACTCCGTGAGGCCTTGCTGGCCATTCAGTCCGGCAAAGCCGAAGACCAGTTCGCCTGGTTGAAATAACTCTCCGTTGACGAGGCCAGTCGACGGCCTCGTCTCTCTTTTCTTTCTGTCACTTCAGATTCAGCCTCAATTCAGTTGCCTCCATTAGACTTAAACCTACAGAGTCCACCTTTGGGGGTATGAAACATGAACAACAGACTATTACTCAGCAGCTTAATCGCCGCTTCCATAACACTGAGCGGGGCAGCCTTTGCCCAGGCAAAAACCGAAATTAACTGGGTCAAGCCGGAAGACTTCACCGACATACGCCCGGCTAATGAGTCGCGCAAACGCTTCCGCGAACGGGTGATGAAACAGCTCGAAGATTATATGACCGAAACGCTGGCCGCTCACTTGCCGGAAGGCTACCACTGGTCAATGACCATTACCGACCTGGACTTGGCCGGTCAGGTGTGGCCCGGTCACTTTGTGGGGTTGGATACTAGCTCGGACGTACGCATGATCAAGCGCATCGATATTCCGCGGATGGATTTCGATTACCAGCTTAAAGACGCTGAAGGCAAAGTCGTCATGGAAGAACAGGGTGTAGAGCTTAAAGACATGAGCTTTCAGGATAGGGTAAACCCGCTGTTTGATAGCGATAATTTCAAATATGAAAAGAACATGCTGCGCCGCTGGTTTAATAAGACCTTTGCCGAACACCTGAAAGACGACGTACGAACCCGCTAAAGCGAAGCACAATACAACGCGATTCGAAGGCAAAGCCTAGGCTTTGCCTTTTTTATAACATTCGCTTAATCGACTGATACAGCTCGGTGGCTTTATCGGCACTGAGATTATTCGCCTGAGTGGCTTGGCCTTCGGAGGTCGACACCCTCACCGAGGCGCTGCCCACGGCCGGGGACTCACTTTCAGGCGCGGCGCTCTGTGTGTCGCGCACTAAATCGGCGCGACCATCCTGACGCTGCAAAGACAATCCCTGGGAGGATAATTGAACGTTATCACCACCGGTTACCCGATTGATTTGCTGGGCCCGGCTGCTATTGCTGGTTGGCTGACCTTCAACCACTGGCGTTGAAGGCTGATTACTGACCCGAATATCCATGATCTCACCTCAAAGATACTAAGGTTAAGTATGGGCCAGCCGGTGAGAAACTCAAGTTCCAGCCTTCCAAAGTCAGCCTGTAGCAGAGCAACAGGCCAGGGGATTACTTGAGGCTTTCCTGAAAGTGAGACAAGGTCGAGAACAACTGCTCCATTTTACTGACCACCTTGGCCAGTTGCTGCTCAGCCTGTTGCTGATCTTCAACCTGCTCCAGTGCCAACACATCCTTACCCAGCTCTTCCACATAGGGCATAAAACGCTTACTTTTGGCCTCAAAACCGGCGTCATCGGCAAATACCTGCTGGAATTTTCCTTTACCCTGCTTATTCAGCTGTGCCAGCTTATCGTCGGCATCCAGCGCGCGACGATAGATGACTTGCATGTTTTCCCGGATTTTCTCGATCAGTGTTTCCATATTTTTTGCCATTATGCCTAAAGTTATTTAAAGCCTTGCCGATACCTTAGTGAAAGCGGGCATTCTGCCTGCTTTGGTGTATTGTAACAACTAAGTGTAGGAGCCACTATGCAGATACAAAGCCCAACCACGGGAATGGCCTCTGCCGACTTCTCTAGCGAAGTACGCTCGGCCAAACTCGCCAAGGACATGCAGGAGCAAGAGGGGCAACAAGCCCTGCAACTGCTTGAGGCTGCCGCGGTTCAACCCGCCCCCAGCTCTGCGAATGCATCTATTGGTGGCAATATCGACACCTTCGCCTGATACAGGGCCTGTTTTATATCTATGAAACACCCTAAGGCATTAACGCCAGATCCACTGGCGTTTTACCGGGCTGGTCGCCTATTTCTCTAACCAGTTTTGGCACCATATAGCCCGGTAGTTTCGCGATCACCCCGGCCATCACAGTCTTCGCCTCTGCCTCCGACACATCAAAATGCGCCGCCCCTTTTACCTTATCCAGTACGTGCAGGTAATAGGGCATCACACCGGTATCGAACAAACGTCGGTTCAACGCGACTTGAGACTCGACGCTGTCGCTGACTCCCTTTAGTAACACCGCCTGGTTGAGCACTGTCACTCCCGTCTGACGCAGCCTCTGCACCGCTGCACTAACAGCCTCATCGACTTCATTAGCATGATTAATGTGCAGCACCATCACCGGCGTCAAACGGGTTTGGGTAAACCAGTGGAGCATGTCATCGTTGACCCTCTGTGGAATGACCACCGGCAGACGACTGTGAATGCGCAAGCGCCGGACATGGGGTATCGCCTCGATACGCTGGGTCAGCCAGGCCAGAAAGTCGTCTTTGGCCATCAGCGGATCACCACCCGAGTAGATCACCTCATCAATCGCCGGGCGCGCGGCGATATAATCCAGCGCAGGCTGCCAACCAGCCTTATTCGGCGTATTGTCGGAGTAGGGGAAATGACGCCGAAAGCAGTAGCGGCAATTTACCGCACAACCACCGCGCACGATCATCAGTACCCGGCTTTGGTATTTGTGCAGCAACCCCGGGGCGGCCGGATCCTGCTCATCCAATGGGTCCTGCGTAAAACCAGGCACCTCATCGAACTCCTGACGCAGAGTCAGAACCTGTCTGAGTAAGGGATCATCAGGATCGCCTTTTCTCATCCGTGCCACAAAAGGGCGTGGCACGCGCAGGGGAAATAGCTTTCGGGCGCAGGCGTCAGCCGTAAAGTCGCTGTCGGGCAAATCTAACAAGCGCACTAACTCCAGCGGATCGGTCAGGCAATTGGCCAATTCTTTTTGCCAGTGCCTCTCTACAGGATCGATAATTTTCGGTATGATTTGCGCCAATTGTGTGGCCTTAATTTTTATGAGGAAAACATGGCAACATACAGCACCAACGAATTTAAAGGCGGTTTAAAGTTCATGATGGACGGGGAACCCTGCAGCATCATGGAAAACGAATACGTAAAACCCGGCAAAGGCCAGGCGTTTAACCGGGTGAAGCTACGCAAGCTAATCTCCGGCAAAGTCCTGGAAAAAACCTTTAAGTCCGGTGAAACCGTCGAAGCCGCCGATGTAGTCGATATGGACCTAGCCTATCTCTACAGCGACGGCGAGTTTTGGCATTTTATGGATAACGAGACCTTTGAGCAAATCCAGGCCGACGAAAAAGCCGTTGGTGATGCCGCTAAATGGTTGGTAGAAAACGATGTATGTACTCTGACGCTTTGGAATGGCGCGCCGATCACTGTCACACCACCAAACTTTGTCGAGCTGGAAATCACCGAGACCGATCCTGGCCTGAAGGGCGACACGGCGGGCACCGGTGGTAAGCCCGCGACCCTGACAACAGGTGCGGTAGTACGTGTGCCCTTATTTGTGCAAATTGGTGAGGTGATCAAGGTCGATACCCGCAGCGGCGAATACGTGGGCCGGATTCAGAAATAAGGCGTAGCCTGATCCTCCACAACGAACGGCGCCCACTTCGGTGGGCGTTTTTGGCTCCGGACTCTAACCAGCGACCATCCATGACCCACAACCAATGGCAGCCCAATGCCAGCTTAGACACTCTGAAAGCACGCGCCAGCCTGATGGCGACCCTTAGGGCCTTTTTTGCCGATCGCCAGGTGCTGGAAGTGGAAACGCCGCTGTTATCACAGGGGACTGTCACCGACCCACACCTGGATAACTTCGCCACCCGTTTTGTCGGGCCCGGCGCAGCGGACGGTCAGCAGCTGTATTTACAGACCTCCCCCGAGTTTGCCATGAAGCGCCTATTGGCCGCCGGTAGTGGCCCTATTTACCAGTTGGGTAAAGCGTTTCGCAATGAGGAAGTCGGCCGTCACCACAACCCGGAGTTTACGTTACTGGAATGGTACCGGCCGGGCTTTAACCGCCGCCAACTAATGAGCGAAGTGGATGAGTTGCTGCAGATATCGTTGAATACCAAACCGGCAGAGGTACTCAGTTATCAACAGGTTTTTTTAATCCATCTCGACTGCGACCCGCTTAGTGCCACCATCGACGAGTTGCAGCAGTTGGCCCGTGAGCACAACCTGGCCGATGCGGCCGAAGATGAAAACCATAGAGATACCCTGCTGCAGCTTTTATTCAGCTTCGTGATCGAGCCACAGATCGGTCGCCAGCGGCCCTGCATGGTGGAGCTGTTTCCCGCCAGCCAGGCCGCCCTGGCCCGCTTGAACTCTCAGGACAACAGGGTGGCTGAGCGCTTCGAGGTGTATTACCGAGGTATCGAGCTGGCCAACGGTTTTCATGAACTGACCGACGCCGACGAACAGCGCCGGCGCTTCGAGCAGGACAATGCATTACGCCAGCAACTGGGCAAGTCAGAACAACCCATCGATGAGCGTTTCCTCGCGGCTCTGGCACAGGGTTTACCGGATTGCTCAGGGGTCGCCTTAGGCGTCGATCGTTTAGTGATGCTAGCCCTGAACGCCCGGAGCCTGACAGAGGTTATTAGCTTCGAGGTGGGCCGCGCATGAAACTCAACCCGGCTCAGGATCAAGCGGTAAAATACATCAGCGGCCCCTGCCTGGTACTGGCGGGTGCGGGTAGCGGTAAGACCCGAGTGATCACCAATAAGATCGCCTATCTGGTACGTGAGTGCGACATGCCGGCCCGCTATATCGCCGCGGTAACCTTCACCAATAAGGCAGCCCGGGAGATGAAGGAACGGGTCGCTCAAACCTTAGGAAAGAAAGAAGCCCGCGGTCTGAAGGTCTCCACCTTTCACACCCTAGGTTTGAAGATTATTAAATCTGAATACAAGACGATTGGCCTGAAGCCGGGCTTTTCCCTGTTCGATAGCAAGGACAGCTTTAACCTGCTCAAGGATCTGACCGAAGACACGCTGGACGGGGATAAAGAACAGCTATTCTTACTACAAAATTGTATTTCGAACTGGAAAAATGACCTGATCCGTCCGGAGCAGCTGGTCAGGCAGGCCAGTTCCACCGGTGAGCAGGAATTTGCCCAGGTATATCTGCGTTATCAACAGCATTTGCGCGCCTACAATGCGCTCGATTTCGACGACCTTATTCTGCTGCCCACCCTGTTGCTTAAGCAAAACGAGACGATCCGCCAGAAATGGCAGAGCCGCATCCGCTATCTGCTGGTGGATGAGTATCAGGATACCAATACCAGTCAGTATGAGTTGGTGCGGTTGCTTGTAGGTGAGCGCGCCCGTTTTACCGTGGTGGGCGATGATGATCAGTCCATCTATTCCTGGCGGGGGGCTAAGCCACAAAATCTGGTGCTGTTGAGCGAGCATTACCCCAGCCTGAAGGTGGTGAAGCTCGAACAGAACTATCGTTCTTCAGGACGTATCCTGCATAGCGCCAATATTCTGATCCAGAATAACCCCCATGTATTTGAGAAATCTTTGTTCTCGGATTTAGAGTACGGTGAGCCACTGCGGGTGCTGTTTGCCAAGAATGAAGAGCACGAGGCCGAGCGGGTGGTGGCCGAGTTAATGGCGCATAAATTTATGAACCGCACCCAGTACAAGGACTATGCCATCCTCTATCGCGGTAATCATCAGTCGCGCCTGTTTGAAAATGTGCTGATGAAGAACCGTATCCCTTACAAAATCAGTGGTGGCACCTCGTTTTTCGACCGTGCCGAAGTAAAGGATGTCATGGCCTATCTGAGGCTGCTGGTGAATCAGGACGACGACAATGCATTGCTGCGCATCATCAATACTCCCACCCGCGGCATTGGCCGCGCCACGTTGGAGAAGCTGGGCAATTTCGCCAATGAATTGCATGTATCGCTGTTTGAAGCAGCCTGCCACAGTCAGCTTCACTCTGTGATGAGCGGCAAGGCACTGGCCGCCGTGCAAGGCTTCAGCCGTTGGATTGTTGAGCTGTCTGACCGGGCGGTCAGAGGTGATACCGGCGATGCCATACGTGAGCTCATCAAGGCCAGCCATTACGAGGAATATCTGTACGAAACCAGTCCCAGCCCCAAGGCCGCTGAAATGGCGATGAAGAACGTCAGCACCCTGTTTGGCTGGATCACCGGTATGTTGGAAGGCAATGAGCTGGATCCCCCCATGACCCTGCCCGAAGTGGTTAACCGCCTGATTCTCAGGGATATGATGGAAAAAGGTGAAGACGACGAGGAAGCCAATCAGGTACAGCTGATGACCTTACATGCTTCCAAGGGTCTGGAGTTTCCCTATGTGTTTATGGTGGGTATGGAAGAAGGCTTGTTGCCCCACCAGAGCAGCATCGATGAGGATAATATCGAAGAAGAACGCCGACTGGCTTATGTAGGGATCACCCGGGCTCAACGTAACCTGATTTTTACCCTGACCCGCGAGCGACGCCAGTTTGGTGAAATCATCCAGCCCGAGCCCAGCCGATTCCTGTATGAATTGCCTGAGGCCGATCTCAGCTGGGAACATCAGAAAAAACAGTTATCCAAGGAAGAGCGGCAACAGAAGAACCAGCAGGGCCTGGCTAACTTAAAAGCCATGCTGAAAAAAGACTAGACCCTAGGTGTTTTTTACCTTGGTGTCTTTGGGGGCTGCCGCAAGCAATTGGTTCAGAGGCTGAGTCTCGCCCAGGTAAGCTCCCTGGCCATAGCTGCAACCGATATTAAACAGCGCTTCGTACTGGTCCTTGTTTTTCACGCCTTCCGCGATCAGTGTGAAGCCCAGATGCTCTGACATGCTCAATACCGATTGCACCATTTTCAGGTTCTTCTTTGAGGCGGGGATGGTTTTGATAAACCGGTGGTCTACCTTCACATAATCAAAGGGGTAAGAGTACAAATAACTGAGCGAGGCCAGGCCACTGCCGAAGTTATCCAGCACCAAGGTAATACCGGCCCGCTGCAGGCGCTTCAGCGCAGGCAGGATATGCTGACTGGTGCCACTCAAACCCTGCTCATCCAACTCAAAGATCAGCCGTTTGGGATTTAATCCCAACTGCTCTATATATTTGAGCAATTGGCGCACCAGACGTTCCTGCAATAAGTGGTTAACGGATAAGTTAATAGCGACCCGAGCCTCTTCCCGCTCTGGATCTTTATCCAGGGCCTCGAACAGCGCTGGCAACTGACTCAGCATGAAGTTATCCAGCTCAATGGCCTGGCCACTGTGCTCAGCTACCTGCCAGAAACGCTCACGCTTAATTCGACCCAGTGTCGGGTGGTGCCAGCGCACATAACACTCGATGTATTGCCATTGGCGCTCGTATAGTCCAACCGTTGGTTGGCAGTAACATTCAAACTTTTCTTCGCGCAAAAGGTGACGGAATTCGTTTTCCAGTTCCACCTCTTCCAGCAGCTTCTCGCGCATGCTCTTGTCGAAGGTAATATAACGTCCACGTCCGCTGAACTTGGCTTGATACATCGCCGCATCCGCGTCTCGTACTACCTCGTCGGCACTGTTATAGGAACGATGAATAATAGCGATCCCGATACTGGCACCCGAGTACATCTCCTGACCTTCTAACACATAAGGTTGGCTCAGGGCCTTGATAATACGCCCCGCCACCTGCTCAGCCTTCTCTTCCGACTCCAGACTGTCTAGCAGGATAACGAACTCGTCGCCCCCTAACCGCGCCAGCAAGTCGTGACCACGAATACACTGGCCGATGCGATTGGCCACTTCCACCAGGAACATATCGCCCGCGTGGTGCCCGATGGTGTCATTAATCAGCTTGAAACGATCCAGATCGATAAACAGCACTGCAAAGTGGTTCTCGGGGTGGCGCTTCTTATTCGCCACCGCCAGTTCCAGACGGTTAACGAACATCACCCGGTTGGGCAAGTCGGTTAGTGAGTCGTGGTGGGCGTCGTGGATGAGCTTAAGCTCAATCTCCTTACGTTCTTCAATTTGCTGCTTGAGGTGGTCATTGGTGTGACGCAGCTCTTCGGTGCGCTCTTTGACCTTCTGCGACAGCTGCTGGTTGTATTCCTGAATCGCTTCAGCGGCCTGCTTGCGCTCCATAGCGGTAGCGATATGGTGGGAAACGAACTTCAGCAGCTCCAGATCTTTAAGGTCATAAGCCTGAGTTTCGTCATAGGTCTGCACCGCAATCACTCCAGAGATTTCCCCCTCAACAATGAGCGGTGAGCCGAGCCAGCAGTTACCGGTTTGAGACATATTGCTCGCCACAGACTCGGATAATTCGCCTTGTTCTGCGAGACTCCGGGCGTAAGAGGCATCGATCAACGCCGCATTACCCGAACGCAACACAAATTCGGTTAGGCCATCACCCACTTCCCGTGGAGGAATATTGAGCTCTTTTTCGTCGTTAAAATAGGGGAAGCGCAAGGAGTTGTTGTCTTTATCGTGGATGGCGATGTAACAGTTAGGGGCACTGATTAGTCGCGCCAGGATATCGTGAATATTGCCGTAAAACTTACTCATTTCGCCGTCGATACCGGCTGAAAGCTCGGAAATCTCGAACAAAGCCTGCTGCAGCGACTCGATCTTCTGACGCTCGTTGATCTCTTCCTGCAACTCTTCGTTCATTTCCCGCAACTGACGGGTGCGCTGGCGAATGGTCTTCTCCGTTAGCTCCCGGCTTTTAACCCGATCCACGGCATTGACGATATGCTGGGAGACAAACACCAGTAACTCAAGATCCTGCTCACTATAACGGACCGACTCATCATAGCTTTGCACCACCATCGCGCCCATCACCTGAGAACCACGCTTTAACGGCACGCCTATCCAATCGACCGGATGTGCTCCCAGCTCCATGCTCCCGGCAATCTCGGCCCGCTTCTGCTCATAGTTTTCTTTGGTCAGGAACAGCGGCTCGGCGGTTCTCAACACATGGCCGGTGAAGCCTTTCATCAAACCGGAAGAGGGCATCTCCCGCACCGTTAATTCGTCAAATTCATCCACAAAATAGACAAACTCGACCATCTCGGCGCTGGCCTCATACATGGCAACAAAGAAGTTCCGGGCAGGCATCATACGGCTGATGATGTCATGAATGGCGGGATACAGGCGCGGCAAGTCACTCACCGAGTTGGCAAGTTCTGATATATCAAACAGTGCCTTCTGTATGGCCTCTGACTGTTTGTATTTTTCCGTAAGCTGCTGCAGCTGAGGGATTAACTCCCTGAGCTCGTCGATGCTCAGGTCGGCAGCATTGATGTCCTTGTCGCGCATTAACACCCTTTGGAGTGTGAATAAATTGTTGTTATTTTAATCGACCAAAGTTACATCAGCTAACATAAAAAAGCCACCCTAGGGTGGCTTTTCTGTTTGAATCCAGTGAGAAAAATTAAATGCCTTCAATCATGTAGTCGATGGCGGCCTTAATCTCATCATCGGAGCAATTGCCACAGGTACCACGAGGGGGCATGGCATTAAAACCATTAATGGCATGATCCATTAACACATCCATACCCTGAGCAATACGAGGCTCCCATGCCGCTGCATCACCAGGCTTAGGGGCATTCAACGCGCCGGTGGCGTGACAAGCCATACAGGCCGCGTTATACACCTCTTCACCAGAACGAGGACCGGATGCTGCTGCGGATGCTGCTTCAGCGCCCGCGACATTTACCTTGCCAATGGCCTTGATACGATCGGCAATGGCTTCATTGGACATATCGGATTGCTGAGCAACGGCAACGCTGGCAAAACCTGCAATAATCAATGCTAAAACTCGAAATACTCTCACAAGTGACTCCTGCACCTCGTTGGGACTGAACTTTATTCGGCAATTTTCTGGTTCCGATTATAACGGCAATTCCTTGGTGAACAACTACAAATCCGCCCCCGGGCCTGAAAATCCCCAATAACACTGTGGCAATCGGCGGGTTATACCGCTTTACCATGAATTACGCTCGGCAGCCCTATAAGGACCAAATGACCAATCGGTGAGCTATCCGCAATTGATCTTATGCGGGTTTTACGGCATATTACGCCACCTCGCTCTCGTGGTGAAATGGATATCACGTGGCCCTCCGGAGGCCAAGTTCTAGGTTCGATCCCTAGCGAGAGCGCCATCTTTCCCAAGCCCTGATGGATTAGCAGCTACTAACACACCCCGTTTCCGTGTCCTCACCGTGACCAAAATAGTTGTCCACAAGCTGACGTGGCCCTGTGGTTGACCAGTTTTCCTACAGCATCTTGCTGCTTTATACATGCAGTTTAATGACTACTTTTGCACCATCAACTCATGTTGTCCGATTCTCCTTAAACATTATGAATCGCTGTCAAAGTATCCCCACCATGCTTAGTCACTCTTGGGCGGCACTGAATCTTGATTGCGCCGCTGACAAATGCGTTATCACTGGCTTTGCTAGACCAAATATATGCCTCTCCTGGTTTTAACGCTCCAAGCTTCTCCGGTGTTAAAGGCCTTAAGCCAATACATGCCTTCTGAATATGCTTTAACCAATCTGGCGCGTTAAACTTATGCAGAATAATCTGTGAAGAGAGCTGAATAAGTTCGACAGGTACAGACGGTGGATCTTGGCTCGCAATCATCACACTAGTGCCCTTATGACGCATTTCACGAACCGTTTCCACTAGACCTTTTACTAGGTCAGGACTATCGATATATTTGTGACATTCATCAAAAACAATTAGTTTATTAAAAGATTGACCTTGGTACTTGGCTTCCGAGAATATTTGCAGGAGCACAACAAACAAACCTAAGGCTTCATCTTTTTCAATAAACTCATCTCGCACATCAACAACGATCATCCTGCCGGGACGAATGAGTGAGCCAACGTTTAATTGGTCATCAATGTACTGCTCAGCAAAATCCAAACGCATATCTGCTAGGTCTTTGAGAGAGTCAGATAGATTGGATTTTTGTATCCCATCTCTAATTGCCTTAATCGACAGGTTATTCCGGTTTTTCCGCATAATATTGCCCAGTTGGCGAATATACGTAGCTTGGTTGCCGATAGCCCCCATCAAAAATTTCCAGTGTCCGGCCTGCAACTCAGAAGAGCAAAACTTCAACGGATGTACTTCAATTCCAGGGTACTCAGATCGCCGCACTTCCAATTTATCTTCAGGAGTTAACAAGACCACATCATCTAGAGAGGTAGGTTCCGCACCATATACCTCTTTCAGCCTCGCTATTTGAGATTCGTCGTCATTTGAGGCAATCATTGAAGTAAATTCTGGCTTATATTCCTGCGTCTGACTGTAATGAAAAATCACACTCGCCAGCTCTTTATGCAATGTATTTATCCCAGGTATCGCTTTAGTTGCCATTTCAACGACTGAACCCAAGGTATAACTTTTTCCTCCGCCTTGTACGCCAAATAAACTCAATGTGTGGGTATGGTTTAAATCTAAAGCGACTTTCCTTCCATGCACCTCTCCCAGTAAACCAAACTGAGCTGAGTCATCATTAACGCCTAATACAATGTCATGAGGGACAATTTCAGTATCAACATTTTTTGCGGCTTTTGCCCTATCAGTTAAAACAGCTGGCTCTGGCTCTGGCTCTGGCTCTGGCTCTGGCTCTGGCTCTGGCTCTGGCTCTGGCTCTGGCTCTGGCTCTGGCTCTGGCTCTGCAGGATTAGCTACTACTCGGTCAGGATTACCTACTGGTTTTGTTTCTTCTATGACATGTTCGTTTGATGGTGAAATAGGGTCTGATTCACTATCATCAAATGGCAGCCCTTCGTTCTTGTCATCTGTTGGAGGATTCGTTCTTTCTGGTAAAGAGAGCGCAGCCTGCGATGCCAATTCAGCCCAAGATACAGTTCTATCTCTCTCTTTATGTAAGAATTCGGCTGAAGTCAACTTAGGCAGCGTTAGTTCAAGTGAATCCAGCGTCCCTTCACTTTGTTCATCATCCTCAGTCACTCTAGCGGATAGCAATTCGTCAATATGGTTTCGCCCAACACGATGAAACTCGATACCGACTTCTTTTTCAACGCCGGAGCTATTCTGTCCAAAATCGAAAATAACAGCACTTCGGGTGATTGAAAGGTTGTAACCTTGCTCTAATGTTCTAAGCAAAAATTTTGCTTCCTCAACAATCTCAGAAGTCAACAAACCAAAACGCTCAGACCGTTTAAGGTAATGCTCAAGAAGAACGCAAAGCTTTTGTGTTTCAACTAAGCGATCAGGTCTATCCGGTGTTGTACGCGTTAAATCAAAATGACGCTGAATCACACGCTCAGATTCTGAAATTTGCTCAGCAATGCGCTTTTTTAAACTTTCATACTTCGTCAAATCACCGACTTCTGAGTAACACTTAACTTCGACTAAATTACAACGAATTGTGCGCGATGAAGCATCCAAATCGAATAATGCTAAATCTGTTCTTTTAAAGCTAACATTCGAACCCAGTTCACCATCAGCCTTTTGTAGTTCAGAATAGAGCTCCAGATGAGCATCTAAAGGAACTATGATCTGGTCCTTAAACACTCCTTGGTACTCAAGATAAAGTTTGGATAGGGCCAAACCTAAGGCTTCCGACTTTGAAGAACTATTTGAGGCCAGTTTTAGCGCTAACCTTCCTGACAACGCTCTGAGCGAATCTAAAACCCGCGTTGCCTTATCTACATCAGGAGCAATTTGATGCTGTTCTAATGTTCCTCTCAATAAAGCTTCTATTTCTGTAGTAGAACGCGAAGTGATAACAAAATTGTGCGTGTTTGAAGAGGCCATTTCAGGGCTATGATCGATCAAATAATCAGGGCGGCCATCTTTACCACCGTGATCAAAAAATTCAATGCCCAGATTTCTATCCACAGTGAATACCCAATCACTGACTTCGTGTAATTGATTCAACAAAGCTCTTTCAGCGCTATCAAGAGCCAACCTGACTACTGGAACCTGTTCTAAAGAAAAATCTCCCGTCGCTAATGAAGCGGTAATTGCAGACATCATTTTAGGCAATTTTGCTAAAGCCTCCGATACCTGGCCGCTAAAAAGCATTCTTGCAGCACCATGTCTCGTGTGGCGATCCCAAGCAACAACCCCATTTTCATCGAAGTAATCAATGCAATAGTCCTGATACAACCCATATATAGGCGCAGCTTGTTCGTCTGCCTGCGGTTTGACTACCGATAACTCTTGCGCAGGGAACACATCGAATAGCATGCTTAGATGAGACTGAAACTCATCAGGCGACTGCTCAAACTCAGAGCTCGCTCTGAGTGAAATACTTAATTTCGGTTGCAAGTGGTTTTCAGCTGAATGAAATAGCTGGCTTTCATCCTCACTATCTTCGCTACCATTTATTAGCTGAAATAAATCAGCTCCTACTTCTGTCGCATATGGGTCGGCTACGAATAGACGAATATCAAAACTAATATGCTTTAGCTCCGCCTTTTTTCTCAAAGCCAACAACATACCCGCTACGGCTGCCGCAGACCCCGCGTTAAACACATTGATTGATAAACAGTTCACGTAGGGATGTTGTATCAGATATCTTTCGACTTTTGTGGCGAGAAAGGCACTGTTTTGCTTACCAACTTGCTGGTAATCGTTTTTAATACCAAATGCAGTTTTAATTTTATCAATGAGTGCTTGTGGCTCTTTTTCTTGTGCAGACGACAAAATACTCCAAAATGGATGAATACTATCAAGTGCGACCATCAACTGGTCCTGAGAGTCTGGCAGTACGTAAGGAAAATTGGTTAACGCTAGTTCCTCTAATAAACTGTTCTTAGTCCCGACCGCGATTTCCTTACCAACCTTCTCACTCTGTCTTGCCCAAGCTTCTGCAAGAGAAGCCCACCCACCTAGCCATAAAGCCCTTAGTGGATGTGTAGGCCCCAGTAAAATGGCCTTTTTATAGCTTCCGTCATAATTCCATATCACGATTAAAAGTGAATCCAAGCGAAGTAACGCGGCTAATTCAGTCGAATAGTCATGTCCATTTTCAGTTTCCTGAAATACTGCTGCTAGATATTCTAGATAGCTGCTGGAATACAGGTAGGCTTCATGTGATGAAGACACAAGATCATGAGCGACAGAAACAAGCTCCTTCTCATCTTGATGTATACTTTGAAAGTATTTTTTACGAGCGAGTTTAAACTTTTCAAACTGGCTTTCTACACCCTTTATTGGCCAATCTACAGTATCGGCACCAGGCTCACTTGCTTCTTGATTGCGAATTTCTACACGCCAAGTTAAAGCCGCCATTGGATTTGCTAGAATTTTTTGCTCAAAGTTTTTTAAGTAAGTGGTAACGGGAATTTGAATACCACTTTCTTTCTTGAATTTTACATTGACAATCGACTCAGCCTTACTCTTACTATTCTGCCAAGTCGTCTCCATTACTTCGACATTGCTAAATGTCTCAGTTTCGATGAGGTTTGCAAATTCAGCTTTAATCTTTGCATGCGCCAATGACGCCTCTCTGATTTTTCGCGTCTCAATCAGATCAACCTCAGCATCTGCCGCTGGCAATACATAAAAGAGATCACTTTCATTAATTCGTGAACCCGTTTTTTCCGCACTAGACGTCCCCCAAGGTATTGGGCACTGCTTATCATCAACCAGAGGTAATAATTCATCGTTTTCATCAAATGCTTGAATTCGAATGTAATGCCAACCTTCTTCCCATTCAATTCCGGTCAACTTGTTAAACGTGATAGTGACTGTGGACTTTGATGTAGCTTTACCTACTTTAATTAACCCAACAAAATCACCTTGTTGAGTAAACACCTGCGCTTTATATTTCGCTAAGCCATTAACTTGACTTGGTTTTGGTGAAACAGAAAAAGTCACAGAAAACTTTTTCAAACCACCTTGGCCAGTAGTTAACACTTGTTGACCAATAAGCTGCTGCAAGTTTGGGTCTGTTTCTTCGTCAGGAATGAGAGGCAAGCCAACTTCGGTCACAGTTAGACAAACCGCATCGGTGGCATCTTCCTCATACTGAAAGCGCCATTTATCAAAAGTGAGTGCCCAGTTGCTGCTATCCACCACTAATTGCTTGCGCCAACTGCTGTCGAGTAGATTTTCCTGATCATTTAAAAAGAGCGCTAATCTCTTATTAAAATCTTCACCTTCTAGCTGCAGGTCATAAACGGTCGAAATCGCTGATTTCTCAGAGCGGTTTATAATCTGGACACACTCTCGATTTTTAACTAATTTGCGTACCAACATGGAATGATCTTGATGCAACTCAAGATCAGGAATCAGCCCCAGCTCGTACAGAGCAGCACCAGCAACACTTGGATCAAAACCATTAACCTTAATTGTTAGCGCGTATCGCAACCATTGATAGGCACTGAGTTTTAGCGCCGCCTTTTCTTGAAGAATGAAGTAAACTTCGTCTAATAACCGCTTAATCGGATCAGGAGACTCAGCCTTTACTTGGTTAAACGCCAGCCAATAAGCATCTGAAATATCAATTTGTTCAAAGGTCGCTGCACCAAAAGAATCTTCAGAGGACGTTTTTAATTCATTTGGTACAAAAATCAGTAATGGCTGACGAATCTGGCCGTGTTCATCAGGGTTTCGCAGTTCAACAAGCTTGGTGCTGGTTACCGAGAAGTTACGCGTCGCTTTCATTGCCAATACGGCAACCTGGGCATACTCAACCGCACCTGATACGACTTCACTAAGCTGATACATAAGCTCAGTTTCTAAATCAGATACCTTCATGCAGTGGCCCGCACCGCGAGTTTCTAGTAACGTCTTAAACTTCGGTGCGAGGACACTGATTAAGCTGCCGTCAATATCTGAATTAACAACGGTTCTAATTCCCTTAATCATGCGCTACGTCCTTTCATACTCTCATTTTGCTTACTATTTATCTGATATCTGGGGGTAACCGTTTGTGTTACGTACGCATCAGAAAGATCGCGATAAAAACCAATTTCTCGTAACCGGCGCTTAAAACCAGATAAGTTATCTCTAAGCGCTTTATTCACATCAATTGATGGCTCACAGAAAGCATCAGTGTCAGGTAATGAATCAATACAAATGCCATATCGTTCTTTTAAGAAAGTTAACAACTCATCAACTCTCAACTCTTTAGTATGAAATCCTAAATCGCCACCTTTGTTAAGTACGGCTAGCTGTAACAACACCTCTAAAAGACGTCCATCAACGCTAAATCGACGCCCACCAGTGCTACCACTTTGTTGTTCTAACAAAGCGCCAGGTTTATTTTTGAGCATAAAACTATCTAGGTTTTTGACTAAGCCAGAACGGATCGCATTACCTTGCACAAACAACAAGATTTCTATGTAGGTTTCATACTCAGTTAAGCCAAGTTGGGTAATAGCATGAATCTCCGGTGGAATTTCTTCTGATTCATGAGTAGATGACATTGACGCATCTAAAATTCCAGCATTACGCTGACCAAAAAACTGATCGCGCTCTTGCTCTAACGGTGACTCCAGCAGAGCAAACAGATCGGGCACTGACATTTGTTTTATCGATTTTGATCCCGATAATTTACCTTTTTTCGATAGATACTCTGCAAACTCATCGAGTTTTTTAACGCCGAAATAGGCTTTAATAAAAGCAGGAATACGTTTATAGTGTAACGTCGCACTTTGCTCAGCCATCAATTCACTCAAGCCATTAGCACCATTTGTCATGTCCACATAGAGCGCCGTCTTTTGCTTATTGCTCTCTTGGAGATTACGGCCCTTACTCTTAGCCAAAGCAGGTAGCAACTTGAACAGTTTCAATTGATGTAGCGCCAGATGAAAGGCTAACAATATCTTTATGTACTCAACCATCACTGAGCGAGGAATATACTGGCGATATGTCAGTAGCTTAATGATATCTTCAGCTAGAATATCCGCGGCTTGTTGATTAAGTGGCGCAAAACGTTCTTGTAAGTCAGCATGATCAGGCGCATCTGACTTTACTTGATCAGACAGCCTTAATATTGCCTGTGTTTCAACATCTACTTGCGACGAACTATCATACTGACCTGTCGTAGAATCGACACCAGCAAAGAAAAACTGTTTGAGTCGGTTAATCGCAGTCTGACCATTATTGGCATGGTATAACAACTCATATACTTGCTTAGAGGCACCATAATCCCGGCAATTTTTAGGATTTCGAAATAAATAAGTATTACCGTGAAGTGGTCTCGGTGCAGCAACCGCTTCGTTAGCCTTGCCACGATTAATCAAGTCCACCAAATGGGTTTCAATCCACTTTTCAATAGTGATAGGGGCTTGCAAAAAGTTTTTAAAATGCTTTCCGTTACGAGAGTCTAAAAACTCGTCCTTAAACAACTCAACTGTCATACCTTTAGCACTTAGTTTACTGGAAGCGCCATTGTGCTTTAGCCTAGCGAATAGGTGAGTTAAGACCCTGTCCATTTCGACAATTTTGTAATCAAGATAGCTCACTTTATTGGTGCGAAAAGCCTTATCTTTTTTACCTAACTTCATGGCTGAGCCTCCGCGACCAATTGCTCTAACTGCAAAACACCACCTTCGTCGCGGGTTATTTTTTCATACTGTTGGCCGTTGGTAGTTAGCAAAACCTCTTGATAAGGTGCTGAAGCTAGTACGTTCTTGAAAACCGTCAAACTTAAATAAAAACTTTGCGCCGCCTGCGCTGAAGGTACATAGCCCTGGTCAAGGCGATGCAGCATTTCAAACAAATCCAAATCCAATTCCAACTCTGCCGTGAGACCGTTTGCATCTTGGTATTTCAGCAATAGTGACTGCGGGCTATGCTCCACAAATGACGAGTTCATCGCTGAGTCTTTCACTTCAATGGAAAATACATCCGATGGGAACAAGCGATAACTTCTGATTGTGCCTAAATGCACCTTACGCACTTGCATCGCCAGTTGGCCATTAAAATACATCGGGTTATGCAAACCTTCACCACGGTTAATTGCATTAATGGCAAGCGACTTTGCTTCATTCAGCAATGCACTGTCTTCAAGGTAACGTACTAATAACTTCGCTGAACGATAAGGCAGTAGTGTTTGCCAATTTTCTCCACGGCGCTCAAAGTAGGCCTTTCTGCGTAACATCCCGACCAAATTACGATGAGAGAGGTAACGTTCCGTACTCTCACTTAATGCTGTGCCATTGGGTAAGCTCTGGTGAGCATTGGCCAGAAGTTGGGTTTCATGTTCACTGCGCTGCTCAAACTGCAACCAATCAACAGCATCTAAACCTAAAAAGTCCAGTCCACGATCTAAGCGCACGTCAGACCCTTGAGCGATATCGGTTTCCCTTAGCAGCTTTAGCAATCTATCTTGCGTACTGTCGTTACCGCACCAAGCGTTAAAGTAATAACCATGAAGAATTTTGTCGGCTTCGCCATTGGCATAGATTTCTTTAATTTCGCTACAGGAGTATTCACCGACCAGGGTATAACTCAGTGCAGAACGCAAATCACGCATAGTGATATGTAGCTGATTGCGTAAACTGGTCAGTTTGTAGATATACTTCAAACGTTCAATGACTTTAGGGCCGGTTTGCTCGTCTTGAAAGGTAGCAATATTGTGTTTGACGTAGCATTTGTCCTGTAGCGCACAATAATCACAACCTTGCCAAACTTTGGGCGACGTAATTTTTCCGATAAGGCGCTCAAAAATAGACTCAGGTTGATTTTGCGTCGAAGCCAGCACATCGCGCATATTCAGGTTAACTACCGCCACGTCATTTTGCACTGAGCCATATTTTAAACTTTGTTCAACTACGGCTTTTAGAGCAGAAAACCTTTCTGAATGTTGGGTTAAAAAGTCGACTAGCCGACCTTCGTTAATGGCAATTAACCGTGTCTCGTGGTGTGGCCATGTATTTGAATCGTCACCTTGATAGACGCTAAAGAACTCTTCGAGTACCGCATCATTATCTTTGCTACCTTCGTCTTGACTGCCATCGTAGTTAGTTAGGTACTTATGGCCATTTATTTCAAAACAGCAGCCATTCCCTTGTGCATTTAAGTGAACGATCGTTCCTTGCGCTTCAACCTGAGACTCCAATTGCTGCAAAAATGCGGTTTTACCATCACCGGCATTACCGGTAATTAGCACTAAGCGCAGTTGCCCAGCCAGAATTGCAGGAGCAAGCTCGGTATCCAAGGCGGTTTCTACGTAAATTAACTTTGCGTAATCATCTAAGCCACGGGTGCCCGCATTTGAGTGACGACTTTGGCTGTAGAGCGTCAGCATAAAATCATGAAACGCAGATTTACTTGGGTTAGAGCCGTCGGCAAGTGGCGGCAAATGAAATTGCGAAGTACTTTCTTCAGATAAAGTTTGCGCCCTTTTCAATTGCTGAACTTTATTCAATGCTTTCAGCAATTGCTCTGCAGATTCAAAACGGTCAACTCGTTTAGGGGCGATCAGTTTTAGCAGAACTGCCGAAACATCATCGGTTAAATTAAAGCTCTGGGTAAACTCACTAGGGTGACGTGCTAACTCGTCCATAGGTGGGCACTGCACGTTGGCCCATGGGTATTCACCGGTCATGGCTCGATACAGGGTAATGCCCAAGGCATATAAGTCCCTGTCAACCAAATCAGAGGCTTGCGGTGTTTCGGTAATGCTTAAATCTGGTGGTAAATACTTCCGTGAACCGCCCCCTAAGGTTAGATCTTCAGCATCTACCGATACATTAAAATCGATTATACGAACTTTACCGTCTTTCCAAATCAGGTTTTGTGGCTTGATGTCACAGTGGAAAATATTGTGCTCGTGTAAATGCTGTAAACCTTGCGCTATCTGCTTAGCCATGGTCCACACTTCGTGTGCCGTTAATGAGCGTTGTTGGATCAGCTCGCTGACATCTAGCCCCTCAAGGTACTCAAAAACAATATAAGGTGGGCCCTGGTTAGGTAATACATCCGCATCGAAAACCTTTACCACATAGGGATGCTCTGGCAACTTTACCAAGGTGCGGTATTCCTGCTTTAAACGCTCTAATACCGATTCTCTATCGTTTAAAATCAGCTTTACGGCGCGCGAAACATCACCAAAGGTATCCGTTACCTTATATACAATACCAAAACCGCCAGGTTTACCCAGCGGTTGCTGCACGACGTATTTATTGGTTAGCTGGTAGCCACTCGGTAAACGCTTGTAATTAACTGAAGGCTCATGGTTATTCGGCGCTTTAACACTCTGTTGTTCGGGTTTAATAGGCTCAGAAGTTTCTACTGCTGCTTTGGGTTGCCAGAGTGCATTAAATTGCGCCAGCGCATCTTCAGGGCTTGGCCGTTGCCGCGCCTCTTTGTGACATAAGGTTTGAAGCCAATTATCAAACTCTTCTGGTAGCTGTTTATGTCGGTCACTCAACTTTGTACCGAGCACACACGATTTCTCGATCGCTTGAGTGACTGAATCAAAGGCCGCATCACCACTAAACAGCTCAAAAATAACCAGCCCTAAACTGTACATATCCGAGGCGCAGCTCGCTGCATGGCTATCAGCCCACAGTTCGGGGGCTTTATAACGGTTTGAGATCCGCTGCTCTACTTCGTCGGCAATCGTGGTGGTGTTTTCAGCCCCTATACGAGCGTAGTCAAAATCAATCAGCCTTGGCTGACCATCGGCCCCCATCAAGATATGCTCAGGGGTAATGTTGCGGTGTACCACGCCATTTCGACATAAGTGCGCTAACGCCAATAGCAGATCATTAACGATGCGCTTCTTCTGATCCAGTGTAAGGAGTGAGCTTGTGTCCTTGAGCTTTTTGCTAAGTCTTTCACCAGGAATATCGTCGGTTAATAGCAAGTATTTATCTTGCGCCTCGGTAACAAAGAAGTCTTTCACGCCAATAATGGCGGAATGCGAGGGCATTTTTGCAATCGCACGATAAGCGTTTTCAATCAGGCGTTTTTGTTTGTTGCGTTCTTCTTCAGGCAAGTAAGGGTCGGCTTTATAAGCTTTAGCCAGCACCGTACCGCCTTTGCGACCAGCGGTAATGTTAAATACTCGGTATTCCGTAAAGTACTGATTATCGGCCAAGGTTTCAGCCACTTCCCAGTTGCCAAAGCGCTCACCATGGCTGCGCTTTTTGGCCGATTTACCCAAGGCCTCTGCGATAATCTGGATGTACTTAGTCACGTTGCGCTCAAAGCGCTCCGGAATACGGGCACTATCGGTAAAGAAACGGGTGCTGTTTTTAAGTGCCACTACATGGCCGCGCTCGCGATCTTCCGGGTCCTTGAACTCGCAATCATCTATGGTGAGCACCACCGCAGTGTCTACATAGATGTTTTTCAAATCCCTATTTGTGCGATTTTGCTTACAAATAAGGCCCGATAAAGACTTCGCATTGCCGCGTAATTTTGGCAATGGCGAGCGATAACTGTTATGGGAGGTGTGCCAAGTAGTGCCATCTACCTCTACTTGGCCGTGGATGCCCTTGGCATCCACTAAATAAATAGCATGAGGCGCAACAACACAGATATCCACTTCAAATAGCTGGTCATACTGCTCAACTTCAAAGCTATGAATAATAAAGTAATCGTCGGGTAACTTTTCTTTTAACCAAGCGATGGCTTTGCGCTCTTCATCGTTAACCACATCACCAATTGCAAATACCTGTGCCATAACCTCTCCTAATGCTTTGGTGCTGCAGCTTCTATTGCCTCTTCGACCATTTTTACCGCTTCATCTTCGAGCTTCTGTGCTTCTGCAGCCAGCTCACCAGCTTTTTGAACTAGCTCATGCACTGCTTTTTCTTCCATAGCCCCCATACGAGGCAGCTTTAGTTTCAAAACATCGTCGGAAGATAAGTGTGGGATTGAGCTTCCAGCAGCTGACCTAATAAGCTGTCTGTAACCGACATCTGTACACATCAGATAGGCATACAGATAACCAGGTAAAACCTCTGAGTCTTGAGCTTTTATTCTTATCACGTCGACAGACACAGCTGCGTTTTCGAAGCGAGAATCAGCCCAAACACCTGTACCAATAATGCCACCTACTTGCCCACTACGAGCCAATAAAATGTCTTCTTGACGCACTCCCCAATCTGCAACATCACCCAACTTTGATTTTGCTAAAAATCGTTTTGGCTCGTAACGAGCACGGAAAATTTCACCACTCGTCGAAAATGGAACCCCATGATCACTCTCGGTAAATATCAGTTTCATTCTCCCAGATTCACCGGTGATCACACCTAACTCAGCCAAAGTTTTTTCTGCACCAGCCTGTTCAACCAAGTCATCACTCATTTGGGCAACTCGATCGTGATAAGTTGCATCCATACGTTTTTGAACAAAACTTGAACTGGCAACGGCTGTATTAAATACCCTATGAGGAGAGGCCAACTTAGGAGGAAAAGCGAAATACTCGTTAACTTTTTCACCAGCTATTCGAAAAAAGCTATTTGCAGCCGCGCGTTTCGTAGAAGCCGTTTTGACTTTGTTTCCTATTTCATTTTCTAGTTCGAAATCAAACCTTGGAACGGGCAAATCAGAAATATGATGCGGTTCGATATGAGTAATTATCGCACCATACGTTCCTGATTTTATCATTGAGTTTGCATAAACACTGGATAGAAAAGCATATAAATACCCCCAGTTGACCTTCGTTTCATCAGGAATCACTTTAATCAAATGTTGTGATGATAAGAACCCTGCCATTTCACTGGTAACGTAAGCCATTTTTCCAATAGTGCCGGAGCATGAAATTAGTGATGAACCTTCTTTAAGTATTAAAGGCTTAAGCTTTGTTTTGTTAGCCTCAACTCTTGAGAACAGTGGCAACTTCTCGAAACGAGAATTAATCATGTCTGAGCTGCCTAAAAACGGAATACCGTACGCCTCATCATTGACATAGTGTCTTTTGAATACTGGTCCATTTAATACACCGCCCGGTAAAGTCAATTTGCTCAATTCAGTTGTTTTTCCAGACAAAGCTTTAAGTTTGTACCTAGCCTCAACCGAACCACTTACAAACGGGCCGCAATCAAGTCTATTACCTTCATTTTTTAACCATGAATTTGGGATTTTTTTTACTATCATGCGTAACCCCTCGGATACCAAGCCTGAATTTGTTGCAATAAGCCATTAAACGACTCATCTTCACAACGACGTAAAGACACCTCTTTGGCAATGCGCTTAAATAACTGTGAGTGGGTCTTTTTCCGCCCCCAGTTTTGACCTCTTACCGCATCAATTGCTGCTTTAGGATCGGTAGGTTTAAGTGCGCCTGCATCCCAAAGGTTTTTAGCTTGCAACCAATCTCTTAAGGTGCCTGCGCCTCTATCTCTTGGGTAATCAAAAATATGCTCGATGCGGCTGGTATCAGCTTGCCACATCAACACCTCTAGTTCAGGGTTAATTGCCATGACAAAAAAGCGATCATCTGGCCAACCTGCTGCACGCATATTGGCTTTAATCGTTTCACAAAACTGCTGATAATTCATTGTTTGTAGGTTGTCATTAAACGCAAAGTCAACCATAACAACCGCGTAGTTATGGGTATCAACATAGCTTTTCAGCAGGTTATGACCATCCTGATAAACACCCGGATCTTTTCTTGGGTGTTTGATTAAATCTTGCTTGGTATCGAATTCAAATCTGGCACATTGTAATCGCGTATCAAACGCTGGATTTTCGAAAAAGCCTTCTACGGTCGATTGCATTTCACCGTCGGCCACTAAAAAAACAATATCTCTCATGGTTATTCCAACACTCCGGCCGCAAATAGGGTTCCTAAATCCACTTCGCCCTTCCATGTTTTTAGGCGGGGGTGTTCATGGCCTTTTAATACTTCTGTTGCGCCGTCTTGGTTAAAGCGCATGGTAATGATTTGCTCTACTTCGGTATTGGCGAGTACCACTGGCGAGTGAGTTGATAGCCACAGTTGCGTATCAGAGGTGAGCTTTAACGCTTCTAACACCGCATCGATTGCCTTAGGATGAATTCCGTTCTCAGGCTCCTCCAAGGTGATGATCTTAGGTGCATTTTGCAAATAAGGAATAATGGTCAACGCTAATATATGCAGAGTACCGTGCGACAAGCCGCTCGAAGGCACTACCATACAGTTGCTATAGGTTACTTCTAGGTAACAAAAGCTATCATCGATACGCTGCTTGGCTTCAATTTTGGCAATAGAGGGCAGCGCCATTTGCACCAACTCTAGCCATTCGTTTAAGCCTTCAGGGTCGCGCTGCTGCAAGGCATGTACTTGCCAAGGTAAACTACTCCCGTCCGCTTTAAAGGCGTGCTTATCTCTTGGCGATGCAGCTAATCGCATTGCAGGCCATTGTGGCTCGTAGCAATGTGAGCCTTGTATAAGAAACTCTTGAAGCCATAGCGCTGCGGGGTATAAATCATGGTCAGCAGGTAGCGCGGCCAAAGCCAATTGGCTATCTCGTAGGCCAAATTCAAGGATGGATGATTTTCCAGCTTGATACTCTGCCTGGTATTTAACTTTGGTACCTAAACTGCGCGATAACACCTTAAACCAAGGCGCACTGCGCCTGAAATCATCTACGCCAATAAGACCCATGCCATGCTCAGGGCGCAACTCATTATTTGGAAAAAGCGTTAAGTGTTCTTCTGTAACTTGAAATTTATCCTGGTTGATTCTGAACGATATTTCATATCGCGCGGTATCGGGTCTTAATTCTATTTTCTGAAACTTACTCTGCCAGGCATCGCTAGCACCTCTTAACAGTTCCTCAATAACTGAAGGAGGCAAGCGCACTTCCAGTGCCAAGATAAAGTACTCGCCTCGAAGTTGATGAACAACTTCTTTGGCTGTGTCTGCGCGAGCACGTTCTCTGCCATTGGTGGGTTTAAAGAACGCATCGTTTATATCCGACACCTTCAGTAAATCACCAAACAAAGCTGGGATATCAAGTAACGTTGTTTTACCTGAACCATTAGAGCCTGTAAATACATGCTGCTGCTCAAGAGCGAGATCCAAGGTGTTAAAGCAGCGGTATTTATAGGCCTCTATCCTTGAGATCATATCGATGGTTCCAGATTGTTAGCGCGAAACTCTCTCCAGGCTTTGGCAATCTTTGGCAGATCGTCATCTAAAATTTTGCTTCGGCGCTTCAGCTTACGCACCACATTTTGACCGTTAATGCGAATACGCTCTTCAACTTCTTCTTCGATAACTTTCTCTTCGCCGTCTGGGTGACGCTCATAAAGCGTATTACCACGACGATCGAAGCCTACCTTTTCAGCTACCGCCATAAATACCGGGTATTCGGGCTCTCCACCGATGGCGATTGCATCTTTTTCAGTATCGGTTTTCTTTTTCAAGAACAATAAGCTCGTTAAGATATTTACGTTAGCTTCAACGATAAATGACTCAACCGGTAAGTCGACGCACCCCAGCACCCAACACTCTTGCATAAGCCACCAGCGTATATATTCGTCACCTGGGTTACCCAGAATGCCGTCAGGCAACACGATCCCCATACGTCCGCCTTGCTTGAGCCACTGCACGCAACGCTCAATGAACAAAATTTCGGGCGAAACTGCATCTTTACGGCGTTCTGTTTTTCTAAAGCCGCCGTTTTCAGTGCGCTCCCACACATAGGCAAGGTCGTATTGCTCTAGAATTTGCTTGTCGGTCACTGGGATGTCGGAACCAAACGGTGGGTTAGTTAAGATCACATCAACACTGCCGTCTTTACCGCTGGAATCACCGACAGGAATCGTTTTTTTGGCGGGGTCTACGCCTTTTAAATGTCCGTGCGGGTATTCCAATGAGTTCATGTGGTAGATGTTAGCCATGGCATTACTTGCCATTACCACGTTCATTTGCGATGCACGGCACAGGAAGGGGTCAAAGTCACAACCAAACAGATTGTTTTCGGCAAACTCTTTAATTTGTTGCTGAATAGAAATGAATTCTTCTGTGGTTTCAGCACCCAATTTTACTTTTTCTTCTTCGTGTAATTGGTTATTGATGAAGCTCAAAGTCTGCTCGAGGAAGCCCCCCGTACCACATGATGGGTCCAGCACTTTCTCATGTGGTTGTGGTGCCATCATTTCGACAATTAGTTTGATTGCGCCACGAGGTGTAAAGTACTGGCCTCGGTCGCCACGCAAGTTATCACCAACCACTTCTTGATAAGCAGCGCCTTTGGCATCCATTTCAGTGCGGGTAAAGTCGTATTTAGCGAGTTCTGACACCATGAATGCCAGCGCTCGATCAGACAAAGTAATCTCTTCATTACCACTGAAAATTTCAGGATAGGCGGTCTTTACTTTTTCAAACAATGGAGCAATTCGCTCCCTAATCTTCTTGCGGCCTGCATCGTCAAACTGTTCAGTAGCCGAGGCCCAAAATTCGCGCTCTCTATTATCAATTCGTTCATCGTACATTTTGGAGAAAATGAGATACAAGAACTGCCAGAATGCCGCATCTTTTGGCATTCCTTCGTTACCGTGAATAAAGTTATGACAACGGCGGAATGCAGTGAGCAGCATCTCTCGATCAGCTGTTCTTAGTTTTGCATGAGAGGCAACATCTCTACTGGCCACAGTCTCGTCAGCTAGCGGCCAGTCACCTACTGCATTGAATATTGTATCAAAACGCGATTCTTCCTTTTCGACGAAGAAAAACTCAATACCATTTGTCCATAGTCCCCAATGACACTTTTCTAAAAGGTATTTATCACCAACCTGTTCACGCATCATATCTTCCATTAATTGAAGATCTTTTTGCGCTTGGTCGTGGTCACGCATTTTTACTGCAGATTTTTTTCCCTTTTTGGGCTCTTTATCACAGATAACGATTCGACGAATATTCTTTATATCATGTTCTGCGCCGTGCTCAAAAATGGCGATATCTATTTTTTTCTGCTTACCACCAATTTTAACTTTTACATCAAGTTCCATGTCGTCGGCGCTTATTCCGTATTCGTGGAACAAAGCGCGTAAAGTTTTCTGTCGAACCAGCTCTTTCGGCGTTTCTTTTATTGGATTATTGGTTAGGTAATCCAGCATCATGCCGTCTTCAATTGTTGTTATTTCTATTTCTTTTCCAGTACTAACTATCATATTTTCTCAAAAATTATTGGTTATTATCTGTAAAAATATTGAGAAACCAGACATCTTTATGTCCAAATTAAACTTAACATCTCAAGGCGACACAAATTCATGTTCGAATTCGTGCGGACTTATAGTGACTCGATATCATCACCAGTCGATTTTAAATCCACCACATCTACCAATGTCGCTTCCATTCACCAATAGTAGCTTTTGTAGTGATACTCTTAACTCTGTGGTTTTAGCAATCATGTATCATCAGCCACCTTCTCCAGCAACTCACCCACTTCACAATCAAACAAGTCACATAACTTGTCGATCGCCTCTAAATCCACTCGTTGGGCGGTTTCTTTATACAGCAGCGTGACCGTGTTGCGGTTTAAGCCGGTTTCTCTTGCCACATCCATGATCTTCATTTTTCGCTCGCCCATTAGCCTAGCTAGGTGACACCGAATCATGCCGATTAACCTCTAAAATGACCTTATGTCATCCAGAATGGCAAAAAGCCATTGACAAATGCATTTTGGCACGCATAATGTCATTTAGGATGGCAAATTGTTTAGTTCAATGACTCTTTGCTTTCTAGGTTAACACCCTTTTTAGGAGGAATCGATGAAACAAGTAACACAATACGTCACCACCGGTGAGCTCGCAAAACTGATGAAGTACGACGCCCGAACCATTCGTGAGCGTCTGAAGGACTCGGTACTGATTGAAGGTCGGCACTATATTCGGCCTTTCGGTGGCCGCAAGATTCTTTACGACTGGAGCGCCATTCAGCAAGACATGCGTAAGTTCTCGCAGCAAGCCATGGCTATCCCTATGACGAACGGCGGGGTGAGTCATGGCTAAGATCAATGTACGTAAAGAAACAGGCAAGCTGTTTATCGACTTTCGGTATCGCAATGTGCGATGCCGAGAGCAAGCCGACCTGACAGACACCCCCTCCAACCGCAGAAAATTAAAGGGCCTGGTCGATCGGATTGAGGCAGAGATTCTGCTCGGCACTTTTGACTATGCCACTTTCTTTCCCAACAGCACCATGCTGAAGAAGATCGAGTCCGTTGAGGGCGCGCTGAGAAGCGACCAAAGTGGCGGCGTTCGGGCCACACATCAAACGTTTTTGTGCTGTACCTTATCTGCCAGACTTACTGTTAGGCGCGACCTCATAATGTTGCTCAATCTCACCAACATACGTGACATAGTCTTGACCTTCCGAAATGACATTAAGCCTCTTCAATAGCATGCTTTTGGCGGCAACACATTGACGATCTGCCATGGCTTGTCGTAAATCAGACTCTGTGTCACACCAACGTACCTGTCTTGAGCACTGACCGCAGAGTCTGGCACGGTCTGTTTCATCAACGGGAGTCATGCTGTCCCATTGCATTGGGCAGTCTATTTTAACGGTGTAATCACATATCACTTTGCTATTCATATGGACCCAGTTTGGCGTTTTTAACACGCAGTGCGTTGGTCACCACAACCATAACATCGTTTTACCGAGAGAGACCATTAACTAACGGGTGCCACTGTTATCCATGCTGTACTTATATAGCGCTTTGAGAGGGTTATGCTGAGACTCATTTTAGTTTATGCGCAGGCGGCGATACGCGGTTTTGAGTCGACGTCATGCTCGTATCCTTACCATGACCCAAATAGTTACCCACAAGCTGGCGTGACTCTGAGGTTGGCCAGCAACATAAACTACAAGTCTCTTATTTATCTACGCAACTGCGTATATAGCGCCACTTATATTTGCTCGCGCATAGCCGAATACTGAACCATGTCCGGTATGACGGTTATAAACGCCCGATTCGCTTGAGGAATCTTTGACCATTCACAGCATCATAGCCAAGACGTTACGGCGTATAGCGTCTACTCTGAAAGGTGAACATTTCTATCCAATCACTTGGAGGACATCAATGCCACTAGAAAAACACCCACTGAAAAAAGAGTTCCCCGGGCATGAAGCGCTTATCGACAAGCTTGACGGCTCTGACGATAACTTTTCCCGCCTGATGAAAAAATACAGCCAGCTTGATGAAGAGGTGTTTGACCTGGAGAACAAGAGCATGGCGGCTGACGATGCCCGCGTTGAAGAGCTCAAGCTCGAACGCGTCAAACTGAAAGACGAGCTATTTCAACTACTGCAAAAACACGCAAACTAGTGTCATCTCATTAGGAATTGCTCACCGCAGGGAGGCCTTTTGCTTAACGCTCTACGACACGGTCAGCGAGTGATATGACCTTGTCACTTAAAACGCGGCGGTGAATCGGCATTGTTTGGACCTCGATCAATCCCCACCGCCGTCCTCCGTGTTAAACTGGCGCCATATCGAATTGATTCTGCAGGGAGTCGCTATGTCTGACACTCGCCGTTATTCGCCACTTTCCGTGGTACTCCATTGGGGCGTTGCTGTACTCATTTTCGTGATGATGACGCTGGGCTTTATGATGGCCGCCGCGCCCACCGACGCCATTGAAGATTACGTTCAAGATATTCATATCTCCCTCGGCTTCTTTGTCTTTTTGATTGTGGTGTGGCGTATTGGCATTCGACTGGTGGAAGGGTTTCCGCCAGCTAACCCAGACCCCAAGCCCATCCGGCTGATGGCGAAAGTCACTCATCTTGCCATTTTGGTTCTGCTGACTGTTCAGGTGATCACAGGCCCCATGTATTTATTTACTGAGAATGAGTGTGTGGACGTGTTTGGCTGGTTTGCCATCTGCTTGCCCTTGGAGAGCCTGTCGTCCGTCCATGAATTGATGGAGACCATTCACGTGGTAACGGGCTTGTATATTCTGCCTGTCCTCATTGGGCTGCACTTGCTGGGCGCCATTCGCCATTACTTTGTCCATCGCAACTGATCGGCACCGTTATTCTCTCTCTCAATTTGAGGATTGGCTGTGATTGAAGTTTTTTTACTGGCCTTTGCGCTGAGCATGGATGCCTTTGCCGTATCTATTGGCCTGGGGGCAAAATATCCGCAGCGTAAGCGTACGCTTGCCATGCTGTGCGCGGTCTATTTTGGTGTGTTTCAAGGTCTAATGCCGTTGATCGGGTACTTGTTGGGCCGAGGGGTAGTTGGCTGGTTTGCCGACTACGCGCCCTGGGTCGCATGCGGGCTGCTGGTGCTGATTGGCGGCAAGATGATTGCTGAGTCCTTTTCGGAAGACATTGGCGACGACATCGCACAAGTCACCCACCGAGTGCTGTTTATCCTGGCCATCGCCACCAGCATTGATGCCATGGCCGCGGGCTTTAGCCTGACGTTATTGAGCGTGAGCGCCGTGGTGGCCTGTTTGCTGATTGGCGTCACCACCTTTGTGATGAGTTGGGCGGGTGTGTACGTGGGGGCCCGAAGCGGCGTATGGCTGGAGCACAAAGCCGAATTACTGGGCGGTGTAGTACTGGTGCTGATTGGCGTTCGGATTTTATTGATTTAAAGCCTTAAAACGTTGCGCAAGCGTTGTCTGAGCAGCGACTCAAAGCGGCTCGTTCCGCCTGGGTTGAGCCCCACTCTCACCAGAAAATGACGCTCAAAGTACCAAAGGTTTACTCTCAATAAGCTTACGGGACTTACGTTTTTGTCGTCATAAACAGGAAATCTTGTACAAGCTTAAGGCAAACTTAAGCTTGTGCGGTCATACTGGTTAGCACAAGCAGCACAGCACGTCGCTTCCAATAGCAAACCGTCAAAGGAACCAAAACGATGCGAATCTTATTGGTAGAGGATGACTACCCGCTGGCACAGGGGATTAAAACCGCGCTTAAAGGGCAAGGGTTCGCCGTCGATCACCTGACCTCAGGCAAACAGGCTCTGATGGCCTTACAGGACGGCGATGTGGACGCAGCCATACTGGATCTGGGTTTGCCGGACATGGATGGAGTGGATGTACTTAAGAGCCTGCGCCAGAAGAAATCTCCCATTCCGGTACTGGTGCTGACAGCGCGAGACCGGCTGGACGACAGAGTCAGTGGACTGGATGCCGGAGCCGATGATTACCTCGTTAAGCCCTTCGAGATGGAAGAGTTGTTTGCTCGTCTGCGGGTTATCGAGCGGCGGCTCGGCACGGCAAGCACCGGAATTGTGCAGATTGGCCCGGTAACGCTGGATACCACCGCACAACAGGTTACGCTTCAGGAAACCCCCATCCGGCTGTCAAAAAAAGAATATATGTTACTGAAAATCCTGATGGAAAACGCCGGACGCTTCTACTCACGTGAGAAGCTGGAAACCAAACTTTATGAATGGGGCGAGGAAGTAGCCAGTAATGCGGTGGAAGTGCACATTCATAAATTACGCAAAAAGCTGCCGGTAGACTTTATCCAGAATACTCGCGGCATGGGCTACTGCATCCAACCGGCATGATCTCGATTCGCCGTTTCTTACTGGGCCTGCTGCTATCCATTATGACCATTGCGGTATTCTTTGCCGCGATGCAAAGCTACCGCAGTGTGGCGGCTCGCGCCGAGCAGCAAATGGACAAACAACTCAAAACGCTGGCCCAAAGCCTGCTGCGGCTTCCCCCGATCTCCGAACATCGAACCACTGGCTCCGTTGCTCAGGGTATTGCCTTTCAGGTCTGGCAAGACGGCAATCTCGTGTTGCACACCGATAATACACCGGATGTTCCCTTCACCGAACAAACCGGCTACTCCCAGGCCAACTTTGCCCTGCAGCGCTGGCGTGTGTTTGCCACCCATAATGGGCAGCGCAAGGTGTTTGTGGCTCAGCCTATGAATTACCGCTACGAGCTCGCCGAGGAGTTAATGTTAGAAGCTCTGATTCCTCTGGTGGTGATGCTGTTTGTGCTGGCCATCGCTATTTTCCTGGCGGTGGGATATGGCCTCAGGCCGTTAAAACAATTATCCCGGGCTTTGGCACAGCAGGAACCCGGCGACCTGACCCCTTTGCCTGCAGCCCACCAACCCGCCGAGCTAAAACCCGTTATAGAGACGTTAAATAGCCTGATGGCAAGATTGCAACAGGCATTGGAGCGGGAGCGACGCTTCGCTTCTGATGCCGCCCATGAGCTGCGCACGCCGCTGACGGTGCTTAAGGTCGAGCTGTATAACCTCAAACAGCAGGTGGAGGATGTATCAACACTCACATCGATGGAGCAAGGCATTGATCGCATGAGTCATTTGATCGAGCAAATATTGCTACTCAATCGAACCAATCCTGAGCACTTCACTGCCGAGCTAAAAGACCTGGTCGCAAGGCCACTGCTGGAGGCATCCATCGCCCGCTGCCAAAGGCTTTATCAGCACAAACAGCAACACCTTCAACTGCTGGCCGATGATTTTTCCGTCACCGGCGATGAATTCTCTCTCAAGCTGCTGCTGGATAACCTGATTGGCAATGCTTTTAAATATACTCCTGCCCAAGGCACGATACATATTCAGGCAAAACAACAGGGCGAACACGTACTTATTTCTATTGAGGACTCCGGCCCGGGCATACCAGAAGCGCAATATAAGCAGGTGTTTGAACGCTTTTATCGTGTCGGAGGTGACCGCCACCCCTCCGGTGAACCCGGTTGTGGTCTGGGGCTTGCGATTGTGGGGCATATTCTGGAGTTATATCAGGGCCAGTTGCGTTTCTCGCGTTCGCTCTCGCTGGGTGGTTTACGGGTAGACGTTTATTTACCGGCACGGCGAGACTGAACCATGCGATGTTGGTTGGTACTTACTTTTTTATTCACAGCCTCGGCACTGGCCGAGTTACCGCAGGTGGAGCTGCGGTTAAAAGATCATTTGTTTTACCCCTCACTGCTGAAGGTCCCGGCCGGACAAAAGATCAAGCTTAGGGTGCATAACCAGGATGCCACCACCGAGGAGTTTGATAGCTTTGACCTGAACCGGGAAAAAGTCCTGTTTCCTAATAGCAGCACTACCATCTACATCGGCCCTCTATACCCCGGTGAGTATCACTTTTTTGGCGAGTTTAACCCCAACCAGGCTCAGGGAATAATTATTGCACTCCCTGACAAGGAGGTGCCTGATGCTCAGTAGCAGTATTATTCTGTTTCTGCGTGATGCGCTGCCCGTATTTGTGCTGCTCGC
The DNA here is from genome assembly GCF_003143555.1 of Saliniradius amylolyticus. Taxonomy (NCBI): domain Bacteria; kingdom Pseudomonadati; phylum Pseudomonadota; class Gammaproteobacteria; order Alteromonadales; family Alteromonadaceae; genus Saliniradius; species Saliniradius amylolyticus. The sequence goes on from NZ_CP029347.1 coordinate 3,082,626, forward strand.
TTTTATTGTGGCAATGCTGCAACACCAGCAAGAGCGTCAGGTACGGCGCTGGTTTTCGGCTGCAGTCATTGCCCTGCTGCTTCTGTACCTGTTTATACAGGCAAGCTCGCGGGTGGCTCAGTGGTTTCATGGCCAGGGGCTGGAAGTGTTGCTACTCGCTCTGCGAGCCTGTCAGTTTGGCTTGCTCTACCTGATGCTGATTGGCTGGTGGTTTCGCCGGGCCCGGTTATGGCAATACGCCGCGTTCGTGCTGGCCGTTATTACCGCAGTAATGGAACTGCATGACTCTGCCCTGTACTTTGTGGCCTATTGGCAGCAGGCTCCGGTTGTCGTGCTGCTTGGCACAATTTTGGGTATTACCGTCTGTCTGGCGGTGGCCACACTGGTGCACCTGATGATGACCCTACTATTACAACAGCCCGACAGAGCGCTGGTATGGATTCCGGTAATGCTCTACGGCACCGGCCGGCTCACCGACGCTCTGCCCTTATTAATGCAAGCGGACCTGCTTCCTGCCTCTCCTCCACTATGGCAGTTTCAATCTCTGCTCGCCGATGAGACTGAGCTGGGCTACCTGCTGAATGTGCTGGTAGGCTATCAATCCTCACCGCTTGCCATTCAGGTGCTGGTTTATATTGTCGCGCTGGCTCTCGGCCTGAGCGGCCTGTTTATTCTCAAGCGAAGAGGTCAACCCTGATCATGCGTTATGCTCCGCTATTACTGTTCTCTCTGGGATGCGTTGCTTCTCTGGCCAGGGCCGACGGCTTTGCCGTGGATAAAGTCTATCACCCTTATGTTCTGGCCAATGAAATGGAAGTGGAGTGGCGCTTTACCTCCAGACAGTGGGATGAAGGCAATGTGCTCAATCAGCAACTGGGCTTTGGAAAAGCCATCAGCGATGACTTTGCAGTAGAGCTTTATGCCATTGGCAACCGGGATGAGCACGATGATTTTAGTATCGATGCCTATGAGCTTGAAGGTCGTTGGATGCTTACCGAACAGGGCCAGTACTGGGCTGACTGGGGTATGCTGTTCGAGCTGGAGCGCAGCCATCGAGACAATGAGTGGCGTGCCGCTTCTGGCCTGTTGATGGAAAAAGAGCTGGGTAAGAACAGCCTGACCCTGAATCTATTTTTGGCCTATCCCTGGGGCGATATTGCAGATAAAGAGCTGAAAACCGAGTTTCGCGCTCAGTATCGCTGCCGCTGGATACCAGCACTGCAACCAGCCATTGAGATTTATACCGGCGATGATTTCGTTGGTATTGGGCCTAGCTTGATGGGGCTATGGCGCTACCAAGGGCAGAAGCAACTTAAATACGAATTAGGCTTTATTACCGAAGTCAGTCACAGTGGCGTGGGCAAAGACCACACCCTGCGCTTTGCTCTTGAGTGGGAGTTTTAGCGGTTCGATTAAAGCCTACCGAGAAACCCAAAACGAAACCTGCTGCTGTTTTAAAAACGTTTCCGCCTGCAGGCCTTGAAGCATCGCCAGTGTGGCCAGCAAGCCGGCTTGTGTACAGTGTGCCGTGGCAACAGTGATGGAACGCGGCGCGCCCTCAACCGGATACCCCGTTAAGGGATTCAGGATGTGGCCGTACCTGATTCCGTCTTTCAACAAGTACTTTCGTGCATCGCCACTGGTTGCCAGGCCGCCATGTTGAATCTGCAATACGGCATGCGCTTCATTCTCCCGATCCGGGCTCTCAATCCCGATATGCCAGGGCTGACCAGTTTTACGGGGGCAGGTGACCTGAACATCCCCTCCAAAATTTACCACCACCGACAATCCGGGCGCTTGCTTGAGACATAGGGCCGCAACCCGATCCACGGCGTACTCTTTACCAATACCGCCCAGATCCAACTCCATTCCCTCAGGTACGATGATCGATTCGGTATCAAACTGGATACGACGCCAGCCGATGAGCGGCATTAGCGCTTCAATGTGTTGCGCAGACGGCAGATGATCCGAGCCATCAAACCGCCAGGCCCGACGCAATACGCCAGAGGTAATATCAAACAACCCCTCGCTGAGCCGGTAGCAGGTATTGGCAAACTGCAACAGCTGGTAGGTTTCCTCGTCGATGGCCACCGGTTTCCCCCGACTCTGGTTCACTCGGTACCAGAGGTTATCCTGTCGGTAACGACTGAACTTATGCTCGATACGACGGGTTTCCTTTACCGCCTTTTGCATCAACAAGCGGGCGCGATCGACGTTATCCGTTTCTATCAAGAGCTCACAGGGGCTGGCCATGGCCTCGAAGCGGCCACAGAAGTGGTCACTTCGGGCAGAGAGCTTGAATAAAGGCCCCATTTTCCACCTAAAACCGATAACTGATCTGAGCGATAACGGCATCCACACTGGGGAAGATGTCATCGTCTGTGAGACCACCTGGCAAAGTCACACCCGGGTTTTCCGGGTTTTGCTGATAGTATTCCAGCCGAAAGCGCCACTGATGCCCATTATTCAGTGTTTGGCCGTATTCCAGTCCCAGGGTATAGGCGGTCATATCACCAATACGATAGTCAGCACTTGCAAACTGCGGCAGCATCGCATTGTCTGACAAGTAAGGCTGATAGAACTCGGCGGCGCTTTGTTGATAAAAGCGCACATGGGGCTGCAGATAACTGGTTCCGGACAGGTTCCAGCGAAAACGCGAGTCAATGGTGTGTGACTGTACGTCCCAGTCATCGGTGGCAAAGCGGTAAGACACATCGGCCATACCATAATCAAGGGCGTACTTTGTTCGCCAGTAAATATTATGTCGTGTTCGCGTATCCGGTCGATTCTCGTAGACCAGATCTTGGGGGCGCCCCTGATCGTTAACCACCGACAACACTTTAAAGGGGTCGGTGGTGTAACCATCCACCAGCGATACGCCATAGTTAAGCTGCATCAGCATGCGCCGATTAATGACCTGGGTAACCCCAGCCATGATATCGACGGTGGTTTTATCGTCCGTACCGTCTAAGCGAGTGGCATCAAACGCGCTCTGGTAGGCCTGGTCACTATCGAAGTTGCCCCGGAGCACCATGGAAGACAGCGCAACAGGTCGTCCGCCTTCAGGGTCAATCTGATCAAAGGCATAGGACAACCCGAGACTGACCGTGGTGTTTTTACGATTAAAATCTCGTGCCAGTGAGCCATTAAGCGCCACAGAGCGATAGTCGTACTCGTTGGAAAGATGCACACCTACGCTGCCCTGATAGTCTCGCCATAGCGGTTGAGACCATTGAGCGTTCAACTGCACACGCGTGTCGCGAAAGGTATCATCCAGCGGTGTTTCACCAGACTGGACGTCGTATTGGCCATTACCGGACGGTCGAGTAAACGTTTGTACATTGGGCTGGGCGATGGCGCCATTAGCAGAGGCTCCGGTTAAACCGTCGATCACCAGCTTACCGTTAAAGATGCGCTGATCGCCAAAGTCTTTGCTGGCGTTGAATACGCCTTCAACCGCAGTGACCCGGTCAGTTTCACCATAGTAGAGCAGGGCCGTATCAAACTGCCAGTCTGAATCTTGTTCTGTCGCATGTACCGATGTGCCGAGCAGCGCACAAGTAGCCGCCGCCAAAGCCTGATTAATGGGTTTATTTAGTTGCATCCGCAGCCTCCTCCGGCAAAGGCCCGGCCACCACTGGAACCTTCTTTACTGAAATAAATATGATCGTCCAGCGCCAGATCGACGGCTTCGTTATCCAGCGCCATTTCCTGGCGGGCCAGTTGGTCTCGCTCCCAGGGTTCGACCCCCAGAGACGCACAGGCACTCAACTGCAACGCCAATGCTGCTAACAGTAATTTGCTCACTAAGGGGTTGATTCTCATGGTTATAGTGCCTCGTTGATAAGTGACTGGATCTGTTGTTCGTACTGCTCGGTTTTGGCATTGAAAAAGCCCTGATGGGCGAATCGGATCTCGCCGGACTTGTCGACCAGAAAGCTGCTGGGCATCCCCAGGATGTCGTACTGAGCGGCAATCTCTCCATTGGGGTCATCAACTAAAACGAAGTTGGCAGGATTTGCGTCGAGAAAGGCTTGCTTCTTAGCCTGATCGGCATCCACGTTAATCGCAACAATCACCAGTTGATCGCCGAATTCGTCCTGCATTTGATTCATCCACGGAAAGGAGCGAAGACAGGGAGGACACCAGGACGCCCAGAAATCCACATAAACCACCTTGCCCTTTAGGTCGGTAAGGTGTTGGGGTAACCCCTGTGAAGGCAGAGTAAAGTCAGGCGCGGGCTGAGCAAACGTCGCTGGCACACACAGCCATAGCAATAGAAGGTAAAGGCGCATACAAACAGGCTCTTCTAACGGATGTTGTTAGAAACTATGCCTCGCGTCTCTTAACACAGACTTAAGAATTTAGTCGGGATGGGGTGTTTTAAAAAAATATTGGCGGCCTGCCCCCGGTCAGGCTTTGCCTGTAGGGAGGGAGCAGCACTTTTATGAGAGTGAGCAAGGCAATCAGGCAGCCCCGGGGTATTGGGGCTGCGACTTAACCGTCGAGACTGGCTTTATACAGTTCGAGCGCTTGTTGAGGTTGCTGCAGACGCTCTTTCACCTCGGCCAATAACCGCATATCCTGCGGATCATCACGCAAGGTTAACGCCTTACCCAAGGCCCGGTCAGCCAGCGCCAGATCGCCGGAGCGCATGGCTACGCCGCCCAGCACCGAGAGCAACTCAGCATTGCTGTCGTCCTGTTTGAGCCAGCTTTCCAGTTGCTTTAATGCGTTGACCGGATTGCTCAGACGCAGTTGCCGGTACAACGGCAATAGGGCCGGTTGAGGGCCTTTCTTCTGGAACTCCACCAATAGCTGCTCTGCCTGTTGGTGCAAGCCCTGAGCCATCAGCTGGTCAATGTACGCCGCCTGAAAGGCCACATCCTGGCGCTTAGCACGCGACAAGGCTTGCCAGCGTTGTTGCAGCGAGTGTGCGCCTTCTTTGCTGGCCAGCTCGGCAAACATCCCTTCGGCCGCCAGTTGAGCCCAGGACTGATATTCCTGCAAACCCAGTTGCTTCTTCCAGGATCTAAGCTGCTGCTCTAACTCCTGCCAGCGCCCGGCCTCGGCCAGCGCCTGACACCAGAGTCTGGCTACCTTGGGGTGTGAATGGTGCTTTTCCGGCAACTGTTGCAACTGCTCCAGAGCCGTATCGGGCTTTTTCAGCTGCAATTGCCGCTCGACCAAATGTAGCCTGGCCGCCAGCTCTGAGGCCTTATACTCACAGGCTTGCTGCCACAACGACTCGGCTTTGTCCCAGTCCCCACGACGCACAGCCACCTGAGCCTCGGCGAGCAGGTTAACGCCACTGAACTGGTCGCTTTGCGCCTTAGCCAACTGCTTTTCTGCCTCGGCGAAATTGGCTTCGTCCATCGCCACCAGCCCAAGGGTGAACGCCTTCTTACGGCGGCGACTGGACAGCCCTCCCAGCCAACGTTTGGAGCCGGTTACCAGCCACAGCAGTCGGTGCACCAGCCATTCCAGTAATAAAAAGCCGATGATGCCGCCGATCAGTATGATGCTCAGCGCGATTACGCTCATCTCCACTGTCCAGTGTTCCAGCGCTATCAGGACATACCCTTGATGCCCTAAAAGCGCCGGACCCACCACCAGTCCGGCCAGTAATAATGCGCCCAGTAATAACGCCCGGATCATGATTCCAGCCCCTTAAAGACTCGCTTAACCCGCTGCTCCAATAACTCGGTCAGGGGCTTATCGGCCTTGAGAGATTCCGGGTAGCGGCGTTCCAGCGATACTTGCTGCAATTCAATCAACTGGGTTAAGAACCCGTCGACAGCCGGTGCCTGCATGGCAAAATTCTCTTCCACCAACTGGCGACCATCGGCCAGCGCCTGATGGTACAGGGCCTGTTGCTCCTGTAGTGCCGCCTGCTGGGCCTTTAACAGCACCAGGCGCAGTTGTTCCCGCACCAGCCACTGCTGCTGATTATCCAGCAAGGGTTTGACCTGCTCGGTACGACGGCGCACGGTAATAAAGTCGTCCACAAAGGCGTGCCAGCTTTTGGCCAGATTATCCCGCCAATCGCTGATCGAGCTGGTTACCTCGGCCTGAACGGAAGTATCGACCGGGTCCGGCAATACCACCTGATCCAAGGGTAAATCCTGCACCGATTTCACCAAGGCGCCCAGCTTTAAGGCCACCTCGGTCAGAGACTGGTTGTTAAGCTGTTGCAGCTGCTGAATATCTTCGGCCAGCTTCTCACGAATGGGGATCAGGCTGGCATCATCCAGCTGTGCCAAACGTTGATCTGCGGCGGCCAGCATGGTGACGGCCGTTTTTACATCATGCTCCAGCCATAATTTACGCCCGGCAATGTTTACCAGGTAATCGGCCTCGGCCAGAATCCAGTCATTGGGGCGGCGGCCGACCACTTCTTCTAAATAGCGGTCATGGGTCTGCACCGAAGACTTCAGTTGCTCAAGCTGCTCTTCAACCTCACCGGCTTGCTGCTGCCAGTCTTGCCCCTGGTTATCCAGACGCTGTTTTAGCTGCTCTACCTGCTGATTCACCAGGCGCCCTTGCTGTTGCTGCTGTCGCGTTACCTGCTTTTCTACCTGAGACAGCAGCTGTGCCTTTTCATCCTGCCACTGTTGCCAGAACTGCCAGCCAAAGAATGCGGCCGCTCCCAGAGCCCCAAGCAGTACAATATTCAGTATGCCCAGCAGCCAGCCACCCAAGCTGCTGCTTTTGGTGGTGGGTTCCTCGCGGTGAAACGGTTCAGCCACAGGCTGAGTCTGTTCGGGTTGGGTCTCAGGGGTTGAGGTGTGTTCTTCGGCCATGAACTCAGACTCCAAATATGCTGTTGCCGCGCCTGTCAGGGCATCGTCGGTGGCGTTGTCACTGACGGTTACAGAATTAACACCACGCTGTTGTAATTGATTGGCTAACCGCTCGCTGACCACAATCCAGTGCAGCCTGGCCAGCCAGGATGCGTCGAAACGCTCAAAAGCAGCATCGATCAGTTCGCCACTGGTAGCAATAATGCATCGAATCTGGTCTTTTTGCCACTTATCGCTTGGCTCTGCTTCGGGATTCGGCTTACGCCGATAGAGATCAAAGCTGGTTAGCTCAGCGCCTCGTTGCTCAAGGGTCTCAGCCAGCAATTGTCGGCCGCCTTCGCCTTTTAACAACAGCACCGGCTTGCCCTCCAACTGGCTCAACTCCGGCAGAGCCAGTAAGCCTTCCGAGGTTTGCGGCTCGGGATGGGTAGCGTCAATGCCCAGGTCTTGCAGCGCCTTGGCCGTGCTCTGGCCTACCGCCAGCACCACATCCTGATTCCAGTCCCGGTCTGCCAACAGGGATTCGGCGTATCGCACCGCCTCGGTACTGGTCAGGATCAGGATCACCGGCGATTCCAGCGTGTTCATACAGGATGACAACGCCTGCAACTGCTCGTCTGCCGGTTCAGTCGTGATCAGCGGTAAGCCCACGACGTTCAGACCTGCCGACTTCATAGCTTCGACACTGCGCTGGCACTTGGCCTCAGGGCGCAGCAGCAAAAATTCCGGTAACTTACTCATAAAGCCGCTCTAGAATTGCGCCAGCACCCTGATTAAGCAGGTCCTCGGCCACCTCAACGCCCAGCCGGGCCGCTTGTTGGCGTGGGCCGCGTCGCTCGGCTGTCAGCATCTGACTGCCATCCGGCTCACCCACAAGCCCCCGCAGCCACAGTTCCTCTCCCTCCAACAGGGCAAAACTGCCAATAGGCACCTGGCATCCTCCTTCCAGTCGCTGGTTCATGGCTCTTTCAGCCCGCACCCGCGTCGCTGTATCGTGGTGGTTAAGGGGTTTGAGCAGTTCAATCAGTTCACTGTCGTCATTACGACACTCAATGCCCACCGCGCCCTGTCCCACCGCGGGCAGGGAATCTTCCGGCGCGATAAAGTCGCGAATGCGATCCGCCATGCCTAACCGGATAAGGCCCGCCGAGGCCAGGATAATGGCGTGGTACTGGCCCTCATCCAGTTTAGCCAGCCGGGTATTCACATTGCCGCGCAAATCTTTAACGATCAATTCGGGAAAGTGCGCCTTCAACTGGCACTGTCGCCTTAAGCTAGACGTCCCCACCACGCTGCCCGCAGGGAGATCGTTCAAACAGGCAAAATCATTGGATACAAAGGCATCGCGCGGGTCTTCGCGCTCACAGATCGCATGCAGACCAAATTCGTCCGGGAAGGCCACCGGTACGTCCTTCATCGAATGCACCGCAATATCGGCCCGACCTTCGAGCATGGCGACCTCCAGCTCTTTGATAAATAAGCCCTTACCACCGATCTTGGCCAGGGGCGTATCCAGAATCCGATCGCCCTGAGTACTCATCGGCACGAGTTCCACATTAAGTCCCGGGTGGGCCCGCTCTAAGGCTTGCTGTACGTATTCGGCCTGCCAAAGGGCCAGGGCACTTTTGCGGGTAGCGATGCGGATAGTTCTATCGGTCATGATACGTCCGTTGGTAAGCTCTTAATCTCTGGTCAATATAACACAGGCCCATCAGGCCAGTCGCTGCTGAAGCCAGGCCGAGATGGCCTGAATTTCATCAGCGCAAACATTGTGCTGCATGGGGTAGTCCTGCCACTGCACGGCATAGCCAAGTTCGCTGAGCTTGTCAGCCCCAGTCTTACCTAACGCACAGGGAATCACTTCATCATAGAGCCCATGGGCGGTGAAGATCGGCGTGCTTTTATTGGCTTCGCTGGCTTCATCGTCGAGAGTCGGAACTTCGGTGAGATAAGTCGATAATGCCAATATACCGCCTAAAGGCTGGTCAAACCGCAGTCCCAGATGGTAGGCAATGACGCCGCCCTGAGAGAAGCCGGCCAGAATGACCCGTTTGGAGTCGATGCCTTGCTCGATTTCGGTCTCGATCAGCTGTTTCACCTGCTGCGCCGATTCGCGTACACCCTGACTGTCAGCGCGCTGATTAAAGTCCAGAGACTTGATGTCATACCAGGCTCGCATGGGCATACCATTATTAATGGTCACCGGGCGCACCGGCGCATGAGGAAACACAAAGCGCACCGACATCGACGTAGGCAGCTTGAGTTCAGGGACGATGGGAGCAAAGCCGTTGCCCGAATCGCCCAAACCATGAAGCCATACCACCACCGCATCGTGGGGTTTATCGGGATTTACATCCACATAAGGAAGCAGTTCCTGCATGAGTACCTCAGTTCTGTTGCGGCCATAAGCCGTACTTGAAAATCATTCTGCCAATTATGCTAACATTGCGGCTTTGGGGCTACACGTAAAAACCATGACGCAGATCACCGGCAACCTATTTATCCTTGCGGCACCCTCGGGGGCCGGAAAATCCAGTTTGATTCGCGCTTTGCTAACCAAGCATCACCACGGCGACTTGTGCCCATCGGTCAGTCACACCACTCGTGCCCCCCGGCCCGGCGAGGTAGACGGCGAACACTATCACTTTGTCAGCAAGGCCGAATTTGAAGCCATGATCGAACGCGGAGACTTCTTCGAGTGGGCAAAGGTGTTTGATAATTATTATGGCACGTCCAAAGCCGCCATTGATCAGACGCTTGAGCAGGGCAAAGATGTACTTTTAGATATCGACTGGCAGGGCGCCAGACAGGTAAAAGCTCAGCGACCGGATACTGCCACCATTTTTATTGCGCCGCCATCAGCTGAGGCATTGCGTGAGCGCCTTAAGAACCGACAGCAAGACTCTGATGAGGTCATCGAACAGCGCATGACCAAAGCCAAAGCCGAAATTTCCCACTACGACGAGTTCGATTATATCGTCGTCAATGACGACTTCGACACCGCTTTAAAAGATATCGAACATATTGTCTTTGGTCAGCGGCTGCGCGGTCATCAACAGCGTCAGCGTCACCGCACCCTGTTTGAAGCCTTGTTAGGCGGCTGAAAGATCCTCGCCAGATCTTCCCAAAGCCGGTAAAACTGATTAAACTATGTGCCCTTTTTTGATAACCACGCCCATGGAGATTGTGTATGGCTCGCGTAACCGTTGAAGATGCAGTAGATAAAGTTGGCAACCGTTTCGATTTGGTTCTGGTTGCGGCACGTCGTGCGCGACAGATCGCCATCGAAGGCAAAGACCCACTGGTAGAAACCGAAAATGACAAGCCCACAGTCATCGCCCTGCGCGAGCTGGAGCAAGAGCTGGTCACCGCCGAAACCATGGACGCCGAAGCGGCTCGTGAGAAAGAGCAACAGGAACAGGCTGAGTACCAGTCCATCGCCAATATCGTGTCCGATCAGGAATAAACACGGCGGCTGGCACGCCAGCCGTTGGCAACGCCCCCATTTCGCCTTATTCTAGGTGGTAAATACCATTAAGTTTTAAGCCGTTTGTGTATCTATTCGAAGGTCTGAAACAGAAAGTCAGCGCATTTCTTCCGCAGGACCAGGTCGCTGAGGTCCAACAGGCCTTTGTGGTGGCGCGGGATGCACACGACGGACAGATGCGCTCCAGTGGCGACCCATACATTACCCACCCTGTGGCCGTGGCCGGCATTCTGGCCGATATGCGGCTGGACCATGAAACCCTGATGGCAGCACTGCTGCACGATGTTATCGAAGACACCGAGCTGGATAAGCCGGATCTGGCCGATAAGTTCGGCGACACAGTAGCCGATTTGGTGGAAGGGGTCAGCAAACTGGATAAGATCCAGTTTCGCAGCAAGAAAGAAGCCCAGGCGGAAAACTTTCGCAAGATGGTCATGGCCATGACTCAGGACATTCGCGTGATCCTGATTAAGCTGGCCGACCGCACCCACAATATGCGAACTCTGGGCGCATTGAGGCCCGATAAGCGTCGCCGTATCGCCCGCGAAACCCTTGAGATCTATGCCCCCATCGCCCACCGCCTGGGTATACATGACATTAAAAACGAGCTGGAAGATCTCGGCTTTCAGGCCATGTATCCGATGCGCTACCGGGCACTGAAGTCCGCCGTGCGGCAGGCCCGGGGCAATCGTAAGGAAGTGATCGAAAACACCCGCCAGGAAATCGAGAACCGCCTGCAGGATAACGGCATTGTGGCGGAAGTCCTGGGCCGGGAGAAACACCTCTATTCCATCTACCGCAAGATGCGCAATAAAGAGCTGATGTTCAACGAAGTGATGGACATCTATGCCTTTCGCCTGATCGTTAAAGATGTGGACGCCTGTTACCGGGCCCTGGGGGCCATGCACGGCCTGTATAAGCCTATCGAGGGCCGCTTCAAAGACTATGTGGCGATCCCGCGTACCAATGGTTACCAGTCCCTGCATACCTCACTGGTAGGCATGCACGGTATCCCGGTGGAGATCCAGATCCGCACCGACGAAATGGACCAGATGGCCGATAAAGGCGTAGCCGCTCACTGGTTGTATAAACAACCGGACGACAGTAAGGGCAACACAGCCCAGGTCCGGGCCAGAAAATGGATGCAGTCACTGCTGGAGCTGCAACAAAGCGCCAGCACCTCGGTGGAGTTTATTGAAAACGTCAAAACCGACCTGTTCCCGGACGAAATCTACGTTTTTACCCCCGATGGACGTATTATTGAGCTGCCGATGGGGGCAACACCGGTGGATTTTGCCTATGCGGTACATTCCGATGTGGGCAACGCCTGCGTGGGGGTTCGGGTAGACCGACGCACTTACTCGCTCAACAAGCCGCTGGAAAACGGCCAGTCGGTAGAAATCATTACCTCTCCGCGAGCCAAACCTAACGCCAGCTGGCTCAACTTTGTTGTCAGCGCCAAGGCCCGTTCCTATATTCGCCAATACCTGAAAAAACAGCGCTCTCAGGAAGCCATTAACATGGGCAACCGCCTGCTGCGTCATGCTCTGGGTCACGTTAAACTCGATGAAATTCCTCAGGCCGACATTGACCGCGTAGTGGCGGAAACTAAGCACGACGACTTCTCAGAATTACTGGCCGATATTGGCCTTGGCAATGAATTGAGTGCCATTGTCGCGCGTCGTCTGCTCGGCGACACCGAGTCCAAAGCCACCGAAGCATCCCGTAAGCAAGTAGCTATCAAGGGTACCGAAGGCTTGTTGGTTGGCTACGGCCGCTGCTGTCACCCCATTCCTGGCGACGAGATCATCGCGGTTCTCAGCCCGGGTAAGGGCATGACCATTCACCAGGGCGGTTGTCGTAATATTCGCAAGCTCAGCAGAGAAGAACCACACCGCGTCCTGCCCATGCACTGGCAGGACGAAGTGCAGGGTGAATTTAAGGCCTCACTGCGTATCGAACTGATGAACCGTCAGGGCACCCTGGCGAAACTCACCAGCACCATTGCTGCCAGCGAATCCGACATCGTCGGCTTACAAACCGAAGAAAAAGAAGGCAGCCTTTATTTTATCGACCTGGAATTGACCACTACTGACCGCATCCATCTGGCCAACATCATGCGACGCATTCGCGCCATGCCAGAGGTGCACAAGGTCTCTCGTCACAGTCAATCCAAACAACATGTGTAAGGAATAAGCTCTTATGTCTAAGTCTGTTATCCATACTGACAAGGCACCTGCCGCTATTGGTCCCTATAGCCAGGCGGTGAAGGCCGGCACCACGGTTTATCTGTCCGGTCAGATCCCTCTGGTCCCCGAGACCATGGAAATGGTTTCCGAGGATTTCACCGAACAGGCCCAACAGGTGTTTCGTAATGTCCAGGCCGTTTGTGAAGCGGCAGGCGGCACGACGGACGACCTTACCAAGGTCAACATCTATATGACCGATCTGGGCAATTTCGCCACCGTTAACGACATTATGGTCCAGTATTTTAAACAGCCTTTCCCAGCCCGGGCGGCTATTGGCGTTAAGGAATTGCCCAAAGGCGCCCAAATTGAAATCGACGGTATGATGGAGTTGCCGGAATAACGCTATGACCCCACAGCGTTACCAGCGCATGCGTGAGATGCTGGCTAAGCGACAGCCAGATCTCACCATCTGCCTGGAAGAGGTGCATAAAACCCATAACCTATCGGCCATGATCCGCAATTGTGATGCTGTCGGCGTGCACTACGCTCACGTAGTCTGGCCCCGCAATGAACGCATACGTCGGGGTACCTCGGTGGGAGCGCAAAACTGGGTAAGAGTGCAAGGCCATGAGCGGATAGACGATGCCGTCAATGCCATGCGCGCTCAGGATATGCAGGTTCTGGTAACCCATCTGTCCGACGAGGCCTGCGATTTTCGCGAAATCGACTACACCCGCCCCACCGGCATTATCTTTGGGCAGGAAAAATACGGCGCGACCGAACAGGCCATCGCCCTGGCCGACCAGGAAATCGTGATTCCGATGCTGGGCATGGTGCAATCACTGAATGTCTCGGTAGCCTCTGCTCTCATCCTCTACGAAGCGCAACGTCAGCGGGAGAAGGCCGGTCTCTATGATCATCCCCGCCTGGATGAAACCGAATGCCAGCGGATCTTATTTGAAGGCGGTCACCCTCAGCTTACCGAACGCTGCCGCCAGAAAGGTCTGCCTTATCCGGCCATCAACGAACAAGGCGATGTGGAAGCCGACACCCAGTGGTGGCAAAGGATGCAATCCCCCGGGTGATGAAATAACTGAGGCAGCGTCCCGGTCTGAAGCAGGCACTCATAACTAAGGAACCACCATGCGTTTAATCATATCAGTACTCTTTTGTGCCACCCTGGCGTTCAGCTCTCATAGTTTTTCCTTTGACCGGAGTCAGGTTGCTGTAGCCCCGGAGCACGTTTCGCCGCTGCTTAACGGCCAGACCGTCCCCGATGCCAACCTCACAACCCTGACCGGAGCGGAAGTCAGCCTGCGCGACGTTGTGCAACAAAAACCTACGGTAATACTTTTTTATCGCGGTGGATGGTGCCCTTACTGTAATGCCCAACTGGCCGAGTTTGCCAAGGTGGAACAGCAAATCGCCGATCTGGGTTATCAAATCCTGGCCGTATCGCCAGAAACGCCCGAGCGGCTCAGACAGCAGTCCTTTGACACCGGGTACGGTGCCACCCTGCTGTCCGATCACGACCTGGATGTGATCCGCGCCTTCGGACTGGCGTTCTTCCTGGACGATAAAACTGCCCAGCGCTATCGCGAGGCTAAGGGCAATGTATTTGCCACACTTCCGAGCGATAACCGCATCGTATTACCGGTCCCTGCGGCCTATATCATCGATACACAGGGTCTTATCCGATTCCAGTACGTCAATCCCAACTACAAAGTGCGGGTTTCACCGCAATTGATGTATCATGCGGCCAAAGAGGCACTCGAGCAAGACTAAGGAATGCAGCAAGCACTGGCGCAAACCCCGGTAACCGCGTTAAAAGGCGTGGGCAGTAAGGTAGCAGAAAAGCTGGCCAAGCTGGGGCTAGCGACGGTGCAGGATGTGCTGTTCCACCTGCCGCTGCGCTACGAAGACCGAACCCGTATCTACCCGGTATCTGACTTGCTGCCCGGCATTCATGCCAGTGTGGAAGCCGAGGTCATGCAGGCCGACATTCAGTTTGGCCGCCGCCGGATGTTGGTAGTACGGGTCTCCGACGGCAGTGGCACCCTAACCTTACGCTTCTTCCATTTTGGCGCAGCGCAAAAAAACAGTTTTGTGCCCGGCGCACGTCTGCGCTGCTTCGGCGAAGTGCGCCGGGGACGGCACGGGCTGGAAATGGCCCACCCGGAATACCGGATGCTGACGGACAACGACACTGCCGCACTGGATGACAGCTATACCCCCGTTTATCCCACCACAGAGGGCCTGAAACAAATCAGCCTTCGCAACCTAAGCGAGCAGGCGCTGAAGATGCTGGATAAGGGGGCCTTAGCGGAGCTACTTCCTGACGGCTTTTATGATCAACAGATGACTCTGGCCCAGGCACTGCATCTGGTGCACCGGCCCGGGGCCGATGTCAGCCTGGAACAATTGGAAAATGGCCTACACCCGGCGCAAAAGCGCTTGATTCTGGAAGAGTTGCTGGCCCATCATCTGAGCGTGTTAAAGCTGCGTCAGACCACGGGACAGTTCGATGCCTATTCGCTGACTGAGTCTCCCAGTCTCCTGAGTGAACTCCTCACTCGCTTGCCGTTTTCCCCGACTGGCGCACAGCAGCGGGTGTATCAGGAGATCCAGGCCGACTTTGCCAAGCCTCATCCCATGATGCGATTGGTGCAGGGTGATGTCGGCTCCGGTAAAACCCTGGTAGCGGCCATGGCAGCGCTCAGCGCCATTGGCAATGGTTATCAGGTGGCCATGATGGCCCCCACGGAGCTGTTGGCCGAACAACACGCCAATAACTTCGCCCAGTGGCTGACGCCCCTGGGGATCACCGTGGGCTGGCTGGGCGGTAAGCTTAAAGGCAAAGCCAGGCAGAAACTCCTCGAACAACTCGCCGGTGGCGAGTGTCAGTTTGTTGTTGGCACCCATGCCTTGTTTCAGGATGACGTGGCCTTTAGCAAGCTGGCGCTGGTGATCATCGACGAGCAGCACCGCTTTGGAGTCCACCAGCGTCTGGCGCTAAGAGAAAAGGGCCAGAACAGCCAATCCGCGCCTCATCAGCTGATTATGACCGCCACACCCATTCCCCGAACTCTGGCAATGACCGCCTATGCGGATCTCGACATCTCGATCATTGACGAGTTGCCTCCAGGGCGTACACCGGTGAAGACCGTCGCCATACCCGATACCCGCCGCGAAGAAGTGATCGAGCGGGTTCGCCAGGCCTGCCAGAATGAGCGGCGACAGGTGTATTGGGTTTGTACCCTGATTGAAGAGTCCGATGTGCTTCAGTGTCAGGCCGCCGAGGACACCGCCGAGATCCTAAAACAGGCGTTGCCAGAGTTGTCGGTAGGATTAGTTCATGGCCGCCTGAAAGCCGCTGAAAAACAACAGATTATGCAGGCCTTTAAGGATAATGAGCTGGATTTATTGGTGGCCACGACGGTCATAGAAGTTGGGGTGGATGTGCCCAATGCCAGCTTGATGGTGATTGAAAATCCGGAGCGTCTGGGGCTGGCTCAGCTGCATCAGTTACGAGGCCGGGTGGGGCGAGGCGCTGTAGAGAGCCACTGCGTGTTGATGTATCAGGCGCCGCTGTCCAAGACCGCCAGTATGCGGCTGGGCGTGCTGCGCCAAAGCAACGATGGTTTTTACATCGCCCAGCAGGACTTGGAAATCCGCGGCCCGGGAGAGCTCCTGGGAACGCGCCAAACCGGGCTGGCCAATTTGAAGATCGCCGACTTGGTACGCGACGCCCATTTGATTCCCCAGGTGCAAGAGTTGGCACAACGGCTATGGCAATCCCACCCGGCCCATGCCCAGGCCATGATCAACCGCTGGCTGCCCTATCGCGAAAACTACGGACACGCCTGATGACCATACCATTGTGTTATCTGGACCCCGCGCTCACTCAACAGGCGACACAGCTCGCCGAGCGATGGAGTCTTCCTGTTAATAAGAATGCAGATTCTGGTTTGGTACTGTGGCTGGATGCGCAAGGTCTGGCGTTGAAAACACTGGATGACGCTAAAATGGGCGCTGTACGGGTGAACTTTGCCAGCGAACAGATGCAATGGCGACGCCAGCATGGCGGTGGCAAAAAAGAGAGCCTGGCCCGGGCAGTAGGTCTGAAGGGCAACGCCCGGCCCAGCGTACTGGATGCCACCGCAGGCCTTGGCCGGGATGGTTTTCTACTGGCTTCCTTAGGCTGCACCGTCACCATGCTGGAACGCACCCCTGAGGTGGCGGCCTTATTGGATGATGGCCTGAAGCGCGCCTGCGAACAACCCGAATTAGCCACCTGGCTGCCAGGACGACTGACATTAATTCCAACGAGTGCGTTCGAGATTTTCCAAAAGACGAAACGGGCCTTCGACGTTGTCTATCTGGACCCCATGTTTCCCCATCGCAAGAAGTCGGCGCTGGTGAAAAAAGAAATGCGCCTGTTCCAACAACTGTTAGGTCCGGACGAGGACGCCGATGCCTTGCTCCATCCCGCCTTGCAGCTGGCCAGCCAACGAGTCGTGGTCAAGCGGCCCACCGGGGCGCCTTATCTGGCCGGTGAGAAGCCGGATGTGGAAATGAAGGGTAAGGCCAATCGGTTTGATATTTATCTTATTGCCAATCGTAATTGACCCAGATAGCCACTATCCTAGTAGACAGAGATGTTATCTTAACGTTGATACAACGGACCAAGGAGTAAACATGATTAAACAAGGTGATAAGATTCCCGCCGCCGAGCTGACCGTGCGTCGTAATGATGACAATCAGACGCTAAAAACAGAACAGCTGTTCTCCAATAAGAAAGTGGTGCTTTTTGCGGTGCCAGGTGCCTTTACACCCACCTGCTCCAACACCCACTTACCCGGCTATGTGGTCAAAGCCGATGACATTAAGGCTAAAGGTGTGGATGACATTATTTGCGTCTCCACCAACGACATCTTTGTCTTGAATGCCTGGGGCGAGCAGCAAAACGCCGACGCTATTACCATGGCCGCCGATGGTGATGCCAGCTTTACCAAAGCACTGGGTCTGGATATGGACACCGGTTCTTTTGGTGGCGTGCGCTCACAGCGCTATTCCATGCTGGTGGAGAACGGTGAGGTGAAACACCTGAACGTGGAGGCACCGGGCAAATTTGAGGTCAGTGATGCCGACACCATGCTTAAATTACTCAGTGAGTAGTGGATAGACACAAAAAAAGGCGCTGATTTAGCGCCTTTTTTCATATCGCTTCGATGAAACTTAGTCTGTATTCAGACGGTCGATCAGCGCTACACCGATGGGCGTTTTCAGGTGACCGTTTTGGTCTGCCCACTGCTCGATAGTCAGGCCATCGGCTTCTTTTTGTTGCAAATCACTGCGCGACATTGCCTTAATAATGTACTCGCCCACATCGTGAGAGGCGTTGGTCATGGCATAACGCAACAGGCTCATGTCTGAGCATTTGATGCCAGTGTAATAGTCACCCATTCGCAGGCTGTACTCGCGACGGATGTTACGCATCTTCTTACGAAGCTCGGATTTGTCGTTATTCTTAACGATCAGACAAATGTTCTGCAGGTCGTCCTCAATAGCAGCTGAAGCTGGCATAGCAACGGAAGCAGCCAACAGTGCCGCAGCCGCAAATCCTAATTTTTTACCCATGATAGTGACCCTTATTCGGTGAATTCGGGCGTTATAATAGTTCATACTCAACAGATGGCAAGTCCGATGTGATCGTTATTTGATATAATGCCCGTTTTTAACGCCGCCATGAGGCTGATGTGATAGCAAAAGACGTAATTATTATTGGCGCCGGAGCCGCCGGATTGTTCTGTGCCGCCGAGGCAGCCAAGCGTGGGCGGCGGGTGACCTTACTGGATCATGCCAAGCGTATCGGCGGTAAGATCCTGATGTCTGGCGGCGGACGCTGCAACTTTACCAATATGTTCGCCAGCCCGGAAAATTACCTTTCTGCCAATCCACACTTCTGTAAATCGGCCTTGAGCCGGTATACACAGTGGGATTTCATCGGTCTGGTCAATGATTATGGAATCCCATACCACGAAAAGACCCTCGGCCAGCTCTTCTGCGATAATTCCGCTAAAGATATCCTGAACATGTTGCTCAGCGAGTGCGATAAGTCAGGAGTAGAGCTTCGCCAGCGGTGCAGTATTGAACAAGTGCGCTATGACAATGATCGTTATCAGATTGAAACCAATCAGGGGCGGTTTAGCGCCGAGTCACTGGTGATCGCCAGTGGAGGGTTGTCTATCCCGAAACTCGGTGCCACACCTCTGGGCTATCAGATCGCCGAGCAGTTTGGGCTCAGTGTCCTTCCCACTCGTGCGGGCCTTGTGCCCTTTACCCTCCATGAGAAAGACAAACAGGCATTGGCCGAACTCAGTGGTGTCAGCCTGGATTGCACCGCCGAAGCCAATCACACCGGTTTCAGGGAGAATCTACTCTTCACCCACCGTGGCTTAAGTGGTCCGGCGGTGTTGCAGGTGTCCTCATACTGGCAACCGGGGCAAGCCGTCACCTTCAATCTCAGTCCCGAACATAGCCTGACCGAGTTTCTCGAACAACAACGGCAACAACAGCCCGATGCCCAGCTCAGTACCCTTTTGGCAAAACTCTACCCTAAGCGCTTTGTGCAGACAGCGCTGACTTATTTCGCCATCGACAACAAGCCTATCAAGCAGTACCAGGGTAACGCACTGACACAAATTGCCGAGCAATTTGAGCACTGGTCCATTACGCCCAACGGTACCGAGGGCTATCGCACTGCCGAAGTCACCTTAGGCGGTGTTGATACCCATGAGCTCTCTTCCAAAACCATGGAAGCCCGAAGACAGAAGGGGCTTTACTTTATTGGTGAGGTGATGGATGTGACTGGCTGGTTGGGCGGCTACAATTTTCAGTGGGCGTGGAGCAGTGGCTGGGTGGCTGGCCAGGTTGTATAACCCTGGCAGTTGTTAAATAGCGGATTTAGGACTATAGGAATAGGTTAGACTTAAAGCCAGAGTTGTAATATGGATGCCCAGTTTTGCAAGCAAATTCTCGATGCTCAGCAACAAGCGCTTGAAGCCATAGCCTTTAACCAAGCACTCCCCAACACTCTGAATGACCTCTGCCGTTTAATCGAGTCTTTGTTACCGGTTCCTTCGGCCAGGGCTTCGATATTGTTACTGGACGGCGACCGCCTCAGGACAGGTGGCGCGCCCAGTCTCCCGAAGGCGTACTGCGATGCTATTGATGGCGCCCAAATCGGTCCCGCTGCCGGCTCCTGTGGTACAGCCTGCTATCGCAGACAGCCAGTTTTCGTCAAAGACATAGTTAGCGACCCTCTATGGCGTGACTACCGGCACATCGCTCTACAATTCGGTTTACGATCTTGCTGGTCGATGCCGATCCTATCTTCCTCTGAACACGTTCTTGGCAGTTTCGCTGTTTATTACGATGACATAAGGGGTCCAGATGATAGTCAGCTAGAACTCATACAGCGGTTCAATGCCATCGCCAGTGTTGCAATAGAGCGCTCCCAAACATCGCGCAGGGAGCAGCAGTTACTGGCTCATATTCAGGAAGCCAATAACCGCTTCCATGCTTTTTCACAGGTGATGACGGAAATCGCCTTTGTGTTTGATAAACAGGGACACTGCGTTGATGTGTTTGGCAACATCGACAAGATTTATGAAGGAGCCGATCCCAATACTGTCATCGGGCAAAAGCTGTCCGATGTATTACCCGATGAGCTTAGCAAACCCATCTTGAGCGTGATTGAGCGTACCATCAGTTCAGGACTGCCTCAGCATCTGGAGTATACCTTGCCGACACGCGATGGCCTTAAGCACTTTGAAGGCCGGGCAGCGCCAATCAATGCTTACCTTAAGGAGGATCCCGACCGTCCTCATGTGGTCTGGATGGCGATAGATATCACGAATCAGACAGACATAAAAAAAGAGATTCAGCGACTGGCTTATCATGATGAGCTCAGCCAGTTACCTAATCGTCGTCTATTACTGGATCGATTAACACAAGCAATGCGAAAAGCCCGCCGCCTGAAGAAATACTGCGGACTGCTCTATCTGGACGTCGATGACTTCAAACCCATCAACGATATTTTTGGTCACTCTGCTGGCGATAGCTTTCTTCAACAGCTCGCGGAGAGATTAACCGCCATCGTGAGAGAGACGGACACAATAGCCCGGATGGGCGGCGATGAGTTCATTATTTTATTGGACACATACCATTCTCAGCGCGGCACGATGCAGAATATTGCGCAAGAGGTGGCCAATAAGGTGGTCGACTGCTTTAGCCGCCCTTTCTTACTTGGCGATCAGCCATACACCGTCAGCACAAGCATAGGTGTAAGCCTCTTCAACCATCAAACCCCGGATCATGAGGCGATTTTAAGGCATGCAGACCAGGCCATGTATTTATCCAAACAAAAGCACGGGAACTGCATCAGCTTTTATGATCCTTCTGGATAACGCTCTGAGCCTTATCCTACGGTTCCCAGGCTCTGTGGACGGGCAAAGCGGGGAGCACTGGAGGCTGATCGTCACGCGCTGTTATAATCCCGCTTCTTTCAGCCATCAACCTGAGTATCCGTGCTATTATTGTCATGCTGGGCGGTAAACACCCCAGAGCCAAGATCGAAGTCCATGATGTAGTATTTGCCGTCGGCGATACTCTATCCGACACCTACTCTCAGCTGCACCAGCAGTGGTTTGGCGATCCTGAGCATTGCCACATAGACTCCTGGATGGCGGTGGACGGTATAGATGAGTATAAGGTGAGTTTAGGTCCGGCCATGCCCGGCCCCGGACAACCTAAACTGTATTTTATTAATCTAGGCGGTTATCGCGATGGTATTTTCGGCGAAGAGCATCGGTTTTTATTGATGCCAGCAACGGACGCTAAAGCCGCTAAGACAAAGGGCAAACAGCATCTGTTAAAGGAATGGGACAAACCCCACACCGATGCAATAGTGGATATTGATGATTGTATCCCCATCGAAGCAGTCGGCAATCTGTTTGTGCACTTAGAGCAAGGGCACGCTCACCAGGGGGTACGCACAGGCAATGACTATATTATTCTGAGCTCTGCACCAGAACGGCGCTGATAATCTTTGTGGCTAACGTCAGAACCTGGATATCCACTTCATCGAAGGCATTCGTCTTACTAGAGAAGACTTTCAACACGCCCAGCAGTTGGTCTTGGTGTGCCATAGGCACCACCAACATGGACTTTAAGCCGACTTTCTCACAAGCGGCCTTGTCCACCCGGGGGTCGTTCATCGCATCGCCACAGTTGAGTACTTTATTCTCTTTCACACAGAGTCCGGAGAGACTGGTCTCTCGCTTTAGGCGCAGCCCTACATTTTTGGCGGCCATACCGGTGGCGGCGCGATACACCATCTCATCACCGTCAACCAGTTCAACCACGGCGCCGGTGGCGAAAGTCAGCTGTTCGGCCAACCGGGTAATCGCGTTCAGGCTATCGTCGCTGGAAAGGTGCTGGCCAATAATGCTCGACTGAACTTCGATGATTTTAAGGAGTTGGTCCTTAGTGAGCAGGGACACATTGGCTTTGGCAAATTCGAGCATTGGCATTCCTCATTGCATCAGAGAATCCCTTCACCCATTCCTCAGGCTAGGGTGTTAACCTGAGGTAACACTTATCATTTTAGCAAATGAGGGTCAAAGTCATGGCCTAACTTTTCGGTTTTAGTGCGCAAATAGCCCTTATTATGCTCGGTGACACCATGATCGATGGGAATGCGCTTGACCACATCAATACCCAGATCGGTCAGGGCCTGACGCTTTCTCGGATTATTGGTCATCAGCGACACCCGCTTAACACCCAGCGTTTCCAACATAAACCGGCAAATACGGTAATCCCGCATATCGGCATCGAATCCCAGATGTTCGTTGGCTTCCACCGTGTCCATGCCGTTATCTTGCAGATGATAGGCCCGGACCTTGTTCAGCAGGCCAATCCCCCGGCCCTCCTGACGAAGATACAGCAATACTCCCGAGCCATGCTCGACGATATTCTGCAGCGCCTTTTCCAGCTGAAAACCACAGTCACAACGTGTGCTGAACAGCGCATCGCCGGTCAAACACTCGGAATGAATGCGAATCAGGACTTCGTCATCAACAGTCCAGTTACCATAGGACAGGGCCACATGCTCCTGGCCACTGTCTTCTTCCACAAATCCGTGGATTCGGAACTCTCCGAACCTTGTGGGTAATTTGGCGGAGCTGACATAATCAAAGGCGGTATCGGCGTCGGTCATGGTTCTCGTATTACAAAGGTCGTTGCGGATAATGAGGCTCCTGCGAACCTGACGCAAGAGTGCCGCCATTATCCC
This sequence comes from Saliniradius amylolyticus, assembly GCF_003143555.1. Taxonomy (NCBI): domain Bacteria; kingdom Pseudomonadati; phylum Pseudomonadota; class Gammaproteobacteria; order Alteromonadales; family Alteromonadaceae; genus Saliniradius; species Saliniradius amylolyticus. Next base: position 3,105,462 of record NZ_CP029347.1, read on the forward strand.
GTTAAATGGATCGTTTTGCAGTAACTTTTACTGCTTAGGATAAATCAGAGGCTCAAATTGCTTTAAAGAGCGGGGCTTAGCCACGCCATAGCCCTGAGCATAATCCACTCCCATCTTGCCCAGTTCGGCCATGATGTCCTTGGTCTCAACAAACTCCGCCACCGTTTCCATATCCATCGCCTTAGCCACCTCCTGTATGGAGCGCACCATCGCCATATCCACTTTATCGGTGAGCATATCCTTCACGAAGCTACCATCGATTTTAACGTAATTGACCGGCAGGTTTTTCAAATAACCGTAAGAGGAAAAACCGCTGCCGAAATCATCCAGAGCAAAGGTGCAGCCCAGCTTCCGGAAGGTTCGTATGAATTGCAGGGTTTCGTCCATCTTGATGATGGCCATGCTCTCGGTGATCTCGAAGCATATCTTACGATAAGGAATGCCATATTTTTCAAAGGCATTGAGCACAAACAACCGCAGCTCTTTATCCCCCAGAGACTGACCGCTCAGATTAATATTGGCGCGCTCCAGATGAGCCAGATGTTGAGGATTGTCGGACAACCAACGGAAGAAGTGCTCAATGACCCAGCGGTCCACCTGAGCCGTAAGATTATAGCGCTCTGCTGCTGGCAGGAAGCTGGCTGGAGAACCTAACCCTTCTTTGGTATTCATACGCAGCAGGATCTCATAGTAATGACCATGCGCCAGGTCATTTAAGGGATGATAATGCTGATAGAAAAGCTCGAAGTTATCGTCCTCAAGGGCCTCGTTAATTAAGGACACCCAGTGCAGTTCGGTCTCATAGCGCTGAATCTGCTCATCTTCGCGAGAGTAGGTGTGGATCTGGTTACGCCCCTGCTCCTTAGCCATGTAACACGCCGAGTCGGCCATGCTCAATAATTGTTCGGGTGTATGAATCTGTTCATGGTGTGGCACCAGTCCAAGGCTGATTCCGAGGGTGAAGATACGCCCTTCCCAAACGAAGCGAAACTCCTGAACCACAGTCATTAAACGATTTGCCAGTATGTAAGCACTATCTTCGGATGCTTCATCCCCCACCAATAAGACACCAAACTCATCGCCACCCAGGCGCGCCAGCAGACCATGCCCTTCCACCACATCGTTGAGCTGGTTGGACAGTTGCTTAATCAGGATGTCTCCGGCTTTATGGCCGCAGGTATCATTCACGACCTTAAACTGGTCCAAATCCATATAGATGAGCGTCAGCGGCATGCCTTTACCCCGCGCTTCATCCAGGTCGCTGCGCAACCGCCGCTCAAACTCGCGGCGGTTAAAGACGCCCGTCAGAGGGTCATGGGTCGCCATGTACTCCAGACTGAGATTGGTTTCCTTACGTTCGGTGATGTCGAAGACCGTGCCGAACAGGTAATCTTCATTGTGCTCGTGGCGCAATTGTACCGAAATCGAAAACCAAAAATGGGAACCATCCCGACGTACACCCTCGATTTCCTTGCCCAGCACCACGCCGGATTGCCGCAGCTCTTCCACCAGCGCCAGACGATCTTTCTCATGCGCGTAAAACTGCGCCGTCGTCTGACATTCGGCCAGCATCTGCTGCTCATTTTCATAACCAAACACCTTACACATAGCAGGGTTAGTAGTGACCAACTTACCGCTTAGCGTCGATGTATAGAGGCCTTCGGCCGAGTTTCGAAACAAGTTGTAAAAGCGCCGAAGATCCCGAATCGTATCAGACTGCTGTTGATGACGACTGCGTTGCTGAGCACGCTCGTGCTCTTCCACTGCAAAAGCGATCAGCAATAAGCCCAACAGCAACAACAAGGTCAGGTAAAGACTGGTTTGTGGCTCTAACGCCAGCCCAGTGACATACAAAGAAGTCTGCGCCAGGCCCATCAAGGTGATCATCGACCAGCCGATGGCATAAAACAGATTGGGGCGACCATCCTCACGGTTGCTATACGCCAGTGCTACACCCCATTGCACAACAATGGCCGCACCAGCCAGACCAATGGCAAACACCAACTGCCAGTATTCGTTAAACAGCAGAGTATTGACCACCAACAGGATGGCCATCAGGTACGAGATAAAGCGCCAGTACTGGGGAACCTGTTTTAGCATCAGATGGGCCACTTTCGCCGACGAGAATAACGCTCCCGCCACCAACAGCAAACTGACATCCTCGACAAACGTTGAAACCCCGGTCAGTTGAGACAGTATCCCTTCAATATTCAGAAACAGCAGCAAGAAGCTCAGTGAAGACAGCGAAAACCAGAAACGCACCGAGCTGCGCACCGCCACATAGCTAAGCAGGAAGTAACAGGTCATGATAAAGAGCGCACCGCCGATAAGGCCGATTAGCGCTAAATTTAACTGACCTTGGGTGAGCATGTCTGAGTAACTGATCAGCCGCAGAGGCACTACCAGGGGGCCATCGTCCTTAATGCGAAAATACAGGCTTCGCTTGTCTCCCGGCTCTAAATCCAGAGCCAGAATGTAAAACCGGTGGCTGATCCCACGGCTGTCGAAACGACGTTCGGCGCCGGTAACCACATTTTGCAATATGCGCTGCTGTTCATCGAGCAGCAATAAATCCAGTTCATCCACCGTTGGATTCGCGAACATAAAGGCGAAGTGCGACTCTGAGCCTCCTAACCGCTGCACCACCACACGGCCCCATAACGCCTCTTGAGGAGTCAGGGGGGCGATGTCCAATTCTTTCTGCCACTGCTGACTATGCCGCACATCCGACAGTCGGGCTGAACGATGGGCTCGCAGGTATTGCACATGCTGTTGCACTTCATCGCCCTCTAATCCGGACTCGATGACCAATGGCTCAACGCCATGACCGGCCAGCACTGGGCTGACCATCAGCAACAACAAAATTACTCCTACGAGTCGTCCCATCACTGTCTTATTCTCCGTATAGCCTGCTGCAGCATTGCCAGATCCTCAGGGGCGGTCACCACCCGACCCGCTTCTATCCAGATCGCCTCTACCAACTGCTCGGCGAACAATACGTAATCGGTGTCCTGCCAGCGAAACTGCCATTGCCAACGGTCGACACCACAGTCAAAACTCATTATTTCCGCCCCTAAGTCGCTGAGCAAGCGCTGAACGGCCTCTTGCCAGCCCGAACCGAAACCTTGGGGCAGCGCCAGTTCCAGAGCCTGAGTATCACAGTGCTTTACTTTTATTTGCCGCATGGTTTGGCTAGCCCTTTGCTCCACTGCCAGGCAGAGCGGACCTTATCTTCAGAATCAGGTTGTTCATCATAGGGGTTTTAACGCACTTTTAATAGCCACCGCCATTGGTTCTGAATGACACTCAGAGACTGACCCTCCGGTGGCGTTAAAGCGTGACATCGCTCAGGCTCAATTTGCATATCCATAGCAGAAGGGTTTAGGCATACTCTAACAAGAAAAACATCAATAGCAGGAGACCAGGATGAAAAAGTCATTATTAGTGATGGCAATATTGCTAAGCACTCCCAGTTGGGCGGGTGACATTGCAGCGGGTAAGGAAAAATCAGTGACCTGTGTTGCTTGCCATGGCCAAAATGGCATCGCCCAGATTCCCATGTACCCCAATCTGGCCGGTCAAAAAGAGCAGTACCTGTTGCAGCAGCTTAAAGCTTTTAAGGAAGGCAGCCGCAAAAATATGGTGATGTCTCCGATGGTCCAGCCATTAAGCGAAGAAGACATGAAAAATTTGGCGGCCTATTATGCCAGCCTGTCGCCCTGCGATCAGTAACGTCTAACTCAGATAATTTCTGATGGCGTTAATGAACTCATCGCCATAACGAGTCAGCTTAGTCTGACCCACGCCGCTGATCCCCAGCATCTCCCGTTGCGACTGGGGCATCACTTCGGCCATATGGGATAAGGTCATATCGCTGAATACCACATAGGGTGGCACCTCGTCACGCTCGGCGATGCGCTTGCGCAGGTGTTTGAGTATAGCGAACAACTTGCGGTCATAGCTGCGTTCATCCAGCTTACGCTTGCGGCCCAAATTCAGATCCAACCGCGGTACGGCTAACTCCAGGGCACTGTCGCCTTTCAACACCTGGGCTGCGGCCTGATTCAGCTGCAGGATGGAATGACGGGTAATATCCACCCGCACCAACCCCTGATGAATCAACTGGTTAATAATGTTATGCCACCAGGCATCAGGCTCGTCCTTACCAATGCCATAAGTGCTCAACGCATCGTGCCCATTGTCCTGAATGCGTTTTAGCTTCTTACCTCTGAGCACATCGATCACATATTGGCTGCTAAACCCTTGATTTAGCCTGTATATACAAGATAACACTTTCTGGGCCGCCGTGGTGCCCTCGAAGCGTTTAGGCGGGTCCAGACAAATATCGCAGTTACCGCAGGCATTGGCGTTGTATTCGCCAAAGTAGTTCAGCAACACCTGACGGCGACAGGTCTGAGCCTCGGCAAAAGACTCCATGGCATTGAAGCGCTGCAGTTCAATGGCCTTACGCTGTTCGTTTTCGGTCTGGCCGATCCAGTCCCTAATGCGACTTACGTCCTTCTCATCGAATAGCAACAATGCCTCGGCGGGCATACCGTCCCGACCGGCCCGGCCGGTTTCCTGATAATAGCCTTCGATAGTGCGTGGCAGGTCGTAATGCACCACAAAGCGCACATTCGCCTTGTTGATGCCCATGCCAAAGGCCACGGTGGCCACCATCACATCGATATTATCCTGAATAAAATCCCGTTGGATTTTTTCCCGTATCGGCCCCTCTAACCCGGCGTGGTAACCGGCGCAATTGAGGCCTCGGTTAGCCAGCTTAAAGGCCAGATCATCCACCTTCTTACGGCTGTTACAGTAGATAATTCCGGGGCCATCCTGCTGGCGAATAAAACGCTCGATCAGATCCAGCGGCTGATATTTCTGCACCTGGGTATAGCGGATATTGGGCCGGTCGAAACTGCCCTGATAGACAAAAGGCTGCTCCAGCCTAAGCTGCTGCAAAATATCGTGGCGCGTAGCCGGATCGGCGGTGGCGGTCAGCCCCATCACCGGCACCGAGGGAAAGAAGTTTTTCAGTTGTCCCAGTCGACAGTAGTCCTGTCGAAAGTCATGGCCCCAATGGGACACACAGTGAGCTTCATCTACGGCAAACAGACTGATAGTAAGCCCTTGCAAACGCTGGATAAACTCCGGTTGTAAAAGCCGCTCAGGGGCCACATACAGCAGACGGTATTTGCCATCCTGAACCCCGGCCAAGACCTGAAGTTGCTGCTGCCGATCCAGACTGCTGGTCAGGTACGCAGCCGGTATGCCCGCCGCCCTGAGCGCATCCACCTGATCCTTCATCAGGGAAATCAAAGGGGACACCACCACCGTTAGTCCCTCCAATAGCAGGGCCGGAACCTGATAACACAGGGATTTACCGCCACCCGTCGGCATCAGCACCAGACTGTCACGGCCTTGCAGAGCGGCGTCGATCACCTCCTGCTGGCCGCGGCGGAATTCGGAATAACCGAAATAATCACGCAGCACCGTGACTGGTGTTATAGCTTTAGGATGTGACGCGACAACAGAATCAGACAAGAGAACCTCACTTCAGAACGCGGCCATTTTACTGATGCATATGCCTACTTGCCAGAGCCAAAGCAAAGGCGTAACTTAAACGCTTGTTTGAAAAGGAGTAACAAGGTGGATCCAACAACTTTACTCAACAGTCAGGAACTCGGTGATTTTGTTGCCAGTGTCTTTCGGGACCAGATGCCTTTTAACCAGTTAATCGGTATGCAGGTCAGTCAGTTTGACGGTGAAGGAGTGGAGGTACGCCTGCCCTGGCACGACGGCCTGATGGGCAACCCGGTACAGAAAATCCTCCACGGCGGCGTAACCGCCTCTATGTTGGACACCGTGGGCGGCTTGATGGCCATCCTTCAGGTGGTTCGGGATATGAACGACATCACACTGGAGGCCTTTCAGAAAAAGCTCGGCAAGATGGGGACCATCGATATGCGCGTGGACTACCTGCGTCCCGGCAAAGGCAAGGAGTTTATCGCCAGTGCTTCGGTAATCCGCAAGGGAAGTCGCGTAGCGGTCTGCCGCATGGAGCTGCACAACGATAAAGGCGAACATATCGCCTTCGGCACTGGTACCTACATGATCGGTTAATCGTTGCAGGATAACCGCCTGACTTTAATCGGTTATCTCCTTATTCCTGTCGAACCTTGGACATGGATACCTGCTCGGAGGGACGGGCATAACAACAATTTGTATTCAGCGGCTATACCTTCCCGCCCCTTATCCCACCGGCATAAGGAGAAAGATGCTTTCGATGCCAACTTTCGATTACTTTTTCTAATCAATTGGCAAAAAGCTTTCGGTTGTCTTTGCCGACGGCTTAACCCATAGTGGGCGCCTTCGCCGCCGTCAGGAATACGCATGCAGGATAACCACGCCAAAGCCGGAGTCTTACTCGCCATCGCCGCTTATACCTTGTGGGGCTTTGCCCCCATGTACTTTAAGCTGCTGCAAGGCGTACCGGCCACCGAGATCCTGATGCATAGAATCCTCTGGTCCAGCCTGATTCTGGGCGCTCTGGTGCTGGCTCTCGGCCAATGGCACAAGGTCATGCACGCCTTACGTAACCCCAAAGTATTAAAAATTCTGCTTATCACCGGCGTACTTCTGGGCGGCAACTGGCTGCTTTTTATCTGGGCCATTAACAGCAACCAGATGCTGGAAGCGAGCCTGGGTTACTACATCAACCCACTGCTGAATGTGTTTCTGGGCCGGGTGTTTTTAGCCGAGAAGCTGCGTCGCCTGCAGCAACTGGCGGTGGGGCTGGCCTTAGTAGGTGTGGGCATTGTGGTGATATCCTACGGCGAAGTGCCCTGGGTTGCACTGGGTCTGGCCGGGAGCTTTGGCGTCTACGGCCTGATGCGCAAGCAGGTGGCGGTGGACTCCTTCCCCGGCCTGCTACTGGAAACCTTACTGATGCTGCCCTTTGCCATCGGCTACTGGGTCTGGCTGGCCGGCCCGGACAGCAATATGCTGGCCAATGACACGGCGCTTAATGTGACCCTGATCTGCGCCGGTATCGTCACCACCGCGCCCTTGCTGTGCTTTACCGCTGCGGCCAAGCGCATCATGTACTCCACCCTGGGCTTTTTTCAGTACATCGGCCCCAGCATCATGTTTGTACTGGCAGTGTTCTTATACGATGAGCCGCTGCAGTCGGACCGGCTGGTGACCTTCCTGTTTGTATGGACCGCACTGGCGCTGTTTAGCTTTGACTCTTACCGCTTCTATCGCAAAACCAAGAAGCAGCAGCGGGAGATACTCTCCCGCCAGCCTAATGAAGGGGTGTAGACCCCTCACGGTTGCTAGGAAGACACTTCTGCGTCCAGTGCTTTAGCAAAGGTCAGCAACCAAACCCCGGTGAAAAGCAAATTGATACCGATCAGCAGGCCAATAGCCCAGGAAGCGGTTCCTGGTAAGCCGCTAATCAATAAAATACCAATGATAAGCGATGCGATACCGCTGATAAGAATCCATCCCCAGGTGCGCCATCTCTTATGCTGCAGGGCTGCAACCACTTCTGCGACACCTTGAATCAAAAATAACGCCCCAACTAACAACGTCAATGTAATGGTTCCGGAAGTGGGAAACGCCAACAGGACCAAGCCAACCATGGCCGTTAAGATGCCCATTACGATGGTGACAGAGCGCCCTGACAATCCTTTAAGCTGAAAGCCCCTAACAACCGATAGTGCGCCTCCGATCAGAAATAGCGCCCCGACTAACAACTCGATACCCAATGTAAACGCCTGGGGCAATACTATTGCGAGTATACCGAGGAGCAGCATTACAATACCCTCAGTCTTTAGTGTCCTGCTGTAGCTTTGAAAGTAATCGCTCATCGCCTGCTCTCCTTACCGGTAGCGCTTTAAAATGACTAAAGCGAATGCATTTCTATTCTACCTACAGCAAAGCAGATGAATTCGGAGCAATCAATTTCAAGGACTGAGCGCACCTAGTTAAAGTAAGCTAACCGGCAACATGCCCGTCTAGAAGAGCCCTATACAGCCGCCAGCTTGGCAAAATTGAGTACCAGCCATTTGCTACCCACCTCGTCGAAGTTCACCTGCACCCGGGCGTGTTCGCCGCTGCCTTCGTAATTGAGCACCGTACCCTCGCCAAACTTGGGATGGGTAACCCGCTGGCCCAGACTAAAGCCGGTAGAGTCGAAGGCCGAGTGGGAAGTCGCCGGTTGGAAGCGACTGGTCGACACTGGCTTGCTGACCGTATTGCGCAGGCGAATCTCCTGAATGCACTCGGCCGGGATCTCGCGAATAAAACGCGACGGCGTATGGTACTTGTCCTGACCATAGATGCGACGACTCTCGGCGTAAGTCAGGATAAGCTTTTCCATGGCCCGGGTCATGCCCACATAGCACAGACGGCGTTCTTCCTCTAAACGGCCTGGCTCTTCATGGCTTTGCTGGCTGGGGAATAAACCTTCTTCCACTCCGGCGATGGTGACCATAGGGAATTCCAGCCCCTTGGCGCTGTGCATGGTCATCATCTGCACCGCATCCTGATGCTGATCGGCCTGAGTTTCACCGGCTTCTAATGAAGCATGGGTTAAAAAGGCCGCCAGCGGGGTCATATCCTCGGCATCGTCCGGCACCTCAAACTGCTTACAGGCGGTCACCAGTTCTTCCAGGTTATCCACCCGGGCCTGGGCCTTTTCGCCCTTTTCGGCCTGATACATGGCCATCAAGCCGGATTGTTTAATGGCGGTGTCGGCCTGCTCTTCCAGAGGCAGCTCGCCGGTGGTTTCCTGCAGTTTTAAGACCAGCTCCACAAACCCCTGCACCGCCTTGGAAGCCCGGCCGGAGAGACGCTTTTCCTGCAACATGGTCAGGGCCGCCTGCCACATTGAAGATTCGGAGCTGCGCGCCATATCCCGGATCTGCGCCACGGTACGCTCGCCAATGCCTCGGGCAGGCGTATTAATCACCCGCTCGAAGGCGGCATCGTCCAGTGGCTGATTGATCATGCGCAGATAACCCAGCGCATCTTTAACCTCCTGACGCTCGAAGAAGCGCAGGCCACCGTAAATCCGGTAGGGGATGGCTTCCTGTAACAGCGCTTCCTCCAACACCCGCGACTGGGCGTTACTGCGATACAGAATGGCCGTGTCGCTGAGCGCGCCGCCCTGATCCCGCCACTGTTTGATCTGACCGACGATAAAACGTGCCTCATCCAGCTCATTAAAACCGGCATACAGGGAAATAGGTTCCCCTTCATTGCCCTCAGTCCACAGATCCTTACCCAAACGACTGGAGTTGTTTTCGATCACCCGGTTGGCGGCTTTAAGGATGGTGGCGGTGGAGCGGTAATTCTGCTCCAGCCGAATGGTCTTGGCGTCGGGAAAGTCCCGCAAAAAGTGCTGGATATTATCCACGTTGGCGCCACGCCAGCCGTAGATGGACTGATCGTCGTCGCCGACGATCATCATATTGTTATGCTCGCTGGTGAGCATTCGCAACCAGGCGTATTGGATGTTGTTGGTGTCCTGGAACTCATCCACCAGCACGGCGCGAAAACGCTTCTGATAATGAGCCAAAATCTGCGGGTGATTCAGCCATAACTCATGGGCTCTCAAAAGCAGCTCGGCGAAGTCCACCAACCCCGAGCGGTCGCAGGTTTCCTGATAGACCTTGTAGATTTCACGCATCTGAGTGCGCATCACATCGCCCTGAGTCTCGATATGCTGGGGACGCAGGCCTTCGTCTTTATGGCCGTTAATAAACCACATGGCCTGCTTGGGCGGGTAGTGCTTTTCGTCCAGGTTCATGCCCTTGATAATGCGCTTGAGCAAGCGCTGCTGATCGTCAGCATCCAGGATCTGAAAATTTTCCGGCAGCCGCGCCTCCTGATAGTGGGTGCGCAGCAGGCGATGCGCCAACCCGTGGAAGGTGCCGATCCACATACCCTGCAACGACATGCCCATCAGAGCTTCGACCCGGCTGCGCATCTCGCGGGCGGCTTTGTTGGTAAAGGTCACCGCCAGCACGCCAAAGGGCGAAATCCCCTGTACATCCATCAGCCACGCCAGCCGGTGTACCAGTACCCGGGTCTTACCACTACCGGCTCCTGCCAGTACCAGCATGTCGGAGGGCGGGGCAGCAACGGCGTCGCGCTGTTTGTCATTTAAGGAGTCGAGCAGTTCGGATACATCCATAGCGATATCGGGCTTAGCAATGATGCCGCCAGTATACCAGCCACACTGTATTTTTATACACTTGGCCTAATAGGAACCCACCCCTTGGATATAACAAGTCGACCTTATTACACAAAAAGTTATTACCGTAGAGCATCAAAAGTGGCTAGAATCCGCGCCGCCCGTTCGGCGGGCCTTGTGTGGATGAATTCATTACGGATGTTTGAACATGCAATATTTACGAGCTCTGGCACAGCGGATAGAAACAGTCTATCAACAGCTCAACCTGCGTTTTTCCGATTATCAACAGCAGCAAGGTCTTTCCTGTATCAGCGGTTGTGGCCGCTGCTGCACCAACCCGGATGTAGAAGCCTCGCCCCTGGAAATGTTGCCCCTGGCGCTTAACCTGTTCGATCAGGGTCAGGCAGAAGTCACCTTAGACAAGCTGCGAGCGGCCTCAGGCTTTCACTGCCTGCATTATCAGCGCCTTTCGCTGGATGGCGCGAGAGACCAGTGCGGGATTTACGCCCACCGGCCTGGCATTTGCCGTATGTTTGGTGCCGCTGGTGTGAGGGGCAAGGATGGTCAGGCCCGTCTGTCGGTATGCCAACCGATTAAAACCGCCCGAGCCGATGCCTATCACCAAACCCTGAGCGCATTGGAGGTGACCCCACCGCCGATGATTGCCGACGGCAGACAACAACTGGTCAATCTGGATCCCCTCTGGGGACGCCAGACCCTGCCCATCAACCAGGCCCTGTCCTGGGCGTTGGAAAAGGTGCTGACCGCCGCTTACTACGACGATCCGGACAATGATGGCACTCAGGCGGCGTGATCTCGCCGAAACCCAGGCAGGCTGATTACCACTAAGTAGCGCAGGAGCCTCCATGGATGGATTTACGGCGTGTTTGCGTGTGGTGTCAGCCTGCTAGCGATGCCAACCTGTGTCTTAAAGGTCTAACAGCAGGGCCAACTCATCCAGATTCGCCAGTTGCACGTTGGGCAGGTGCCGGGCTGGCTCATAGCCGATGCCCATATGCCGGTTACCCGCATACCAGGCTGTTTGAAAGCCTGCCTCGTGGGCTCCGGCGATATCGTTAATCAAACCATCGCCCACATGCAAAATGCGCTCATTGGGCATCGCAAGATGGCGGGAGGCGAGCTCAAACATTGCCGGGTCCGGCTTTTTGGGCTGCTCAAGATTGGCGTGGAAAGACTGTTCAAAGTATTGTCCGATACCAATGGCGTCCAGATCCACATTACCATTGGTGATCGCCACCATAGGCAGCTTATCGGCGATGCGCGCCAATAAAGAACAAATAGTCTCATCCACCTTAAAGCGGCTGCGTTCATAGTAAAAATACTCGAAGGCCCGGTCGGTGGCTTCCGACACCTCGGTAAAAGCCATACCTAGCTCTAATAAACCGGTGCGCAGGGTGTGTTGGCGCCATGCGCCCATATCGTGAGTCAACTCGGGGCGTTCCTTCAGGCACTTGGCCTTGATACGCTGCCAGAAGACCTCGTTCGAATCTTTAAGCTGAGGAAATTCTGTATGAATAAACTCCAGCAGCGCATCCTCGGCCCGGCGCAGAATGGGGCCGTTGTCGTATAAGGTGTCATCCAGGTCGAAGCTTACCGCGCGGACCTGGTCTAGGGGACGGAAAATAATCATTAAGAACCTTTATTCTTTCTCGCTCTGGGGTGCGCCTTGTCGTACACCTGGGCCAGATGCTGAAAATCCAAATGGGTATACACCTGTGTCGTGGACAGGTTGGCATGGCCCAGTAATTCTTGCACCGCTCGTAAGTCACCACTGGACTCTAATACATGGGTCGCAAAAGAATGGCGTAATTTATGCGGATGTACCGGCTGATTCAAGCCCTGATGTTTTGCCCAGTGTTCCATGCGTTTGGCAATCTGTCGCCGGCCCAGTCGTTGTCCGTTTTTACTTACAAACACAGCCATCTCTCCAGCCGCCGAAAGCTGACCTCGCACTTTTAACCACTGTTTCAGACACTGGGCAGCGGTTTTACCAATAGGCAACTGGCGCTCCTTACGCCCCTTACCCCAGACTCTGATCTGAGTTTTATCCGGGCTGATCTGAGGCAGGCTCAGGGTCTCAAGCTCTGCCAGTCGCAGGCCACAACCGTAGGCCAGCTCCATGATCGCCTTATCCCGAATCGCCAGAGGGTCATTGCCCGGCTCAAACGCCAATAGCTGACTCATCTCATCCACTGGCAGTTGCTTCGGCAGAGGGCGGCCTTGTTTGGGAGCCTGGACCCCGGCAGCGGGGTTGGCACTGAGTTTTCCCTGTAACACCAGATAATCGCCCAATGCCCGGAGCGCCGATAAACGCAAGGCGATGGAACGGGGTTTTAATTGTTGGCGTTTGGCCTCAGCCAGAACCCTTCGCACCCCGTCACGCGTCAGAGCTTGCCAGTCATCCAGTTGCAGCACCTGAGCGGCCGCATTCAGCTGGCGCCGGTAATTTTCCAGCGTCCGGGGGGACAGATTGCGCTCATACTTCAGATGCGCCAAAAACGTCTCCAGCCCTTGAGCAATCGCTTCGGCCGGTTCCGTCATGCTATTGCTCCAACTGGGACAGCACCAGGGTCATAAATTTTTGTAGCTGATTGATAAGTAAGGTATCCATTCCTGGGTGGAAGTGATGATCCTCACTGCTGCCAATCACCAAAAGACCCAATTCGCCCTGCTCGCCGATCAGCATCATAGCGACCGAAGCCACCTGGCTGTCTTCGCCAAACAGCCAGGCACGTTCTTGCTGACTCAGGCGCCCGAAGTAATACATATCCTGACGGAAGCGCTTTTCCTCCAATTGCTTCTTAGCCTCGGCCGATAGCTCGGGCTCGCGATCGAAACGCATCAGGGTGATGTCCTGCAGATCCAATTGTTCCAGCAGTACGTCTTCCAGCAGACTGCGAATTTGTGCCTGTGTCTGGCACTGGAACAAGCGCAGGTTCAAATCGGCGTAGATTCGATAGATACGCTCGTTATGCTTAGCCACACTCATCAGTTCGTTGATCTGGTGCTGCAACTGATTTAAGCGGCTGCGCAATTGCTCCGATTGCAATTCCACAAGCGACACCGCGCCTTTTTGCTGATGGGGAATACGCAGCCCCTCCAGCAACTCAGGGTGCTGAGCGAAGAAGTCCGGATGGCTTTGCAGATAGCGTTTTACCTGCGCCGCGCTCACCGCTTCAGCCGCATTGGTCGAAGCGTTCAGGGGTTGATCACTCATAAATGTAGGTTCCCATCGAAAACGTGTTCCACCGGACCGGTCATCTTGACCGACTTATCCAGCCCCGGCCAGCGAATTTTCAGGCTTCCGCCGGGCAAATCCACTCGTACGTCCTTATCCAGTTTTTCCCACAGGCGACCAACCACAGCCGCCGCGCAGGCACCGCTGCCACAGGCCAGGGTTTCGCCCGCACCGCGCTCAAATACTCTGAGCTTAATATGGCCGGGATTGAGGATCTGCATAAAGCCAATATTGGCGCCTTCGGGGAAACGCTCATGACTTTCCAGAATCGGTCCCAATTCTTCTACCGGAGCCGTGTCAACGTCGTCCACCTCCATCACACAATGGGGGTTGCCCATGGAAACCACACCGCAAAATGCCGTGTGTTCACCGGCCCGCAGTATATAGGTGGCTTCCTCTTTGTTGGCTTTAAACGGCACCTGCTGGGGCTCCAACAACGGCTTACCCATGTTCACCGTTACCTGACCGTCCTTCTCCAGATACAGCACCATGTTGCCGGCCCGCGTGCCTACCTTGATCTTATTGCGATTAATCAGTCCCTTCTTACGCACAAAGCTGGCAAAGCAACGCGCACCATTGCCGCACTGAGCCACCTCGCTGCCATCGGCATTGAAGATCCGGTAATGAAAGTCCTGCTCGGGATCATAGGGCGGCTCCACCATTAACAGCTGATCGAAGCCGATACCCATGTTGCGATCCGCCAGTTGGCGGATCTTATCCGGGCTGAAAAACACATTCTGGGTGACGTTATCGATCACCATAAAGTCATTACCCAGGCCGTGCATTTTAGAAAAGTGAATAAGCATTCTTATTACCGTTGCGCGCTTTGCGTCCTAGCTTAAGGCAGTTTGTGCTCGCCTTTCCAGAGGTCAGGCAGACTTTCACGCTCCCGCACCAAATAAACCTGGTCTTTATCCACCATTATCTCGGCTGGGCGGCAGCGGCTATTGTAATTTGATGCCATGGTAAAGCCATAAGCTCCGGCGCTACGCTGAACCAGGAGATCCCCTTCGTCGATACTCAGGCTACGGTCCTTACCGATAAAATCACCGGTTTCACACACCGGCCCCACCACATCGTACATGCGGGTCTCGCGCTCGAGTGAACGATCCACCTCGACGATGTCCATCCAGGCCGAATACAGCGAGGGGCGCAGCATATCGTTCATGCCTGCGTCGACCAGGGCAAAGTTCTTCTCCGAGCCCTGTTTGATAAACTCCACCTTAGTCGCCATGATGCCGGCATTGGCCATAATCGCCCGCCCCGGTTCCATGATCAGCGACAGATACGCGTGATCCTTTTGCAGTCGCTCGACCACTGCCTTCACATAGTCAGCCGGTAGTGGCGGCTTTTCATCCTGATAGGTCACCCCCAGACCGCCACCCACATCCAAATGGTCGATCTCGATGCCTTCGGCTTTGAGCTGGTCGATCAGGCCCAACAGACGCTCCAGCGCATCCACAAAAGGCGCGACATCGGTTAACTGCGAGCCGATGTGACAATCCATACCCACCACCGTCAAGTGCGCCATACCCGCCGCCTGACGATAAATGTCCAGTGACTGCTCCCAGTCGATACCGAATTTATTGGCCTTCAGCCCGGTAGAAATATAGGGGTGAGTCTTGGCGTCCACGTCCGGGTTAACACGGATGGAGATCGGTGCCGTCACGCTCATGCTGCCGGCAACCCGATTAATACGTTTAAGCTCCGAAGGCGATTCCACATTAAAACACTTGATGCCTTGCTCCAGCGCAAAAGCGATTTCCGCCTCGGTCTTAGCCACGCCCGAGAACACGACCCTGGCCGGGTCTCCACCGGCTTCAATGACCCGGGCCAGCTCACCGCCCGAAACAATATCGAAGCCTGAACCTAACTTGGCCATGACGCTTAGCACGCCCAGGTTAGAATTGGCTTTCACCGCGTAGCAGACTAGATGAGGTTGCTCACCTAAAGCTTCATCGAAGGCCTTCCAGTGCCGCTCGATGGTCGAACGGGAGTAAATATAACAAGGTGTGCCATATTGATCGGTAATGTCGGTCACGGGCACGTTTTCAGCGTAAAGACGCTGCTGCTGATATTGGAAATAATCCATACTAGTTGTCTTCTTCGGGTTTCGATTGCTGTGCAGGAGCAGGCGACGCAGCTTCTGTCGGCTCAGCCTGATTGGATTCGGCGTCCTCCGGCAGGAACAGGGGGCCTTTCTGACCGCAGGCGGTCAGCAGTAAAAGCCATAGAAAATTAAGTCGTCTAAGCCGTTTCACACGCAGCTCTCTTAATTAGGGTAGGTGGCGCTATGATGGCATTAGCGCCGTGAAAAGCAAAGTGTCCGTCATAGTCGATAAAGACTTTGTTTATAGCCTTGAAATTGCGAGCATCGCATCCAAGGCTTGATTATAATCCACCACATTCGACTTTCGGGTATGAGACAACCTCTATGGCAAACAGCTTCGACCTAACTCTGGATAAACCTAGTATGCCTTACCATATGGCGGATTCGGCAACCTCGCTGACCCCGAACAGTGCTTATCTGATCGGCTTTGGCTTCGATGGCACCGCCTGTTTTCGTAAGGGAACCAGAAATGGCCCGGACGGCCTGAGAAACGTCTCGGAAGACATCGAGAGTTATTCACCGTATCTGGACGACGATCTGGAGCAGAAACGTTTTTTCGATCTGGGAAACCTGAATCTGGGTGACAGCGATGATGTGGAGCGCCAGTGGCAAAAGGGCAGCGACGATTTCGAGACCATCTTTGGCAATGCCGACTTAAGTGGTGACAACATCCAGGTGATGACCTTAGGCGGCGAGCATTCGATCTCCTATGCCCCCATCAAGACCTATTTAAAACAGTACCCCAACCTGGTGCTGTTGCATCTGGATGCCCACGCCGACCTACGCGATGGTTACGAAGGCTACCACTATTCCCACGCCTCGATCATTCGACGGGCGCTGGATCACTTTGGTCCTGATCATCAGTTGATCCAATACGGCATTCGTTCCGGCACCCGCGAAGAATACCAGTGGATGCGCGAGCACCAGACCATCCGCACCTCACGGCACGATTTTCTGGAAGCGGTGCGACAAATTGCTGATGATAGGCCGATTTATCTGACTCTGGATCTGGATTACTTCGACCCCAGCTTTCTGCCCGGTACCGGCACTCCCGAACCCGGCGGCGAGGACTTTCATTCTTTTATCCAGCTGATAAAAATTCTGCGTGATAAGCACTTTGTCGGCTGTGATGTGGTAGAGCTGTCGCCGGAGATAGACAGTTCCGGTAACAGCAATGTATTTGCCACCAAGGTGGTGCGCGAACTATTGCTGTGTCTGACCGCCAATCAGCCCCGATTTCAGGAATAAGGAGCCCCACCATGGCTAAATGGACCATCAACGATGCCGAGCAACTCTACCGGGTTAAACGCTGGGGAGGCGGTTATTTTGAAATTGGTAGCAATGGGAATCTGCAGGTCACTCCTCACCTGAAGAACCCCAATGTGCGCATCGACTTCAACTCGGTGCTCGAGGAGATCAAGGAAGAAGGGGTGCAGTTCCCGGTAGTGGTGCGGTTTCACGATATCCTGCGCTCTCAGGTGGCCCTGTTAAACGACGCCTTCCGCCAGCATATTCAGGAAGCCGAGTATCAGGGCCAGTATCTGGGCGTATACCCAGTTAAGGTGAACCAGATGCGCGAAGTGGTGGAGGAGATCGCCGATGCCGGTCAGCCATACAGCTATGGTCTGGAGGCCGGCTCAAAGGCCGAGCTGCTGACCGTCCTGGCTTACAACACCCATGCCGACGCACTCACTATCCTCAATGGCTATAAAGACGAAGAATTTATGAAGCTGGCCCTGTTGGGTCGCAAGATGGGTCGAAAAGTGATCGTAGTGGTGGAGAAGTACTCGGAACTACTGCAGCTGGTGAAAAGCGCCCAGGAGCTGAATATCGACCCTATCATCGGCGTGCGCTCCAAGATGACCGTGAAAGGTCGTGGCAAGTGGGAGAGCTCTGGCGGCGACCGGGCCAAATTTGGTCTTACCAATGCCGAAATCATCAATGCCGCGCGCTATCTGGAACAGCATAACATGGGTCACTGCCTGAAATTGCTGCACTTTCATATTGGCAGTCAGCTTACCGACATTCGCTCGGTCAAGGAGGCGGTAGCCGAAGGCGGACGCATCTACGCTGAGCTGCGCCATATGGGCGTGGAAATGGAGTACGTGGATGTGGGAGGCGGTCTGGGCGTGGACTATGACGGTAGCCAGTCCACCAGCGATTCGTCCCGCAACTACAGCATGGATGAATATGTGGCTGATGTGGTCTATGGGATTCGTGATGTGTGCGATCTGGAGGGCGTTCCCCACCCGAATCTGGTGAGCGAGAGCGGACGCGCCATGACCGCACACCACAGCTGTGTGATCACCCCCATTATGGGCGAGGTCACCGCCAGCGGCATGGACTTTGATACTACTTATCGCGAGGGCGAACATTGGCTGCTGGGCCAGATGAGAGAGCAGGTAGAACTGCTGCCCAGCGCCGACAACCTGCAGGAAATCTTCAACGATGTGTCCCAATATAAGGAGCAGGCCCTGGATGCCTTTAAGCTCAGAGTCATCTCGATGGAAGAACTGGCCAAGATCGAAACCCTGTATTGGCGTAGTTGCCGACAAATATCCGCCCGTTTGAAGGAGTTAGACTTTATTCCCGAAGAGTTGCGCGAATTGGAGGTGGGTCTGTCTTCCCAGTATCTGTGCAACCTCTCCGTATTCCAGTCTGCCGCCGATACCTGGGCCATCGATCAGGTGCTGCCGGTGGTACCGCTTACGCGCATGAACGAGAGACCCACGGTGAATTGCTCCCTGGTGGATATTACCTGTGACAGCGACGGTAAGATCGACCAGTTTGTGGGTAATGAGGGACTGACCGATACCCTGCCACTGCATCCGCTCAAAGACGGCGAAGAATATTATATCGGCCTGTTTCTGACCGGAGCCTATCAGGACGTGATGGGCGATATGCACAACCTGTTCGGGCGCCTCAACGAGGTGCATATCTTTACCGACGATGACGACCCGAAAGACTTCTACATCGAAGAAGTGGTGCGTGGTTCGTCGGTCAGCGATGTGTTATCGATTATGCAGTACAACCCCGATTCAATGGCCACCGATGTTAAGCGGGTGATCGATAAGCTCATCGCCGCCGGCGATATCCGCCCGCGTGAAGGGGTCAAATGGATCGACTTCTACGAAGACTGCTTAGCGGGCTATACCTACTTAAAACGCTAGCAAGGGCTCTGAGTACCGTTTTTAACAACAGAATGTACGTCATGCCTGCCACCGAGCAGGCGTCCAGGGCCAAAGGGAATATTCAGAGTGGATACCGGCTTTTGCAGGTATGACACAGGGTTTCACGACTGTCGTTAAAAGGCTCTGAGACTGTCATGCTGAACTCGTTTCAGCATCAGGACTGACGGGATTATGGCTGACTGGCCATAGAGGTGGCCATTTTCTTTTCTTCGAACAACCGGGCCCAGAAATTCACGCTGATCTCATTCATCAGGTTAGACTCGGCATTCATCAAAAACACAAGCCCCACACCATAATCCGGCGCAATCCCCACGTCGGCGCGATATCCCTTCACCCAGCCACTGTGATAAGCCAGTTTTTCACCGTCGAAGTCATACACTCGCCAGCCCAAACCATAATGAGCGTCTTTAAGGTAGGCCCGCCAGTGGCGGCGATAAAGCTCCCGCTTGGTACGGATTCGCGGTGTTAACAATTGCTCAATAGTATGGCCGGAGAGTACATGGGGGTATTGCTCCAACATGGCTTCCAGCCAGATCACCATATCATTAAGGCTGGCGTTAATGCCTGCCGCCGGCGCAAAACGGTAGTAGTCGGCACGAACCTGTGTCTTGTACCACTGTCCTCTTGCCACCAACGCGTGAGGACGAGCCCAGTTTGAGTCACTAACCAGTCTGTCGCGTCCCACACTCACCCGGTGCATAGCCAGAGGACTGAGGATATTGTCCTGCAACAGCTCGGCGTAGTTGCTGTCCAGTCGATAACGTATGCCCTCCGACAACACTCCGAACAAGGCATTCTGATAGGTATAACATTGCCCCGGCTCGCAGATAGGCTCCAGTCCGGCCAATTGGTTGAGCACCCGTTGCACCGAATAGTTCGCCTCGATCAGGTTGTCGTAGGCATTCGGCATGTAGCCACTGGACTGGCTTAGGATGTGACCCAGCTTTAGTTCCTGTTGAGGGTCAAATTCATACTGCGGGGCCAGTTGATCCAGAGGCATATCCCAGTCCAGCTTACCCTGTTGCACCAGCTTGGCCGTTAAGGCACCAGTAAATGTCTTGGAGACCGACGCCAGTCGAAACAGAGTATCGGCATTGATAGGCTGACCATTTTTCTGGGTCTTGCCATAAGTGAAGATCTGCGGAGACTGGCCCAGTTCGACCACGGCAAACCCATACCCGGGCAGATTATGTCGGCGGGCCTCCTGCTCCACCTGACGAGCAAACTGGCCCAGCCAATTCTCCTGCCCGTGAGCAGTAAAGCACAGTAGTAAAAACAGTAAGCTGATCAACCAGTTCATATTATCGGGGAGTTGCCAGGATCTGCGGTATTGTATCATTTACCGCGATGAATGCATGACAAGGGCCAATAAGAACTAATATTCTTGGTATCTCAGGCCGTATGTTCGGGCCTTTAACAGTGTCCCTCTACCCGGTTACGGCCTTTGTGTTTAGCGCTGTAAAGTGCCCGGTCCGCCAAATGAACCAGATCAGCCAGGGATTCATAATAATCGGCCTGAGTCACCCCAAAGCTGGCCGTCACTCTGACGCTCTGACCATCGGCAATATTGAATTCCGTCTCAGCCACCTGCTTGCGCAGCCGCTCCGCCACCTTCATGCTTTGCGCATACGAGGTTTTGGGCAGCAGCAACACAAACTCCTCGCCCCCCCAGCGCGCGGCCACATCCTGATCGCGCATGGCGTCTTTGAGCACGCCGCCCAGTGTCTTGATGACCTTGTCACCCGCATTGTGCCCGTAGTTGTCATTGACGGACTTAAAGTGATCAATATCCACCAGGATCAGGCTCACCGGTATTTTCTGCTCAATCAGATCCTGGGTCAGCCTCTCAATATAGCGGCGATTGGCGATGCCGGTCATGCCGTCGGTAAACAAACGCTTCTCATAGTGGCTCGAATAGCGCTCGGTAAAGAACAGGATGACCAAACACAACACCACGACCACCAGAAAAATCAATATGCCCAAGCGCCATAAATTTACCGCGCTGGACCGGGCCTGCTCATCAAAGGGCAGCAGAATAAAGACTCGCCACTTGAGCTGAGGCAGGGGCAGCTCTAATACAAGATGCTCCTTACCTTTATAATCCACCAGGTTGCTGTACACCCCTTTTATCAGGGGAGCGGATGATAACTGCCGATACCATGTTAACTGATCCAGGCCGGTGCGCTCGGCCAGTTTAGGCTGAGAACCACTGTCCGATGTCAACAGAACATTGTTTTGCTCATCAATAAAGTAAAAATCGTAACCATACTGCTGCTGATAACGCTCAAATTCCTGCATAAAGCTTTCCAGACTCAGAGCGGCACCTGACACACCAACAAACTCGCCCTTATGGTTATACTCCTTATAATCCAGATAAAGGCTCAGTCTCTCTTGATTACCCAATACCACTTGCACGTCCGCTTCACTTTCTTTAAACCGAAAATACCAGGCCGTTGTCTGCTCGGTTAGCGCACGGTTCTCTTCATCATTGGCAAAATACTGACGCATGGCTTTGTCGCTGGCGATAAACACATTCACCTTTAATGAGGTCTGCAGCCGCTGTAACTCTCGCTGAATTGCGGCCTCATCAGGCTTGGCCGAATCGAGATAGGGTAGAAATACGTTCGACTCAGAAAGAGCGTGAGTAATATGCAGGGGCCTGAGTAACTTATGATCGATCAAATTAAATACTGGGGCGATAGCCTTTTGCTGCTGGCGGCTTTGAGTACCCACCATGCTGCTGATCGCAAAGTAGGCAAGGGCACTCACAATCAGCGAGAGCAACAAAAACAGCAGGGTAAAATTGCGACGAAATTGGCTTATCGATCTCAACGAAAAAGCTCCTGAATATTAAGCTCCAACCACCTTCATAAGCCAAGATTGCAAATACAAGGATGGCAGTTCTTTTATGCTCAGTTAGAATATCAAGCAAATTTGCCTCTTGGATAGTCTATGTCATTCTCAGTTATTATTCTTGCGGCGGGTAAGGGAACCCGCATGAAGTCCAACTTACCCAAGGTATTGCATGCCATCGCGGGCAAGCCCATGGTGCAGCATATTATTGATACAGTGACCGGCCTCGGGGCAGAAAACATCCATCTGGTGTATGGTCATGGCGGCGACCAGCTCAGGGCTCACTTAGGCGGGAACAACCTCAACTGGTGCGAACAAGCCGAGCAACTCGGTACCGGACATGCCGCTCAACAAGCCGTTGATCATATCCGGGATCAGGAAGACGTACTGATTCTGGTAGGTGACGCCCCCCTGATCCGCCCGCAGACATTAGAGGCGCTGAAGGCCGTCAAGGCCTCGTCAGACCTTGCCTTGCTTACCGTGCACCTGGACGATCCCACCGGCATGGGCCGAATCATTCGCGATGGCAATAACATCACGGCTATCGTCGAACATAAGGACGCCACGGAGGCGCAGCGTCAGATCACCGAAATTAACACCGGCATTATGATGATGAATGGTGCGGATCTAAAACGCTGGCTGGGGAATCTCAGTAATGACAATGCTCAGGGCGAATACTACCTGACCGATGTCATCGCCATGGCCGCCGCGGAAGGCAAAACCATTCAGGCCGCTCATCCGGAAACCCCAGTCGAAGTAGAAGGGGTGAACAATCGAGTACAGTTGGCCCGGCTGGAGCGCGCCTTTCAACAGCGCCAGGCTGACACTCTGATGATGCAGGGGGTGAGTCTGGCCGATCCGACGCGCTTTGACCTGCGCGGCCAGTTGACCACAGGTCAGGATGTAAATATCGATGTGAATGTCGTCATCGAGGGTAATGTCAGTCTGGGTAACAACGTCAGCATCGGGCCTAACTGTGTGTTGAAAGACTGTCGTATTGAAGATGGCGCCATCATCGAAGCAAATAGTATCTTAGAGCAGGCTCAGGTCGGCCCGGAGTGCCAGGTCGGCCCCTTCGCCCGTCTGCGTCCTAATGCCGAATTAAAACACAAGGCCAAGGTGGGCAATTTTGTAGAGGTGAAAAAAGCCATAGTGGGCGAGGGCGCTAAGGTCAATCACCTGACTTATATCGGCGATGCCGACATCGGCGCGGGCGTAAACGTGGGCGCAGGCACTATCACCTGTAACTATGACGGCGTGAACAAGTTCCGCACCGTGATCAAAGACGGCGCCTTTATTGGCTCCAACACCTCGTTAGTCGCCCCGGTGACGGTAGGTCAGAACGCCACCGTCGGCGCCGGTTCTACCGTCACCAAAGACGTGGAAGACGAAGAGTTGGCCGTCGCCCGCGGCAAGCAGCGCAATATCCAGGGCTGGGAGCGCCCCGCTAAAAAGTAAAAACACCCTCTGTCGTCCAGAGCTTGTCTCAGAGCCTCGCGAAGACAGCCGTTAAACTCTGTGTCATACCTGCGCAAGCAGGTATCCATTCTGACATCCCCCTTGATTCTGGATGCCTGCTCGGTGGCAGGCATGACGCACACCTCGTCACCCTGACCGCCGTCGGAGTGACGCCTCACCATACTCAACAACAAAAACTCCTTGCTCTGACCATAAAACCCGCTAAAATTAATTTCGTTTTGAAACTTATTCCTTTCGCTTATGAACAAAAGAAATACCCAACAGCGTCGTCGAGCCATTGTCGAGCGACTCACCGAACAGGGTGAAGTGAGCGTCGAGGAGCTGAAGAATGCCTTTTCCACCTCGGAAGTCACTATTAGAAAAGACCTGACCGAGCTGGAAAACAACGGACTGCTGCTGAGAAAATATGGCGGAGCAGTGTTATTGCCTAAAGATGCCCCTGAACTGACCAGCAAAGAGGTTTCGAAACGAAAGAAAACCATCGCCAAAGCCGCCAGCGCCCTGATTCAGGATCACAACCGCATCGTTATCGACAGTGGCAGTACCACCGGCGCCATGCTGCCGGAGTTAAACAATAAGCTGGGACTCGTGGTGATGACCAATGCCCTGCATGTGGCTAACACTCTGCTGGAACTGGAAAACGAACCCACCGTACTGCTGACCGGCGGCACCTGGGACCGTCAGTCCCACTCATTTCAGGGCAAGATGGCAGAACAAATGCTCAGAGCCTATAACTTTGATCAGGCATTTCTGGGAGCTGCCGGGCTCGATCTTGAACGGGGCTCCACCACCTTCAATGAGCTCACCCAGCTCAGCAAGGTGATGGCAGAAGTCGCCCGGGATGTGATCGTCATGGCCGAATCGGACAAGCTGGGTCGCAAGATCCCCAATGTTGAACTGCCTTGGCAGGCTATTTCCACCCTGGTCACCGATGACCAGTTGCCCGCCGAGGCCAAGAAGACAATCGAACAACACGGGGTTGAGGTGATTTGTGCCTCGTCACCCGCCAATGAATCTTAAGGAGTGAATTATGTGTGGCATTGTCGGCGCAATCGCAGAACGGAATGTGGTGAATATCCTGCTGGAGGGTCTTAAGCGCCTCGAGTACCGCGGCTACGACTCGGCCGGTATGGCTTTGCTGGATAAAGAGCAACAACTGACCCGAGTGCGCCGCACCGGCAAGGTACAGGAACTGGCTGACGCCATTGAGGCGAACCCGGTCAAGGCTCACCTCGGAATCGCCCACACTCGTTGGGCCACTCATGGCGGGGTCACCGAGTCTAACGCCCACCCTCACTTTTCCAGCGAGCGAGTGGCCGTGGTGCATAACGGCATTATTGAAAACTACCGCTCTCTGCGTGAACAGCTCTCCGAACAGGGCTACCGGTTCGACTCGGATACCGACACCGAAACCATTGCTCATCAAATTGATGCCGAGCTGCAACACACTAACGACCTGCTGCAGGCCGTACAGAAGGCAGTGAATAAATTCAGCGGCGCCTACGGCACAGTGGTGATGGACCAGCATCATCCCGATCAAATGGTCGTCGCCCGTTCCGGAAGCCCACTGGTGATCGGCTTAGGCATCGACGAAAACTTCATCGCCTCTGACCAACTGGCGCTGCTGCCGGTGACCCGCCGCTTTATCTTTCTGGAAGAAGGCGATGTGGCCCGCATTACCCGCACCTCGGTAGAAGTGTTCAACCAAAACGGCCAGGCTGTAGAACGGCCAGTTCATGATTCGGATATCGAACACGACGCCGGTGACAAGGGTGGCTACCGCCACTATATGCTTAAGGAAATCCACGAACAGCCCATCGTAGTCAGAAACACACTGCAACAGCGCCTGACCGAGGAGGGCGTGGATGCCAACGTTTTCGGCGCCAATGCCGAAGAGTTACTCAGTCAGGTTCGCCATGTGCAAATCGTCGCCTGTGGCACCAGTTATCACTCTGGCCTGACCGCCAAATACTGGCTGGAAGAATACGCCAACGTGTCCTGCGGTGTGGAAATCGCCTCAGAGTTTCGCTACCGCAAGTCCTATGTGCATCCCAATAGCCTGCTGGTAACCATCTCCCAGTCCGGCGAAACCGCCGACACCCTGGCCGCCCTGCGTCTGGCGAAAGACTCAGGCTACACGGCCAGCCTGACCATCTGTAATGTGCCTGGCTCTTCGCTGGTACGCGAATCGGATCTGGCCTTTATGACCCGCGCCGGGGCGGAGATTGGTGTGGCCTCCACCAAGGCCTTTACCACCCAGCTCACCGGCCTGATGATGCTGACACTGGCTATCGGCCAGTATCACGGCCTGTCATCCGAGCAACGCCAGCGATTAATCGCCGGTCTGCAAAGCCTGCCCGCCAAACTGGAAGAAACCCTGGCCCTGTCACAAGGCATCGAAGATCTGGCCGAGGAGTTTGCCGACAAGGAGCACAGTCTGTTCTTAGGCCGTGGTGACCAGTACCCCATCGCCATGGAGGGGGCACTGAAGCTCAAGGAGATTTCCTATATCCACGCCGAAGCTTATGCCTCCGGCGAGCTTAAACACGGCCCGCTGGCACTGATCGACGAGAGTATGCCGGTCATCGTGGTGGCCCCCAACAACGAACTGTTGGAAAAGCTCAAATCCAATGTGGAAGAGGTCCGCGCCCGAGGTGGGATCATGTACGTGTTTGCTGACAAAAATGCTCAGTTTGAAAGCGACGAGACCATGCGCGTGATCAACCTGCCCCATGTCGATCCCGTGATCGCGCCCATCGTCTACACCCTGCCACTACAATTGTTGAGCTACTATGTGGCCATTATCAAAGGCACCGACGTCGATCAGCCTAGAAACCTGGCAAAGTCGGTAACGGTGGAATAAGCGCAGGTTAAGTTAACGATAAGGGGCTGCTTTGCAGCCCTTCATGTTTAAAAATGGTCTCCCTATCCTGCTGTAACCAGACGCTAACCCATTTTTCACTGCGCCATTATCTGCCTTATTACCAATCTCAAGCGGTGCTTTTTCAACATTTCGTTCATTTCTTACCCTGTGTCATGCTAATGTCATAACGGGTGCATAGCCGCACCCTTGGAGATTGTTGCCAAGGACAGCTCAAAACACACAACAACGCTGTACCACTATGAAAACACTCACAATAAAACAAAAGATGATGGCGCTGTTTTTGGCGCTTAGCCTGTTTCTGGTCATTGCCCTAACCATTACGGCGATCACCTCCCTCAGCGGGGCTCGTCAGCAGGCCACGGATATTTCCACTCAGAGCTTGCGCCAAAACGGCCTGTCACTGATGCAGGAGATGGCGGGCAAGCGACTGGCTCAAATCAACAAGGTGCTGGATAACGCGCTGCACATTACCCGAACGGCAGCCGCCGATACCGGTTATTTACTGGGGCAGGACTTGATTGATCAGGCCAGTCCCGAGCGGCAGCGAGATTATGTGACCCAGCAACTTAAACACTTGCTCGCCTCATACCCCGATTATCTCGGAATTATGATGCCGCTCGAGCCGGATGTGCTGGGTGCAGACGCCAACTTTGCTCATACTGAGTCTGAGTATGTAAGGGGTTACATACCCTCTGGACGCTTAGTGCCGTATTGGTATCGGGAAGGAGGCCAGTATATCCTGGATCGGGTCAGCTCCGTGGTGGACGATAACCGCAACCATTATTATCGCTGTCCCCGTGACCGTCGCGCCCCCTGCCTGATCGACCCAGCCCAGGTCGAGCTGGACGAGCAGCAATATCTGCTCACTACCGTCAGCTACCCCATCTACTATCAAAGCCAGTTCTATGGCGTGGTAGCGGTGGACTTTTCCGCCAACTTTGTAGCCGATATGGCCCGCACCAGCGACCAGCAACTATATAACGGGCAGGGTGAGGTCTTTATCGTCAGTGGCGATGGCAATATCATCGGTTACAGTGAAGCCGCCGAATCCACCGGCGACCCCCTCAGCAGTATCTCCAGTGACCTGGCACCTGTCTTTAACCAAGCCAAATCCGGTGATGAACTGGTACTTAAGCAGCAAGACGGTAAGGTGCTGCTGGCTGCTCCCACTTCGGTAGAGGGACTGGATAAGCAATGGTATTTGCTGGTGTCTATGCCCGAGTCGGTGATCACGGCCGATGGTGAACGCATCAACCAGCAACTGGCGACCACAACTACTGAGCTGCTGCTGATTTTTGTGGTGGTCGCGGTGGTGAGCATTGTATTGTCACTGGTGATCATCAACTGGATTGGCGATCGCCTGACCCGGCCGATCCATCAGGTCACCCATATCATGCGGGATATTGCCCGCGGCGAGGGCGATCTGACCAAACGCATCAATGTGTCCAGCCGGGATGAAACCGGCGAACTGGCCAACTGGATCAACCGATTTATCGACAACCTAGGCGATATGCTCAGGCAAGTGGATCAAGTTTCCGAGCGCGTTAGTGACGACAGCAATCAGGTCAAACACAGCTTTGGTCAATCGGGCCAGCAGTTAATTGAGCGGCAGGATAAGATCAACCAGATGGTGGTAAGCGCCGAAGAGATGGCTGCAACGGCTCAGGAGGTCTCCAACAATGTGGAGCAGGCTTCAGGTGCAGTGGAACAAACAGATGAACACCTAAGTACCGGCCACCAGATGATGACCACCCTGTCCGACACCATGAACCAACTCGGCGAGCAGGTGAAAGCTTCGGCGGCGGTGATCACGGAGCTGGACGGCGAGATCAATCAGATTAATGAGATTCTGTCGTCCATTCAGGGCATTGCCGATCAAACCAACTTGTTGGCATTAAATGCCGCTATCGAAGCGGCCCGTGCCGGCGAGCAGGGCCGCGGATTTGCTGTAGTGGCCGACGAAGTGCGTACACTGGCACAAAACACTCAGCAGGCCGTAGAGCAGACCCAGTCACTGATTGAACGTATTCATGGCAGCTCATCACAGGCGGTGTCGACCATGAGTGGTGGCCAGAAGCTGACCGACCAGGCGCAGGAGCTAGCCGAGAAAACCCGTCAAACCATGACCGACATCAAAGCGGAAATGAGCAAAGTGAATACCATGAGCGGCTCGGTACGCACCACCGCCAGCGAACAAACTCGCGTGGCGGAACAAATTGCGGCGGATATCACCAGTCTGGGCGAACAGCTGAATCAGGTCATCGAGGTGATGCAGCAATCGGGCGATACCATGCAGCAGTTGACCGCCGACAGCGAGAGTCTGAAGAATCTGGTGGGTCAGTTTAAGTTGGAGCGATAGTGTTAATAAGGAGAAGTCGATGCAAGTCAAAGACATTATGACCCCAAAGGTACTGAGCCTGACGGATCAGCACACCCTGTTTGACGCCCATCAGCTCACCAGCAATAAGGGCATTCGTCATATTCCGGTGATCGCCAAGGCCAGCGGCAGGCTGGTCGGCATTGTCACCCAAAAAGCGCTGCTCGGTCATGTGATGAAACTGGTGGGTCAGGTGGGCACTGAAAAACTGGAAACCAAAGAAATGCAGGTGCCCATCACTCAGGTTGTCAGTGAGCACTTCCAAACCTTATCACCAGAGCAGGAACTTAGCGAGGCGGGTGAATACTTCTTGAGTCATAAGCACGGCTGTTTACCAGTGATGGAAAGGGACAAGCTGGTAGGGATCGTGACCTCGTCAGACTTTGTGCGCCTGTCGTTGGATTTACTTAAGCAGTTGGATACCAAAGGCTATTAGGCCTTAGGTGCGTACCCTATTTATGGGCTCCTGCTCGGAGGCAGGAACGACTGTGATGAGTGGTCAGGACGACGAAGAGAGCTGGGCAAGGGGCAGAGTGATAAGCAAAAAAATAGGCCAGCTCCAACGAGCTGGCCTACACCACAGAGTAACCTCAACTAAAGGTATACTAGTAAGCCTTGCGACTTACCTAAAACACACAACGAATATATAGTCACCCAAACTGAATACTTTTTCAATCCCTTTTGTCGAAAAAGCCATCGTCGCGTTGTGCCAGTGGCAATTCAGGCTTACAGCGGACTGATCGCTAGGCCAGTCCCTCATCGGTTTCTACATGCTCTTCCTTATGATGGCGGGCAATCTCATCAGACAACTCCTTGCTGCTGCGTGACTCCCTGATGCGCCGCTCGTTTAGCCAGAAGAAAAACAGTGGCACAAAGAATACCGCCAGGAAGGTAGCCGCCATCATGCCGCCCATGACCCCGGTTCCCACGCTGTGGCGCGCTCCGGCACCTGCACCCGAGCTGAATGCCAGTGGCACCACGCCTAAGATAAAGGCCATGGAGGTCATAATAATAGGTCGGAATCTGAGCCGTGCTGCTTCCAGTGCAGCCGTGCCTGCACTCCAACCTTGCTGGTGCTTCATCAGGGCATACTCGACGATCAGGATAGCGTTTTTGCCCGCCAGGCCCAGCAGGGTCACCAGGCCAATCTGGAAATATACATCGTTGGTCAGTCCGGCGATCCAGATGGATATCAGTGCGCCAAAAGTACCAAACGGCAGAGCCAGTAGCACCGAAAAGGGCAGTGACCAGCGCTCGTAAAGGGCCGCTAGAATCAAAAACACCATCACTACCGCCATACCCAGCGCTAAGCCTGTTGTGCCGGAACTTTGCTTTTCCTGATAGGCGGTGCCGGTCCATTCATAGGTGATATCCGGCGGCAATACCTCCGCTGCCAGACGTTCGATCTCGGCAATGGCCTGACCGGAGCTGTAACCGGGCGCCGCATTGCCCATCACCTTCACCGCGGGCAGGTTGTTATACCTGTCCAGGCTCTCGGGGCCGGTGGTGTGCTTAACATCGGCAAAAGCCGATACCGGGATCATCTCGCCACTGTTGCTGCGGACATAGATATTACCGATATCCTGCGGCGACATCCGAAATTCGGGAGCAGCCGACATTAATACCTGCCAGGCACGGCCAAACTTATTAAAGTCGTTCACATAGTAGGTGCCCAGAGTGCCCGCCAGCGCATTAAAGGCCGAGTTGATAGGCACGCCCATGGCACGCGCATGCTCGCGATCCACATCCACTTCCAGCTTGGGCGTATTAGGCCGCCACTGGGTTTGCACATTAGCCAGAATCGGGCTCTGCTGTGCGGCACCCTGCAGCTTCTGCAACGCCTGATTCAGTGCCTGCGGACCTCCGGTGCCTTTATTCTGCAGGTAAAACTCGAAACCACCGGTATTGCCCAGACCGAAGATCGGCGGCGGGTTAAAGGCAAGCACCAGAGCCTCGTTAATACCGGCTGTCTTAGCAAACAGTTCGCCCACCAGCTCCGGTGTACTGACCTCTCGGTCATCCCAGTGCTTCTGGGTTACAAATAAGGTGGCGGCATTATTTTTATAGCCATTACCGATAAAGTCGAAGCCGGTAAAGGCCACCACATTTTCATTAGCCGGGTTGGACTGTACGGCCGCGACTACTTCGTCCACCACGTCTTTGGTGCGCTGCAAGGAGGCGCCATCGGGCAAATACACCGCCGAGATGTAATACCCCTGATCTTCGTCCGGCACCAGAGAGCCCGGCGTGGCGGACCACATCCAACCGGTGAGCGCCACCATGCCCGATACCAGAATCAGGCTCAGAAGACCACGGCGTAAGAAGAAGCTGACCCCGCCCACGTATTTTCCGGTCAGGCGGTGGAAAAAGTCGTTAAACCAGCGGAAGACGCCGCTGTCTTTCTTATCCTCATGTTTGAGAATCAGCACACACAAGGCCGGCGTCATGGTCAGTGCCACCACGCCCGACAGGCTGACCGATATTGAAATGGTAATGGCAAACTGGCGGAATAATTCGCCGGTTAATCCGCCCAAAAAGGCGATGGGCACAAACACCGAGCACAGCACCAGCACGATGGCTACCACCGGACCGGACACCTCACGCATTGCCTTGATGGCTGCTTCCCGCGCCGAGAGTTTCTCCTCGTGCATAATACGCTCGACGTTTTCCAGCACCACGATGGCATCATCCACCACAATACCGATGGACAGCACCATGCCAAAAAGAGTCAGGGTATTGATGGAATACCCCAGCATATGCATTCCGGCAAAGGTACCGAGCAGGGACACAGGCACCGCCAGCACTGGAATCATGGTGGCTCGCCAGTTTTGCAGGAACACAAACACCACCAGGAATACCAGCACCATGGCCTCGCCCAGTGTCTTCAACACCTCGCGAATCGACACTTCCACAAATCGGGTGGTGTCGTAGGAGATGGTATGGGCCAACCCGGTGGGGAAATCAGCTTTAATCTGCGCCACTGTCGCTTCCACTTCCTCCGCCACTTCCAGGGCATTCGCCCCGGGTTGCAGGAAGATCCCCATCAGCACCGCGTTTTTACTGTTAAACTGACCGATAAAGTCGTAATCCTTGGAGCCCAACTCCACGCGGGCAATGTCTTTCAGGCGCAGGTTGCTGCCGTCCGGGTTGGAGCGGACGATGATATTGCGAAACTCATCGGCATCAGACAGCCGCCCCTTGGCTGTCACACTGTAAACCAGCGACTGGTCGTCGGTGTGAGTGGGGGCCGCGCCGATCTTACCGGCCGCGTACTGGGAGTTTTGCTCGCGTACGGCGGCAGCCACTTCCTCAACGGTCACTCCCAGCTGACTCATGACATCCGGGCGCAGCCAGATGCGCATGGCGTAATCCTTAGCACCAAAGATCTGCACATTGGTGGTCCCGGGAATACGCTTGATGCGATCCAGTACATTTAACGTCACATAGTTGGATGTCCAAAGGGCATCGCGACTGCCGTCAGGAGAGTAAAACGCGTGGACCTGCAGGAAGCTGGACGAGCCTTTTTGTACCACCACACCCTGACGACGGGTCTCCTCGGGTAGGCGAGCCTCCACCTGCTTAACGCGGTTGTTCACATCCACCGCCGCGTCGTCCGGGTCGGTGCCGATCTCAAAGGTTACCGAGATAGTGGTCACACCGGAACTGGTCGAGGTGGAAGACATATACATCATGCCCTCTACGCCGTTGATGGCGTTTTCAATGGGCGTGGCCACGGTTTTTTCCAGCACCTCGGCCGAGGCCCCCGGATAAACTGCCGTCACCTGTACCACAGGCGGCGCGATTTCCGGATACTGAGCCACCGGCAAACTGCGCATGGCGGCAATGCCCGCCAGCACGATAAATATGGAGATAACAAAGGCGAATATGGGCCTGTCGATAAAAAATCGGGAAAACATGGTTTACTCCTGACCCGCTGCAGAGCCGTTGGTCACTTGTATAGGCATGCCGGGGAAGAAGATACGGGCCATGCCGTCGATCACCACCCGGTCACCATCATTAAGACCCGAACGAATCACCCAGCCATTTTGCACACCAGCGTCGCTCTCGCGGCGCACCCATTCGCCCACTTCTATCGGGGCTGGCCTGGCCACCGTCATACCCTGCTCATTCTTAGCGGCCACATACACAAACTTGCCCGTACCACTGTCCATCACGGCCCGTTGCGGCACCACATAGGCGTCGTGACGCTCGGCGCCTTCCAGCACCACACGCACAAACTGCCCCGGGCGCAGGGCAAAATCACCATTTGGCACCAACGCCTGTAATTCGCTGGTGCCTGTATTAGGATTGATGCGCACATCGGAGAAGTTCACTTCACCAATCTGGTCATGGAAGGTGCCATCGGGCAATTTAACGCGGGTTTGCCAGTGATTGTCTTGTGGCAGGGTCAACTTACCAGCAGCAGCGTCCTGGCGCATTTGCAGCTGCAAGCGCTCAGACAGGCCAAACCGCACCCGGATCGGGTCCAACTGAGTCACGTTAGTCAGGAGCAAATCCGGACCGGACACATAGGTCCCTTCTGAGGCCAGCTCTCGTCCGGCGATACCGGTCACCGGCGATTTCACCTGAGCGTACTCCCGCTCTAGGCGGGCCTGGTCAAGCCCGGCCTTGGCCGATTCGAGATCGGCCTGCGCCACCTCCTGAGCGGAAATAGCATCATCCAGTTCACGCTGAGACACTGAGTTTTTGTCTCTGAGGGGACGCAGTCGCGACACTTCCCGCTCTGCCTGCGCAAGGCGTGCCTCGGCTGCCTGCAGGTCAGCCTCAGCCGCCGATACTGCGACTTCAAAGGGCTTCATATCAAGGGTAAACAAAGACTCACCGGCGTTCACCTTGGCGCCTTCACCAAAGTTACGGGACTCCAGAATACCGGCCACCCGGGCGCGTATTTCCACTTCCTTAAAACCGGATAGCGTAGCCGGCAATTCAATGGCAAAGGGCACGGTCTCTCTCCGCATCACCTGAATGCTTACTGACGCAGGACGCATTCCCTGATCTTGAGAGGCTGCCTTATCGTCACTGGGCTGACAGCCAGCCAAAGCCAGGAGTGCGGCTCCGGCGAGCATGAAACTAAGATAATCTGACATTGCTCTTTTCATAGTGGTATTACCTGCAGGCAAAACAAAAATAGTCTGGATGGCAGCAAAAGAGATTGCTTACCTTTTATGCTACACAAAAGTACACGATAGCGTATACTTTTTCCAGAGGAAGATTGTTAAACTTATGTTGATAGTAGTAATTAGGGGAAGGCCGTGGGCCGCAGCGACGACAAGCAAAACGATATTTTATGTGCCGCCATTAGCGAGTTCAGCGAAAAGGGCATGATGGCCACCACCATGGAGGCCATCGCTCAGCGGGGCCATGTTTCAAAACGGACCCTTTACAAGCACTATCCCTGTAAGGTCGATCTGATGGACGCGGTCGTGGATTTGCTCATGCAGCGTATCGAGCCACTCAAAGACGTCAGCTTTGCCCCTGAACGCCCCTTTCTGGAGCAAGTACAAGAATTGGCCCAACTGGCCGTGGATCTATTTACCGATGAGGACTATTTGCGCCTCGCCCGTATTGTGATTTTAGAATCAGTCCGTTCAGAGCGGGAAGCCGGCCGCTTGAACGAAAAATTCGCCTCTTGCGAAGCCGGCATGAACGATTGGTTTAAACAGGCCGAGCAGGCCGGTGCTTTAGGCCACTTTAATGCCGAAACCGCTTCAGAGCTATTCTACGGTACCATTAAGAAGCTGGCCTTCTGGGATCGCGCCGTGCGTTGGAAACCACCGATGAACAAGCAGGAAACCCAGCAGAAGCTGGAAAATTTCTGTCAGTTTTTCTGTGCTGGTCTGGGGCGAGAGGTCAGTCTTTCGGATTGATCAGTGACAGGTTACGTATTTCATGACATAAGTAAACCCGGGTCTGACCATAGACATAAGGGTTCTTATCCTGCCGATCACAGTAATAACGTTTAAAGTGGCGTATCCCGGCGATGCTGCTGGTCATATCACGCACATAATCCTGCTGATAGGGTTTCAACCTGGAAACGGTAGGTTCAATTCGCTCTCGAAAGTCGCGCAGTATCTCCCGCTCACCCATTGTGGCGACAGCCTCTATCCAGTCTGACACGGTAGCTCGGACATCACCCAACAGGTAATGAGCAAAGGGCGAGCGCAACACCGCAATCAGCAGGGCAATTTCGATGGCAATAATAATGGCGCGTTTCATTGCTTCACATCAAGACAGCGATAATGGCGTTAGTGTAGCCTAGTTACCAGCGGACTGACACAGTTAAAGTTATATAAAAAAATAACCAAATACCGATGCCAGTTGTTAACAATTCCACAACAGAAACCCTCCGCGGCAGCTGTTATACTGAAGCCGCATTAATTGCTGAGGCGAAAGAATGAGCGAACAAATTCCCGTCAAAGACGTTTCCCCGGTCAAAGTGCATCAGCCTGACAGCAATACCAAGGCCGTGAAGAAAGGACCAGGCGGTATCTATGTGCGAGAAGTTTCCGGCCCTCTGGAAACCTTCCGCCGCTATTGGGGCTTTATTTTCCTGGCGCTGTTTGCCGGGCTTCCATGGCTGCAGTTTAACGGCCAGCAGGCCATCCTGTTGGACATCGGTGAACAACGCTTCAATATCTTTGGCCTGACGCTCTGGCCTCAGGACCTGACCCTGCTCGCCTGGCTGTTTATCGTTGCCGCTTTTGCCCTGTTTTTCGTCACCACCTTTGCCGGACGGGTGTGGTGTGGCTTTATGTGTCCCCAAACCACCTGGACCTACATGTACGTATGGGTCGAACAAAAACTGGAGGGCAGCCGCAATAAGCGCATCAAGCTGGACCAGCGGCCCATGGACGCCGACAAGTTCTGGCGCAAGACCGCCAAGCATCTGATCTGGATTGTCATCGCCCTGCTCACGGCGCTGCTATTTGTGGGCTATTTCACCCCCATCCGCGAGCTGTTTATCGACTTATTCACGTTTGAGGCCGGATTCTGGGCCGGATTCTCGGTCATCTTCTTTGCTTTTTGCACCTATGGCAACGCGGGCTGGATGCGCGAGATCATGTGTACCCACATCTGCCCCTATGCTCGTTTTCAGTCGGTGATGTTCGACAAAGATACCCTCACCGTAACCTACGATCCCCATCGCGGAGAACAGCGCGGTCC
Organism: Saliniradius amylolyticus; assembly: GCF_003143555.1. Classification (NCBI taxonomy): domain Bacteria; kingdom Pseudomonadati; phylum Pseudomonadota; class Gammaproteobacteria; order Alteromonadales; family Alteromonadaceae; genus Saliniradius; species Saliniradius amylolyticus. The sequence goes on from NZ_CP029347.1 coordinate 3,141,010, forward strand.
GAGACCCCGTAAGGCTACCCGGGAAGAGAACGCCGCCAAGGGGTTGGGGGACTGCATCGACTGTCACCTTTGTGTGCAAGTTTGTCCTACCGGCATCGATATCCGTAACGGGCTACAGTACGAGTGCATCAACTGCGGTGCCTGCGTGGATGCCTGTAACGGAGTGATGGACAAGATGGGTTATCCCAAAGGGCTAATTCGGTACACCTCTGAAGCGGAGCTTGAAGGCAATAAGGCGCATATCCTGCGGCCCAAGCTAGTGGGTTATATGGTGGTGCTCATGGTGATGACCGGCTTGCTGATATTTGAACTGATGAGCCGGGTGCCGCTGGATGTGGATGTCATTCGCGATCGCAATCAATTGTATCGGGAAACCGCCGATGGCTTGGTAGAGAACGTTTATACCCTGAAAATTCTCAATAAATCGCAGGATACCATGCAGTATCGTATCAGCGTTCAGGGGCTCGAGGAACATCGCTATATCGGCGACCATCAAGTCACCGTGTCCGGTGGCGAGGTTTGGGTGGAGCCCATCAGCGTGGCGGTCGACCCCTACAACCTAAGTGAGACCATTACCGATATTCAGATTAGGGTTGAGGCTGTCGGCGACCCCGATATTGTTGCCCACTCGCCCACAAGATTCATCTACCGCTGATGTCAGAATTTCATTTTACCTCACTGACCCCGGACCTAATCCTGGATGCCATCGAAAGTACCGGCATCCGGGTGGACTCCGGCCTACTGGCTCTGAACAGCTATGAAAACAGGGTTTATCAGTTTAAGGATGAATCGGGACGACGTTTGGTGGCGAAGTTTTACCGCCCCGAACGCTGGAGCCGGGAGCAGATTCAGGAGGAGCATGACTTTGCCCTGGAGCTGGTCGACAATGAAGTGCCCATTGCCGCGCCACTGGTGATTAACCAGGCAACGCTGCATCCCTATGAAGGATTCTGGTTTACCCTCTTCCCCTCGGTGGGCGGTCGCCAGTTTGAGGTAGATAATCTGGATCAGTTGGAGTGGATGGGCCGCTTTATTGGTCGCATTCACGCCGTGGCCAAAGCCCGGCCCTTTGAGCATAGGCCAGCCATCGATACAAACGGCTTCCTGTCCCAGCCCAGAGCAGAACTCGAACACAGCACCTTATTACCAGATACCTTAAAAACCGCTTTCTTTACCATCGCCGATCAGGTGATCGAGCAAGCCCAGCGGCTTTACACTCCAACGGTCCTCCAGCGTCTGCACGGCGACTGTCATCCAGGCAATATTCTCTGGCATGATGAGCTCGGTCCCACTTTTGTGGATCTGGACGATTGCCGCATGGGGCCAGCGGTACAGGACCTCTGGATGATGTTGTCCGGTGACCACCAACAACAGTTATTACAGATGGATACTCTGGTGTGCGCCTATGAGGAGTTTGCCGACTTCGATCATCGTCAACTGGCGCTGATGGAGCCTTTGCGCGCCATGCGCATGATCCACTATATGGGCTGGCTGAGTCGTCGCTGGCAAGACCCGGCCTTTCCTCAGGCATTTCCCTGGTTCGCTGAAGAGCGCTACTGGGAGAACCAGATTCTGGCCTTAAAAGAGCAGCTCGCCACCCTTCAGGAACCGCCGCTTAAGTTAATGCCCTAAAGCCACCTTCTCTGACCATGGTCAGCCGTCATGCCTGCCACCGAACAGGCATCCAGTACCAAGCACCGGTTCGGATTTAAAACGACACTCTGGCGCCCAGGTATAACCTTCTGGGCTCCACCCAGTCCATGGCTTCGCCAAAGGCGAACACGCCGTCACCGGCCGCCAGATCCTGTTCCCGGCGCACCGCCTGATGGTTGAACAGGTTAAAGACATCCAGAAAAAACTCGGCCTGATAGTGGTCGAACTCATGACGGTATTTCACCCGAAAATCCAGGGTGCCGTAGGAGGGCGAGCGCCGGGAGCCGACAGCTCCTTCCGCTATCCAATGCGTATCTTCAACACCGCCAAAGGCATAAGGCTGTTCTACTCTCACCGGTAAGTGACGTCCTAAAATCGACCAGGTCTTACTGTAGACTGTGCCCGAATTCCAGTGATAAACCGCGCCGACTTCCACACCATTATCGAATCTGTAGCTGCCGTAAAGCTTAACCAGATGGCGAATATTACCTGGCTGAGGACCGGCTACATTGGGCGCTTTAGGATCCATCCACACCACGTCCCCCTGAAAGTGAGCCTCGCTGTCGGAGTAGGTGTTACTGGTCGCTCGGTTATAAGTCCATGAAGCATTGAAAAACCAATTGTCGATACGCTGGCGGGTCAGATCCAGCTGCACACCCTGATAATCCCGGCGGCCATCGGGCATAGACGCGATCACGTAGTTGGCATTGGGCTGACGATCGAAGCCAAAGTAAGACAGCGGCAAAAAGAAGTCGGTGCCTCGCAACCCATCGCTGTAAACACTCAGATCATAATCTTCCATAATGTCCCTGGTGACTCTGTCGGTGTATGTCACCTCAAGACTGAGTGCTTCGCTGAGCTGAGTGGCATAGCCCAAAAGCCACTCATCGGTATACGGCGTTTGGGTATTAGGCGCAAACACAGCATTAGGCACTCTGTCGCCACCACGAACCCGGTAGGTCAGCCAGCGGTCGTCCAAATACAGCTGCTCATGACGTACAGGCCCGGTGAGATTACCGGCAAAGTTAGTGGTATTGGTGCGCAACGGGTCGTAGTAGCGGCCCATAAATCCCCAGACCTTGCTGTCATCACCCAGGTCGTACACCAGACTGAATCGGGGAGCTAATTCCCAGTCAAAATCGGCGATCTTGTCGCCACTGGAAGAGAAGTGGCGCCAGTTCTCGGCCCTGATTCCCAAATTCAGCGTCCAGGGGTCCAGTGTCCAGCTGTCTTGCACAAACACCGTGGTGCCCTTACTTTCCAGGCTAATGGGCGCCGTTTGTACCATGGCATGCCGGTACAGATTAATATCCCCGTGGGGATTCCCGGCGCTGCTGTCGAAGATCAGGTTCCCAAGCTCTTCATGGCTGATCTGGCCGTTGTTATCGTCGTCATAGCGGGCATGATAGAGCTCAACATCCTCGCTGTTATCAATAGCATCGATCACCCGCGTCAGGTCCTGCGTCGACAGACTGACACCGCCGACCCAGTTAGCACTCAGGTAGTCATTCAGTGTCGCACCAGACTGGCTGACACCGATGGAGTGATACTGCGCCCCTTCACCGGTAAAACGCCAGTCCCGCTTATTGTCATTCTCGGTATGCAGCAGTCCGGCCTTAATAACATGACTGCCATATTGCCCCTGGTCGAGAAAGTATTCTAGCTTCGCCAGATACTCGGTTTTATTGCGGAAGTTGGTTCTGTCACTGCCAAGACCGCCTTTGTTGAGGTCCGCATTAGTCGGCTGCACAGCGCTACTTGCTAAGTAGCTGACATCGTTGCGGGTGCTGTTGTCCGCCGCCAACACCGAGTCTTCGCTCTCATGGCGGGAGGCGCGCAAAGTCATCAAGCTATTGTCGCCCTGACGGCGGTATTCCAGACGGTAATTATCGCCCCCGGTTTCACGGCGGCGGTCACGGTTATTGGGAACAGCGGGATCGTTTGAACCACCGATGGACTGAGGGTCATTAAACCAGCTCAGTTCCCAGTAGTCCTCTTCGCCGGGCTGCCATGACAGCTTTAAAAAGCCTAAGTCCTGATGCTGGTTGATCTGCCGGAGCCAGCTGTCGGTCACAGGGTCGGTAAGACTTTCTTCCCGCTCCTTACGCTGGTAGGAACCAAAAAACCACAGCTGATCGTCAATCAGCGGACCGCCCAGGGTAAGAGCCGTATCGAAAGTAGAAAAGCCATTTTGAGACAGGTACTTATGGTCAGAGACCAATGCATCGCTCTGCCAGTAATAATTCAGCGAGCCGTGCCAGTCATTGCCGCCGGACTTGGTAAGCACCCGGCTGACCAGACCCGGACCACCGGCGTATTCGGCCGGGATGCCACCAGTAAATACCTGCTGTTCCTGAATGATCTCCGAATTGATACTGGCACCAAAGGTGCCGGTTTGATGGTCCGTGACATTGACTCCATCCAAGTAGTAGATATTGTCGGTGGAAACTCCGATACGGCCACCAGGATAATTGTAATTAACGCCGGACTTAGACGCCGGGTTGCCGTCCACCGACGGCTTGGTGCCCGCCACCAGTTGCAAATAATCCTGGTAGCTTCGTTCGGTAGGCAGGGACTCGGTCATATCCAGAGTGATCGCCATCCCCGTGATGGCCGAGGTTGTGTCCAGCAGCGCCAGATGCCGTCCGCTGACTTCGATGGTCTCCAGCCTGTCTGACTTCAGCGAATAGCTCAGTTCAAAAGTCTTGCCCGCTATCACTCGCACCGGGTTGACCAACAACTCGCTAAAGCCTTGACTCTGAATCTGCAACTGATAGTACCGAGAGGACGCCAGTCCGGCTAAGCGCACCTTACCTTGCGCATCGGTTTTTCGATTAGCCCCGGTGGGAACATCGGGCGCCTGAATGCGTACCTGAGTGTTCGGCAACGGCTGCCCCTGGGGGTCTGTGACCTGGAGAATCAGGCCCCCCGTATCCGCAGTTAGTGCTTCCGGCGAAACCACAGCCAGAATAATGGCAAATATTTTAGAGATCAGTCGCATAGTGTGTGCTCTTTGTCACGGTATTCACGTTTATTATTAATAACGTCTGATAACATGGTCTGTTGTATCGACCAATAACTTAAGAATATAAGTTCATTATATTTTCCCCTACCCTCCTGCGCCTATTCTGTTAGCATAGCCCGCGCTTAGGGTGCTCCCCAGGAGGTAAACGGGAAGTTGGTGTAAGCCCAACGCTGCCCCCGCAACGGTAAGTCAGTATGACTCACTTTATTCGCCACTGTAAGCTCAGCTTATGGGAAGGCTAAGTGAGAGCCGCAAGGCCCTGACAAGCCCGGATACCGGCCTTAAGCAAAAGGGGTCGAACCTGCCCGGTTCGGCAGAGTCCATTTGCGCTCGGGCGGAGCGCCAAAGGAATAACATTATATGCCAACTCCGAATACCCGTTTTTCGGCGGCCTTGCTATGCGCCGTCTTATCCAGCTCTTCTCTGGCTGACAATATCGAAACCATCAGCGTCACAGGGTCACGCCTCCCCATCAACCAACAACAGTTAGCCTCAGCGCTGACGGTGATCGACCAGGACACCATCGAGCGGTCACAGGCACTGAGCGTATTGGATCTGCTCAGAACACAGGCCGGCATCAACATCAGTCAGTCTGGTGGTCGCGGCGCGGTGGCCGAAATCCGGCTGCGCGGCAGCGAGAGCAATCATACACTGGTGCTGGTCGACGGTGTCGAAATAAACGATCTGGGCAGTGGCGGTCTGGTGGATTTTAGCCATCTTCAGCTGGCCAATATTGCAAGAATTGAAATTCTCCGTGGCCCTCAAAGCGCCCTTTGGGGCAGTGGCGCCATAGGCGGTGTGATCAATATCATCACCCAGCAGGCCAGAGATCCAAGAGCGAGTTTGAGCGCCAAGCTGGCCGACCACAGCAGTCACAATCTCAGTGCTGCCATCAGTAATACCAGCGGACCGGTGAGTTACGGCGTGAACGTCAACCGACTGGACGTGCGCGGTCATAACATTGCCCGTCAAGGGGATGAAAACGACAATTACGACAACCAGTTGTTCGGCGGCCAGCTGAACTGGCAGTTGTCCGAGCAATCGATCTTAAAGGCCAGCTACCGACACACCGATGCCTCGGCCGAATTTGATGCTCCCAACTATATGACCACCGGCCTGCCAGAAGACGCCGATCGCGTGACCGACACCACTCAGCAGCAAGCTAAGCTGGAATGGCATTTCACGCCGTCAGATGCGTCGTGGCAGCATCAGCTAGGGTATCGCTTCAGTCGCAATGAAAACATCACCTTTGCCAACAACGACTACCGCAATGACAACGACTCCAGCAAACAACGTCTGTTCTGGCAAAGCAGTGTACACTATGACACCAACAGTCGTCTGACCTTAGCAGTGGAAGCTATTAAGGAGCGCTTCCAGCAGGCGGGCGTCAACGCCGATGTCAATCAGACTCGCGACAACACTCGTTATGCACTGGTAGGCGACTGGCTTCATCAGGTCACCGCCGCTCTGTCGGCCTCGGTGAGTCTGAGGTACGACGACAACGACTTCTTTGAAGATTCACACAGCTATCGAGCGGGGCTGAGCTACCAGCTGACAGGCGGTCATAAGCTTTACGCCAGCGCCGGTCAGGCGGTGAAAAACCCCACCTTCACCGAACTGTTTGGTTACTTCCCTGACTTTTTCATCGGCAATCCGGATTTGGAAGCGGAGAAGTCACAAACCCTGGAAGTGGGCGGCCAATTTGCACTGCCAAAACAATGGCAACTGGATCTGTCTATCTATGACGCTACTCTGGACGATGAAATCACGCCCAGCGCCGACTTTACCAGCTCCATCAATGCCTCCGGTGAGTCGGAACGTCGCGGTGGTGAGTTAAAACTCGCCGGACAGTGGCAGAAGCTGGGTCTGACCCTGGATTATGCCTACATCGATGCGCGCCAGCCGAACTTCCGCGGTCAGTTGCAGCCGGAACAGCGCCGAGCCCGACACACAGGTGGGTTGACGCTGGATTATCAACCCTCGGATAAAATCAGTGTGTTTATCAGCGGCAGCTATCAGGGCACGCGCCTGGATACCAATTTCCTCAGTTTCCAGCGAGTCAGACTCCCTGCCTATAGTCTGTTGTCTGTAGGCGGCGAATATCGGCTCACGGACAAGTTAGCGCTGACGCTGCGCGCAGACAATGCACTGGATGAGGATTACGAGGACGTACTGGGTTATCGAGGTCAACGGCGCCGCCTCTGGCTGGGTCTGGATTATTCACTCTAGATTCATATTGGCATGGCATACTTGGCTTCCAGGTATGCCAGCTACCAATTTTTACCATTTAAACTTGGCTGTGGTAGGCTTGGCGGGTCGTTAATTACAGGATAAGAACCATGATGAAAAAACTCTTCTCGATATTGGCTGTCGCTTTGTTTCTTCCGTTACAAGCCTGTGCGGTAGAGCAGTGGCAGGAAGGCACTCACTATGAGGTGATCAATGACCAGGCCACCGAAGAGAAGCAGGTACTGGAATTTTTCTCTTTCTGGTGCCCTCATTGTTATAACTTTGAACCTCTGGTTGAGCAGGTGAAAAGCCAGTTGGGCGAGGATGTGAAGTTTAACAAGGTTCACGTCAATTTTATGGGCTTTGCCGATAAAGAGACGCAGGATGCCGCTACCCGTGCCATGATGGTAGGCCGGGCCCTGAAGAAAAGCGACAAGCTGAATAAGGCCGTGTTTGAATACATCCATAAGCAGCGCTCACCGCTGACCAGCATGGATGATCTGAAAAACATCTTTGCCATCAATGGTGTTGAAAAGGCCGAGTTCGACAAGATGGTTAAAAGCTTCGGCGTGAACAGCCTGTTCTCCAAGAACAACAAGCTGATCGCCCAGTATCGCCAGCATGTGCGCAGCGTACCGACTTTTATCGTCAACGGTAAGTTCCGCCCTACCTTTACCCGGGATATGACACCCGACGATATGATCGACCTGATCGTCTGGCTAAGCCAACAAAAATAACTAAACCGCCAAATACAAAAAGGGCGTGCTACTTCGGTAGCACGCCCTTTTTGTATTCTATGATGACGGCCGCTACCGCTTCTCTGAAAAAAACATAGTTACTTAAGTTATTCGGGCCTTCTGAGAAAAATCTACTTATTTTTCGTATCTCTTATTCACTCTCTCGTCTCCCCATTATCGAACCCATTAAGATCGAGAGATGGACTTCACCGTCTATTCTCTCTCCCTATTAATGAGCAGTTACAGGGCACCTTACCTGTCTGCAAGTCCGTAATGTCTCAAGGAGAATAACAATGAACAAAGCCCGTCTTCCAGTTTTACTCTGTCTGTGTATGACCGCACTGGTCGCTTGTGGCGGTGGAGGCGGCGAGAGCACTTCCCAGTCGACAAACTCAGGCAATCAACAAACTCCCGATCCCACTCTATCCATAACACAAGAAAACGAAGCTTGTGATGTAGGGCAAGACTGCCTGGTACTGAGCGCTGAGAGCAGCCAAAACGCTTCTGGTGCCACTTTTAAATTAGCTAATGTTGATTCGGCAGAGGTTGAAGTCAACGGTGAGCGGGTAGATATTTCGGAAGATGGTACAGTGAGTTTTACGGCTAGCTCATCCTTCAAGCTCTTTGTTACCCACTCAACAGGTGAGAGCTTAACTTTTGAGATCATGGACTTTACCGTTGACGGAGACACCTATTCCTCAGAGGCTACTGCGGATGTTAGTTTTATTGTGCCTGACGCCAATGCAACTCTTGATTTACCCAGCCTGGAGTGTGGTGAGGAAGGTTGTTCGGGTACACTTTATGCCGATACGCCTGTAAATGGCGTTAACTTCACTTTAGACCCTGTTGTTTCCGCAAAAGTCGAGACCAGCGAGGGCATTTATCCCGTAGAAAATGGTACCGCCAGCTTTCCCGCCACATCACATGCGACGGTCTCTTTTTCGGCTAGCAATAACCTTAGTGTTCAACAAGTTGGTCGTGTTACCAGCAATTCTTTTGATTCGGTCAGTGTCAGCGGTAACCAGCAAGATGTTAAACAGTCTCTAGAGTTATCCTTTGATCGCAGCGCGAATCTCTTTGCTACGCTTAACATCGCCAGCTATTACAACCATATTCCTATCACCACTGATGCCGCTTATGAAATCGAAGCCATCAAGAAGAGCATCATAGATTTTGGGCCAAATAGCGAGCCTCATTTACCCAGAGTATTAGTTGATACCCTCAATTACTCTTTGGAAACATGGAGTTTTGAAAACAACCAATTCGATACACTTGAGTCTGGTGAGATTGCCAACGCCACCAACCTAGCTGAGGGCGAAGTCAACAGACTCGCCTTTAATGTCGACACTATCCCTGGTGTGTATCGAATCGCTGTTAAAGCATCCGTTGACATGAATGGACACGAAGTGATTCTATCAGGAAGCGATGTCTTCACGGTTCGAGAGACTGGTCTAAACCGAGATATCACCCTTTTCCCAGAAGACGTTTCCGCCGGGGTTGTAGATTCTCTATCCGCTCATTTCGAAGCACTGGATGAGCAAGCCTCTTTTCCGGCAACGCTTGTTAGCTTGTATCCCACTCAGTACCGTGATGAGTTTGGCAACATCAACCCCATTCACTGTGTCTACACCACCGAAATGGCCAGCATGTTTCCCTCGGTTTCCGGTACTGCCGAGGTGGCATTGAAAACGTTTTGTCACCAAAACACGGCGTTTGGTGATGCACTCGGCGACGCTGAGACTGGCCGGCACACCGAGACCTCTATGATTCTCAATATCTCCTCTGAGCAGCACCAGGATCTAGTGGAGCGGGACATCGTGCTGCCAGGAGAGGCGCTCTACATGCCTTATGAAGCTGTTAAGGGAAGCAACATTGTGAACTGGCAGTTCCACTCTTTTGCCTCGCCGGGCGACGTGGAATTCATCTTTACATTCACTGCCCCCAATACCGCTGGCACCTCTACTGAAATACAGTTTGAAGTTGGCAACGAATAACTTCTGGTATGCCTAAAGCCCTCTTTATGGGCTTTAGGCATTTTCGGTACAGCTTGGAATAGAACGACTTCAGACTTTTGGCTCAGAAGAACTATCTAACTGATCGGTAATGTCTTTCAAAAGTGGGAAGTCGTCGTCGTAAACCTCTAACACTTGTTGCCTCAATACCTTAAGCCCTTCCAACGCCTCCTGCTCTCTATCTAACTGCCGGTAGGTGACATAAAGGTTATAGCGCTTATAGAACAGCGATGGATGCTCAATGGAGCCGAATTTCTCAACCAGTATATCAATCGACTTTTGAAACGCTGCCTGCGCAGCACTGTAATCACCCAAATTGCGCTGACTCGCCGCGAGTGTGTTGTATATGGTCGCCACCTGTTGCTCAGGTAAAATGTCAGAATAGCGCTCTATGACTTGTCGGGCCGCGTCTTTGCTTGCGTTGTAATCCTCTTGATAGTAATTAAAAAACGCTTTTGCTATCAAAGTAACGGCCAAGGCTTTCTGTTCGTCGAGACTGGGGCTTTCAATCTTCTCACCAATACGCCACGCTTTGTCCAGCTCACTAAGTGACGCTTGGCGTTGCTTTAAACCGTTATGGTTGTAGGCTCGCGACACATGGTAGTGCATTTCTATATAGGGCTCGGATAACACCTCTTTCTTGTCGGGTACGCTGTCTAGAACCTTCAAGGCTTTTTCATACTTCCCCGACTCTTGATAACTTTTCGCCAATTCGAATAGGATTGCAAAGCGTGCTAGCGGGTAATCTTCTAATTCTGTGATTGCTCGTTCAGCCAAGTCCGCCAGAACTTCTTCTACGGTGTACCCTCCAACCTTTTCAGTACGTTTGGCGTTGGCGTATTTGAAAATAGATTGCATGAAGCGACCGGTTGCCTGCTCTCTCTCGATAGTCGTCTTCAGCTCTTCATTCTTATTTTTTAACCACAATGAAGTACCTGTCACACTAACCAAGATGACAGATGTAACGATGACTAACGCATAATTACGCTGCGCCGCTCGTAGCGTTCGTCCGATAAAGCCAAGCGACTCAGCCCGAGTCGGACGGTTTTCGATGTATCTTTCAATATCCTCTTGCAGTTGTCCCACCGAAGCATAACGAGCCTCTGGACAATCAGCGCATGCCTTTTTCGCAATGAGGTTCAACCCGCGAGACAGGTCGAGTTTGTGTAAGAGTTTACCGATAGAATAAATGTCACTGGCTGCAGTTAGATTATTTTTCTGTAACTGCTCAGGAGACGCATAATCCCGACTTGCACCTCTTGGCGCCACCTTATTGTTAGACTTTTGTTGTTCAACCCTTCTTGCAATACCGAAATCCATCAACTTCGGCTCGCCTTTAGTATCCACAAGGATATTCGAAGGCTTAATGTCGGCATGCACCACCATATTAGAGTGCACCTCATTGATCGCCGAGAGCAGCTTCAAAACCAACTTGAGAGTTTGCTTTTCTGATAGCCTGTGGTTCGAGCAGTATTCATCAATGGGTTCCCCTTCAACATACTCCATGACAATGTATTGCAACGAATTGTTCGCACAGGTGCCTATGCTGAGAAAGCGAGCAACGTATGGATGGCTGATGTTGATGAGATGCTGCGCCTCACTGTGAATCACCTCCTCTCCAACGAGGCTGGTCACAGACGGGTAAATGAACTTTATAGCGACCTTTTGCTGCAGCTTGCCATCATTACGTCTGGCTGAATAAACCGCACCCATCCCGCCGAGACCAATAAGCTCTTCGACTCGATAGACGTCAACTTGTTCTCCCTTCAACGAACGCGTGATGTCATCGTTTGTGAGGCTTTTGGCGCTGTTATTGATGGTTTGAAGAAAAAGCGTTTCTTCTTGATTTCGATGGTGGGCAATGATCAGCTTTTTTGTTTCGCTGTAGAGAGGATGATCAACCGCCAGAACCTCATCGAGGTTCTGGAGCATATTCAGTTCATCTTTTTCTTGGAGGTATTGAAAAACATCATAGGACGATGAAAATTCCACTGTTTCAGTTTCCTTATTTTTTTATTAGATCATCTTCATGATGATCATATTTCTTCAATTTTTGCTCTTAAAAAAGCTTGAGCGATAGACAGCTCTCGGTAGGCCGTAGCCAAAGAGCTTTCTATAAACCTTGCGATTTCTTCTACATCGTAGCCAAGGAAATACCTTAAAGAGAACGCCTCTGCTGCTCTAGGTCGCTCAGACTCCAAAATCACCATTGCGCTATCTAACGCCATAAATCGCTCTTGGGCATCCAAGTCACATAGTTGCTCATTCACGATATCTTTTGGAGTACGCTTCTTAGCGGAGAGCTTGCGTATCTCATCTTTTAGGAGGTTACGTATAAACAGGCTGAGATAATTATTAAGCTGTCTTTCTTCTTCAATGTCCATTCCAGGAGGAACTAGCTCAATAAGCGCCTGATGAAGTAAGGAGGTGGTATGGGGGAGATGATTCAATATACTGGTAACGTCGATCTCTTCTCGGCTACGCTCTAAATGCGCCTGACAAACCTGCTTTAGGTGATAGTAAAGGAGAGTTTTAAGAGTATTGCTGCTGCGTTCGCAACCGTTTCCCCACTCCTTAATCAACTTCAAAAGGTCTACACGGCCATCCCTCTGCGACATGATCTTTTACACTCTTTCCCTTATTAGATAACAGCGGGTGAACTCGCCAAAAGCTCACCCCAGCTCTTTTTTAAATAAACGAATAGGCATCGCCAAACAGATTGGTGAGCTTGAGGCCGTGATCCTCAAATTCATCCCGAGCCACCTTGGCCATCTCGAAACGTCCGGCGATGTACACCTGGTGCTGGCTCATATCGGCAAAATCCTCGGCCACCGCCTCGTGAACGAGCCCAGTGCGTCCCTGCCAATCCTTACCCGGCTCTTGCACCACAGGTACAAAGTGAAACTCCGGATGCTGCTTTTCAAACTCAATGAGTTCATCGTAATCATACATATCCGCTTCCATTCTTACGCCCCAATACAGGGTCACAGGCGCGGTCAGATCCGATTCTAAAAGATGCAGGGCGATGCTGCGGGTATAGGAAAAACCGGTGCCACCGGCGATCAGGATACGAGGAGTCTGCTCGGCCTCTCTGAGGTAAGCCTCACCATGGGGCGCGTCGATCTGGATCACCTCATGGTTCTGCATCCGATCTACCACTTCCATGGCCCACGGGTTATGCTCCGAAGCACCGATATGCAGCTCAATGATACCGTCACTGCTGGGCGCATTGGCGATAGAGAACGGCCGCTTATCATCGTCTTCCATCACCACCAGCACATACTGGCCAGCCTTAAATTCCAACGGCTGTTCTGGTTTCAGTTCTATGCGGTATACGGTGGGCGTGAGCGTGTCGATACGCGCTACTTTACAATTAATCTCTGCCATAAGACTCGTCTTTCTGGTTGTCGAATAAGGCCAGTTCGTCCCATATCTGGTCGACCTTATGCTTAATGGATTCAGTCATGGTGATCGGCGTGCCCCATTCCCGGTCCGTTTCCCCGGGCCATTTATTAGTGGCATCCATCCCCATCTTGGAGCCTAAGCCGGATACTGGTGAGGCGAAATCCAGGTAATCGATGGGGGTATTCTCCACCAGCGTGGTGTCCCGGGCCGGATCCATCCGCGTGGTGATGGCCCAGATCACATCTTTCCAGTCGCGGGCATTCACATCATCGTCACAGACGATAACAAACTTGGTGTACATAAACTGGCGCAGGAAGGACCAAACGCCCATCATCACCCGCTTGGCATGGCCGGGGTATTGTTTTTTCATCGTCACCACCGCCATTCGATAGGAGCAGCCTTCTGGCGGTAGATAAAAATCCACAATCTCCGGAAATTGCTTTTGTAAGATAGGCACAAAGACTTCGTTCAGCGCCACACCCAAAATCGCCGGTTCATCCGGTGGCCTGCCGGTGTGAGTCGAATGATAGATGGGGTCTTTTCGCTGAGTCACATGCGTCACAGTAAAGACTGGAAATTCTTCTACCTCATTATAGTAACCGGTGTGATCACCATAGGGCCCTTCCGGTGCCGTTTCATCAGGGTCGATGTAGCCTTCCAGAACGATTTCGGCACTGGCGGGCACCTGGAGATCATTGCTGATACATTTGACCACCTCGGTCTTATCGCCGCGCAACAATCCAGCAAAGGCGTATTCAGATAGACTGTCCGGTACCGGTGTTACCGCCCCTAAGATGGTAGCGGGGTCGGCCCCTAAGGCCACCGACACCGGGAATTTCTCGCCTGGATGAGCCTGGCACCACTCCTGAAAATCCAGCGCCCCGCCACGATGGGATAACCAGCGCATAATCAGCTTGTTCTTGCCCAAACGCTGTTGACGATAGATGCCCAGATTCTGGCGCTTCTTATGGGGACCGCGGGTGACGGTAAGCCCCCAGGTTATCAGTGGTCCGGCATCGCCCGGCCAACAGGTTTGCACCGGGATGGACTCCAGATCCACTTCATCGCCGCTAAACACCTGCTGCTGACAGGGAGCTTTTTTCAGTTCCTTGGCGGGCATATTCAGCACCTGACGGAATACCGGCAGTTTATCCATTAAATCCCGAAAGCCCTTGGGAGGCTCTGGTTCTTTTAAGTAAGCCAGCAGCTTACCCACATCGCGCAGAGCTGTGACTGAGTCTTGCCCCATGCCCAGGGCGACCCGCTTTGGTGTACCAAACAGGTTGACCAACACCGGCATATCGTAGCCCTTGGGGTTTTCAAACAAAATCGCCGGACCCTCTGCTCTGAGGGTACGATCGGCGATCTCGGTCATCTCCAGTTCTGGATCCACTTCCAGGGTGACGCGCTTTAGTTCACCTTGGGCTTCCAGCTTGTCGATAAAGTCCCGTAAGTCTTTGTATTTCATCTGCATGGGCTATAGTTATCAATGCCACCCAGTATAACTGAGAACCGCATGAGAATCTTGCCAAGCCTTTGCCTGTGTGTGCCCCTGTCCAGTTACGCAGCCTGCAACCTCCCCCAACACGACCAGTTCGATTTTTGGCTAGGTCAGTGGCAGGTCTATTACCAAGGCAAACTTGCGGGGCTGAATTCGATTACAGAAGACTTGGACAATTGTGTCATTCGGGAGCATTATCGAACCGAATCAGGTTATGAAGGCCGAAGTTTGAACATTTATGATGCAAAGACTGAACGCTGGCACCAGACCTGGACCGATAACACCGGCCTGTTACTGCAACTTGATGGTCAATATGAGTCAGGAACAATGGTTCTTAAAGGTCATGGCCTGGATAAGACAGGCCAGGAGATTGAACATAAGATTAGTTGGACACCGCTGGCCGATGACACAGTCAGACAACACTGGCAAATTCGCTCGAGCAATGAGCATCAATGGCAAACCGTCTTTGACGGTGATTACCGCCCGATGGGCTCACAATCTGAATAAGGAGGCGCTATGGCCTTTAATCCTTCCATGATCGCGTGCATCGATCTTCTGATGAAGTTCCCCACCGACACCCTGCATCAGGGCATTAAACTGCACCGCGATGCCGACCCTGAGCTTATCGATGCCGCTAAGCGGCTGCACCAGATTGGCGCTATCGATCAGCCCGATGGGGGCTACCTGACCGATTTGGGTCATGACTTAGCGGAGCATGCTCAGATTCTGATTACTGCGTTAAAAAGTGCCTAAGGAGACCACCATGACTCAGCTTAGCCAGATGCAAAAATACCAATGGGAGAGTCAGCCTGCTCACAAGCGAGCCGAATTCTTTCATCAGAAAAGTCGACAGGCTCAGCAGGTGTGGACCATTGTCGACGACCATGGTGCCATGTTGCTGGTGACCGAGGATGAAGACTGCATTCCTGTGTGGCCCGATGAGGCCTTTGTCAAAGACTGGATCAATGATGACTGGCAGCACTGCCGACCATACGCCATCAGCCTGCAGGACTGGTACGATAAATGGCTACCGGGTCTGGAGGAGGACGGCGTCAGCGTAGTGGTGTTTCCGGTGACTCATGAGTCAGGGCTGATATTCGAACCGTGGGAGCTAAATCAGGCTGCGGCTTGATTCAGGCGAGCACTCGCGGTCTAATCCTAGTTAAAGACCAGACAAACAAAAGTTATGATCGATCCTAAAAAACTGGAACAAATTGCCAAACAAGTCACCGACGCTATTCCCCCTGGTGTCAAAACCATGGCCGAAGATATGGAAGGCCGGGTCAAACAGGTGCTACAAAGTCAGTTGGGTAAGCTGGATATGGTGACCCGAGAAGAGTTTGAGGTACAAACTCAGGTGCTGCTGCGCACCCGGGAAAAACTGGCTCAATTGGAAACTCGGCTGGAAAAGCTGGAACAAAAACCGGAACCCGACTCACCTTCCTCCTGAGACTTGCCTGATCTGCCTCAGGCAGATCAGGTTATGCTCTGTTCGTGAACAACCGTCCCATTTCCGCGTTGATCAAAACGCTGTCGGTAGCGACTCGGGGATAATTGCGTCTGATTTTGAAACAGGCGCCGGAATGATGCGGCGTCTTTATACCCAACCCGCTCAACGACCCAGTCGACCGGCATATCGGTTGCCGCCAATAGTTCCTTGGCATGCTCAATGCGTAACTGCTGTAAGTAAGCCATGGGCGTCTCCCCCGTCGCCGCTTTAAAGCGGCGAATCAAGGTCCGTGACGTTACTGCAAACTCTTCGCTGAGGCGCTTAAGGCTCACCTCTTCGGCATAATGGTTCTGCATCCAATCCTGCACCTTTCTAACCAGACTGTCTTTATGGCTGACCACCAACCGGGGATCGATAAAGGTTTGCTGAGACAGCCTTTGGCGATCCAATAACAGGAGCTTTGACAATGACGCGGCAAAGCCGTGTCCCATCAACGTCTCCAGAATTACCATACACACATTGATGGAGGCAGTTGTGGCTCCGCCGGTAATGCGATTGTTACTGTTAAGTACCAGGGACTCCATGGTGAGCTCCACCTTTGGGTAACGGTCACTAAAGACCTGTTTAAGCCACCAGGTGGTGGTCGCACGAAAGCCATCCAGCAACCCGGCCTCGGCCAGAATGAAACTGCCTACACAATGGCTGACGAGCAACGTGGAACCCTTAGCGCACTCTCGTAATACGGGCAGCAGGGCCTGTCCTTCCCGAAGGTAATCATCAAGTCTGACTGGTGTGTCCGCGTATGCAGGCACAACGACTAACGCAGAGGGACGGTCCAATGCCGTCAGAGGCAAGGTGGAAAAACTGATGCCATTGGAGCACCTGACCGGGGCGCCTGAAGCAGAATACACGGCGGTGCTGAAGGGTTCTGGCTGCTCTGGATGCTGGAACCGCCAATACGAGTTAGCCATATCGAAAAAATCGATCACGCTCATCACATCACTGGCGATCGCGTTGGGGGTTACAAGCAAAGCTATATGCAGCATCTTAATGTCACTTTACGCACTATTTTTATCATTATTGCCACTAACGCGATCAATGACAAGCCTCTAAGCTTGCAGTCGGGTTTTTATTTAAGGAGAGAATCATGCGTTGCATCCACAAAAATAGCCTGGTGATCATGACTCTTATCGCCACCTTAGCCACCACCTTCTGGATTCAGTGGAGTGGTGAGTTCGATGCGTCGATCCATCTGATTGCGGTGCCGCTGCTGTTGATATTGGCTCTGACGCTGGCTGGGCTGGCGCTAAATAGCAGTAATGAATAAGCTGATCTGTCTCAATGCAAGACCGCTGGTCTCCGTCTATCTTTGTAGTGACAATAAAGTTTTAGAAGGAGATTGGGATGTACAACAATGTGTTAGTGGCAATCGATACTTCAGTAGAAGCTAAGCAGGTACTGGATGCGGTGTTCGCCAATGAGTCCATCAAGGGTTCTAAACTGCATATATTTCACGCCACCGAGTTGCCCAGCCCCGGCATGGGTGACTATGCAGGTTACGATTTCGCCTTCGATATGGAGTCGGTACTGGATACTGCCAGAAAGAGTGTTAAGTCATTGATAGAACCCTATGGACTCGGGGAAGATGACTTTAGCATTCAAAGTGGTCATGCCTCGGATTTGATTGTGGATACCGCGGAAGAACGAAATGCCGATCTCATCGTGTTAGGCAGTCATGGCCGTCACGGCATTCGGCTGCTGCTGGGTTCAACGGCTAACAGCGTTCTGCATCATGCCAAATGTGATGTGTTAGCCGTTCGGATTAAAGACTAACCCTCGAACCACAACTCACCTGACTCGATAATGGTAAGTCCCCAACCAGACCAGGCGCCAGATGCTTTCCTGATGGCGCTTGGTGGGATTTTATTGCTGGGCCTTGCCACGTCCTTCTTATCCAAATCCACACCACTCCCCAGAGTGACACTGTTACTGCTATTTGGCATTGCCATTGGCGATCAGGGGCTGGGGGTGATCCCCGAGGTCTTTACTGACCGGTTCAGCCTGATCTCCGATATGACATTACTAATGGTGGGCTTTTTAATCGGCGGTAAGCTCACTCATGCATCTCTACACCGCTCAGCGAAGTCCATCCTCTGGGTGTCACTGTCTGGCGCTCTGGTGACGATGGTGGTTGTCACTTTAGGGTTAATCTGGGTCGGGCTTAGCCCTCCCATTGCGATTATTTTAGGTGCCATCGCCGCTGCTACCGCACCGGCTGCCATATTAGATGTGGTGCATGAATCGGGCGGAAACTCCAGATTCGGCCAGCTGTTACTCTCCGTGGTGGCCGTGGATGATGTATGGGCACTGCTGCTGTTTGGTCTGGCACTGGCAACGGTCAGCGGCCTCAACGGCAGCGGCATGGATGGCGGCATCGTGCTTCATTCCATTCAGGATATTGGCGGAGCCTTGTTACTGGGCGCGGCCGTTGGTCTGCCATCGGCTTACCTGACCGGCCGCCTGAAAGACGGTCAGCCTATGCTGACAGAGGCACTGGGAGTAGTGTTTCTGACCGGTGGTCTGGCCATGTGGCTGGAGGTGTCCTATCTGATCGCGGTAATGAGCGTCGGCGCCTTAATTGCCAATCTCGCCAAACACCATGACTACCCGTTTCATGCCATTGAAGGTGTTGAGTCCTTGTTTATGGTGATCTTCTTTGTGGTAGCGGGCGCTTCATTAGAGCTGGACGCTTTAGCGAATCTCGGTTGGGTAGGCGTGGTATTTGTATTTTGCCGC
Source organism: Saliniradius amylolyticus (assembly GCF_003143555.1). Classification (NCBI taxonomy): domain Bacteria; kingdom Pseudomonadati; phylum Pseudomonadota; class Gammaproteobacteria; order Alteromonadales; family Alteromonadaceae; genus Saliniradius; species Saliniradius amylolyticus. The sequence goes on from NZ_CP029347.1 coordinate 3,159,818, forward strand.
ATAGCTGGCAAATACCTGGGCGCCTTTGTAGGCGGGGTGTTTGGCCGTTTAACGCCTGCCTATCGTAACTGGCTGGGCCTGGCCATGTTACCTCAGGCCGGGGTGCCCATCGGTATGGCGCTGGTGGCGGGTAACCGGTTTCCCGAGTACCAGCAAACCCTGTTGACCTTAGTGGTTAGCACCACCGTGCTGTTTGAGGTCCTGGGACCGGTATTCGCCCGGCTGGCTATCAGCCGGGCTTGTGAATCCGATCAGGCCGGTGCCGTTAAATCCGATAGGAAAAACTGATAGGCCGGATTATCTGTTTGCTCCTGATAATGGTAACCCAGCTGGCTCAGATGCCGATCAAAGTCCCGCCGCGAATCAGTCGGTATATCGAAGCCTGCCAGCACCAACCCTTCTGCGGCCCCATGATTGCGATAGTGGAATAAGGTAATGTTCCAGCGATCGCCTAAGGTATCGAGAAACTTTTTTAGTGCGCCCGGATGCTCCGGGAACTCGAAGGAAAAAATATGCTCGTTAGGCAAATCCACCGGCCGCCCCCCAACCATGTAACGCACATGGAGTTTGGCCATCTCATTGTCGGATAGATTGAAAATCCGATACCCTTCGTCATGCAGCGTCTGACGAATCTGCTCAAATTCCGCCTGCCCCTGCCGCAATTTGAGCCCCACAAAGATATGAGCCTCGTCCTCACGGGCATAGCGGTAATTAAATTCGGTAATGCCGCGCCCGCCCAATAACTCGCAGAAACGCTTAAAGGCGCCGGGCCGCTCTGGAATGGTGGCGGCGAAAACCGCCTCTTTCTGCTCACCCAGCTCGCAGCGCTCAGACACGTAGCGCAGGGTATGAAAGTTAATATTGGCACCACATAATATGCCACCCACATGAGCCTGACTGAGATCATGGTTCTTGGCGTATTTCCGGATTGCTGCCACCGACATGGCTCCCGCAGGTTCGGCGATGACCCTGGTATCGTCGAAGATATCCTTGATAGCACCACAGATCTCGTCGCTACTAACCGTTACCACCTCGTCCACGTATTGCTGACACAAACGGAAGGTTTCGGTACCGATGGTCTTAACCGCGACCCCATCGGCAAAAATCCCTACCGATGGCAGGGTCACTGGTTTGCCCGCCTCCAGGGCTGCCTTTAGGCAGGCCGACTCATCAGACTCCACGGCGATGATTTTCAGGTCTGGCTTTAGCTGCTTAAGATATACAGCAATACCCGCGGCTAAACCACCACCTCCGACCGCGATAAACAGGGTATCCAGTTTGGGGTTTTGCTCCAACAGTTCACGGCCAATGGTGCCCTGACCGGCGATCACATCAGGATCATCGAACGGTGGAATAAAAGTATAGCCATTCTCTTTTGCCAGACGCTGTGCTTCGTCCTTGGCAGCATCGAAGCTGGTACCGTGCAATACCACCTCGGCGGCATCGCCGCCAAAGCGACGTACGGCTTCTACCTTGATATCCGGGGTAGTTTCCGGCATCACGATCACTGCCTTTATGCCTTTAATGCGAGCCGAATAGGCCAGTCCTTGGGCATGATTGCCCGCGGAAGCCGCAATCACCCCGGCTTGCTTCTGCGCCTCGGAAAGCTGGCTCATTCGGTTGTAGGCCCCGCGAAGCTTAAAGGACTTCACCGGCTGCTGGTCCTCACGCTTTAACCAGATATCCGAGTTGAGTTCGCCAGACAACCGGTTCATGCGCACCAAATCGCTTTTCACCGCCACATCGTAAACCGGAGAGAGCAGGACTTTACGTAGATACTCCGCTTCGCTGACCGTCATCTCAGTACTCCAACTTGGACTTGTCACGCACCGCCCCTTTATCCGCACTGGTGGCCAGAAGGGCATAAGTCCGCAAGGCATAAGAAACCGCTCGCTCACGAGCTTCGGGCAGCCAGGCATTGGGTTTCTGGTCCATCGCCTCCCGGCGATGAGCAAGCTCGGCATCGCTGACCTTAAGCTCAATGCGCCGATTGGGTATATCAATTTCGATGGTATCGCCTTCTTCCACCAGCGCGATGGTACCGCCACTGGCCGCCTCGGGAGACACATGGCCAATGGACAGCCCCGACGTACCGCCGGAAAAACGCCCATCGGTGATCAGGGCACAGGCCTTACCCAGGCCCTTGGACTTGAGATAAGACGTGGGATAGAGCATTTCCTGCATACCAGGCCCCCCTTTCGGCCCCTCGTAACGAATGATCACCACCTCACCTGCTTGCACCTCGTCGTTCAGGATCCCCGCCACTGCGGCATCCTGACTTTCGAAGATCCGCGCAGGGCCACTGAACGTTAAGATGGACTCATCCACCCCGGCGGTTTTCACAATACAGCCATTCTCGGCCAGGTTGCCGAACAGCACCGCCAAACCGCCATCCTGACTGTAGGCATGTTCAACGGTTCGGATACAGCCGTTTTCGCGGTCATTGTCCACATCCGGATAGCGGCAATCCTGACTAAAGGCCTGAGTGGTACGGATGCCAGCAGGACCGGCTCGATAAAAGGTCTGGGCCTGTTCATTGGCACTGTCTACCACGTCCCATTTGGCCAGCACCTCGGCCATGGTGCCACCCAGCACATGGGGATTATCGCCATGCAACAAGCCACCTCGGTTCAGTTCCGCCAAAATGCCCATTACGCCGCCAGCGCGATGCACATCTTCCATATGGTATTTCTGGGTGGCCGGTGCCACTTTGCACAGGTGAGGCACCTTACGGGACAGTTGATCGATGTCGGTCATGGTAAAATCGATCTCGCCTTCCTGCGCCGCGGCCAGCAAGTGCAAGATGGTATTGGTAGAGCCGCCCATGGCGATATCCAGGCTCATGGCATTCTCAAACGCTTTACGATTGGCTATGGAGCGGGGCAGGGCGGTTGCATCGTCGTCGCCGTAATAACGTTTACACAGTTCCACCACCTGCTTACCGGCATTTTTAAACAGAGCTTCGCGATCGGCGTGAGTGGCTAACATAGAGCCATTGCCGGGCAAAGACAGTCCCAAGGCCTCGGTTAAGCAGTTCATGGAGTTCGCAGTAAACATGCCTGAGCAGGAGCCACAGGTGGGGCAGGCGGAACGCTCGATCTCCTGAGAGTCTTCGTCGCTGACCTTATCGTCGGCGGCCGCTACCATCGCATCTACCAAATCCAGCGCGATGATCTGATCGGACAGCTTGGTTTTACCCGCTTCCATTGGGCCCCCGGAAACAAACACCACCGGAATATTCAGGCGCATCGCCGCCATCAACATGCCGGGGGTGATCTTGTCGCAGTTGGAGATGCACACCAGCGCATCTGCACAGTGAGCATTAACCATGTATTCCACCGAGTCGGCGATCAGCTCCCGCGACGGCAAGCTATAAAGCATGCCGCCATGGCCCATGGCGATACCGTCGTCCACAGCGATGGTGTTAAACTCCTTGGCAACACCGCCAGCCTCTTCGATGCTGCGGGCGACAAGCTGGCCCATGTCTTTAAGGTGCACATGGCCAGGCACAAACTGAGTGAAGGAATTCGCAACCGCGATAATGGGCTTACCAAAATCGCCGTCTTTCATGCCGGTGGCGCGCCAGAGCGCACGGGCACCAGCCATATTGCGGCCTTGAGTGGTAGTGGCGGAGCGTAATTTTGGCATTGACCTATTCCTCTTATCGGATCACAAAAAAGATTCAGACCAGCATAACCCGCTTGTCTGATAACTACCGGCTTAGTAAGAAGAATAGAAAAATTTTTGAAAAGAACCCCGAAGGGCGTACGTCACTAAGCGAATTAATAGCATGATGAACAAAACCGGATCAAGGAAATTCGTTCAGCCCGGCGCTTATTTGTTATACCGTTTCAAACTATCTGAAGTTCGGATTAAGGCACAACAATGACGCAATGGCTACATTGGATCGATTTGATGGGCGTAGCAGTGTTTGCTGTCTCTGGCACTCTGATGGCATTTCGCAAACACATGGACGGTTTCGGCGTAATCGTACTGGCTTCAGTCACCGCTATTGGTGGCGGCACTTTGCGGGATATGATCCTCGACTTACCTGTATTCTGGGTGCACAGCACCGATTTTCTTTACACCATACTGGCGGCAGCGGTGATCACCATCATTTGGTTAAGAGTCACTCATAAGTTTCCCTATCAAACCCTGCTTATCGCCGATGCCATGGGATTGGCGTTTTTTAATGTCATGGGTCTGCAAAAAGCTCTGAACTACGGTGCTGATCCCCTCATTGCGATAGTCATGGGCACCATGACCGGTGCTTTTGGCGGCCTGATTCGGGATGTCATCTGTCGCGATATTCCTTTAGTGCTCAAAGGTGAGCTTTACGCTACCACCTGTATTTTCGGCAGTCTGGTTTATCTGGCCATATTCTGGGGATGGGACAACAGTTCTCTCGCCATGTTGGGCGCTGTCATAGGCACTCTTAGCCTGCGCGTGACGGCCATTTACCGCCACTGGCAGCTGCCATTATTCCAAGGGCTGCATTAGAAAAACCCTGTTAATCTGACTAGGCTTAGTTCAGATGAGTATAGGGAGACACAAGGATGTCACTGGCAATCGTGCAGACCCGGGCGTGTTTGGGCATCGAAGCCCCCAAGGTATCGGTGGAGGTTCATCTGTCTAACGGCCTTCCGGCCTTTAATATTGTCGGCTTGCCCGAGGCGTCGGTGAGAGAGTCCCGGGATCGGGTGCGCTCGGCGCTGACCAACTCTGGATTCGAATTCCCACCCAAACGCATTACCGTTAATCTCGCTCCGGCAGATCTTCCTAAAGACGGCAGTCGCTTTGATTTACCGATTGCCATCGGCATTATCGCTGCCTGTCATGACCTACCTAAAGAACGTTTGCAGGTCTCAGAATTTGTTGGCGAACTTGCCTTGTCAGGAGAGCTGCGCCCCATCAGTGGTGTTTTGCCCAGCGCCTATGCCTGCCATCAGGCCGGTCATCAGCTGGTGTTCCCCCGCGACAATGCCGGTGAAGCGGCACTAATCCGCCAGGCCGACTTGTACCCGGCTTGCCAGCTCCTGGAAGTCTTTCATCATCTGAACGGCCAAGAACAGCTGCCCGTCTACCAATCGCAGATACCAGAACAGGCACCAGACTCTACACTTGATTTGCAAGATGTGGTCGGGCAGGGACCTGCCAAGCGGGCACTTGAGATCGCCGCTGCCGGTGGTCATAACCTGCTTCTTACCGGTCCACCGGGCACCGGCAAGACAATGCTGGCCAATCGCCTGCCTGGGCTATTACCAGAAATGAGCGAACATGAAGCACTGGAAACCGCCGCTATTCACTCGGTGACTGGGAAGCCCTTAACTCCCGACAGTTGGCGTCAGCGTCCATTTCGATCCCCCCATCACACAAGTTCGGCAGTAGCACTGGTAGGCGGAGGCAGTCAGCCAAGACCAGGGGAGATATCTTTGGCCCATAATGGGGTGCTGTTTTTAGACGAGTTGCCGGAGTTTGATCGCAAAGTATTGGAAGTCCTGCGCGAGCCGTTGGAGGCCGGGAAGGTTTCTATCTCCCGTGCCGCCCGTCAGGCGGAATTTCCGGCCCGATTTCAGTTAGTGGCCGCTATGAATCCGTCGCCCACAGGTTCGGCCCAGGACCGAAGAGCCACCACAGAGCAAACATTGCGTTACCTGAATCGCCTGTCCGGTCCCTTCTTAGAGCGCATCGATTTGCAGGTAGAAGTGCCTAAGCTGCCCTCGGGACAGTTTGCCCAACGCATCCAAGACCGCGGTGAGCCTACCGCCTTGGTGCGTCAGCGTGTGCTGCAGGCTCGTCAGCGCCAGTGGCATAGAACCGACAAGCTCAACGCCCACCTCAGTGCCCGGGAAGTCGATCAGCATTGCTCCCTTTCCCAGGCAGACCGGCAATTTCTGGAGCAGGCCGCCGAACAACTCGGCCTCTCGATCCGCAGCTTTCACCGGCTCCTCAAAATCGGGCGCACCCTGGCCGATTTGGAAGGCAAAGCAAACATTCGCCGTCATCACCTGACCGAGGCACTGCAATATCGAGCACTGGATCGACTGATTGCCATTTTGAGCAGTAATTAGCGGTCCGAATCTGCCTAAATTTTATTCATTGTCCCGAGTCGCTTCCAATACTTGCGCTTTTATTGACAACTCAATAGCATAGGAGTTTGTTACGCGAGATAGCAGCTTTAATATACTGCCGGTAATGTTATTATCAGCCGTTAAGCACGAACAACAATAACAGTTAATAAGCTGGCGACCCGTTGGGAATGGAATAATGAATCGAATAGCACACTTGGCTCTGGCGATAGCCCTGACATACTCAACGGGGTTGATCGCTCAACAGTCTGACTCCGTTGAAGATATCCGACAACAAATTCAAACCAACCAGAGTGAATACGACAGCTATCATCAGACGCTGCAAAAAGAACAGGCCCAGGCCAATCAACTGGAGTCTGAACTGGCGGACTTAAGGCAGAAGAACAAAGAGCTGGAAGAGCAGCGCCAGCAACGCCTTAATCAGATGAATCAGCAGTATGAGAAAATCATCGAAGATCCCAGCGTCGATATTGAGCAATATCGCCAGTCCTATCTGGAAGCCGTTCGTGCCCATAAACAGAACAAAGACGCCATCACCGACAAATACAACGCCTGGCAGGCTAAGTTGGCGGATGTTGAGCAATTGCGTATTTCCAAACATGGCCTGCTTAATAAGATCGAAAACCTGAAAGAAGAGCTGAACAACGCTCGGGTGGATCGCCTCTATAATGAGTTTAACCGTACCGATACCATCAGCGTGCAGCACAGCATTCAGTGTGACCGCGAAGAAACCATCGCCAAATGCAGCAATCGCGGTAAATTCCTGGCCAAGCAAAAAGCCTCCAAACGCTTCCTTGACGAGCTCTACAACGGCCTGACCGAATCTGAGCTGGCTAGCAAGCAGCGTCCATATTCCGATGCCTATGTACAGGTGATGCACAGCGACATCGTGGATGACGGCTTTAGCGGCAACGCCAACTATCAGGTCAGCATCAACGCTAAATTGAAAGGCAGCATGAATCGCGCCGAAGCCTGCGACTTGCTGGCGCTGGACCGTCGCTACTGTCTGAATCGTCCCGAGCAGGCTGAAGTCGTCACTGAAACGCCACAAGAAATGATGGCAGCGCAGGGTTCCGATGAATCCAAGATGTACGAACTGACCCTACGCTCTAACGTTTATGATGACGAAGTGTTCATTGATGGTGAAAGCTACGGTTCCACCAAGTTACAGGTGATGCTGCCCGCAGGCCCTCACACCATTGAGGTCGTTAAACGGGGTTACCAGCCGATTACCCGTAAAATCGATCTTAGGGAAAGCACGACCATGCGGGTGGAGCTGGATAAAGCCCAATTTGCCTTTAATAAGGGCGAAAAAATTCAGGACATTCTGGTGGATGACATCCAGGGCCCAACGCTGGTCGTCATTCCGGCTGGTAGCTTTAAGATGGGGGACATTAACGGGAATGGTCTAAGCAATGAGCGCCCTGTAGAGACGCGTCAGATTGATGAATCATTCGGTCTCACTGAGACCGAAATTACCGTGGCCGATTTTCGCCACTTTGCCAAAGCCACTAGCTATGTTACCGACGCCGAAAAGGGCAAGGGGTGCGCCTACTATGAGGGTGGCAAACCTGTGTGGAATGACAAGCTGAACTGGCGCCAGCCCGGATACAACAATACCGATAAACACCCCGTGGTGTGTATCAGTCAACGAGATGCCAAGGCCTATGTTGACTGGCTGAGCAAAACCAGTGGCACCACTTATCGTCTGCCATCAGAAGTGGAGTGGGAATACGCGGCCCGTGCCGGTACCGAGAGTGACTTCTGGTGGGGTGATAGTATTGGAACCAATAATGCTAACTGTGGCTGGTGCGGCAGTGAGTGGTCCAATCAAAGCGCAGCCCCCGTGGCCACTTTTGACGAAAATGGCTATGGCCTTTTCGATACGGTAGGCAACGTGTGGGAGTGGACCACCAGCGAAGAAGCTAAAAGTGGCGCTATCGTCCGCGGCGGCGCCTGGAGTTTTGCGCCTCGCCTGGCCCGAGTGTCAACTCGTATGGAGTTAGAGCCCAGCTTCCGGGCTAATTATATTGGCCTGCGCGTGGTTCGCGAGCAGTAATCACTCCGTAACAACTTTCTTGCGCCCGGCCCAAGCCGGGCGCTTTTGTTTTGAAGCCCTTTATTAACATCAAGCTTGTTCCAGTAACGCGTTTATCAAAGGCTCAGCCACTCGTTGCTGCAAGCAGCACAGCCCAAGTCTGAAAGATTCAATGTGGTCTAGCGCGATCACGGATACCTTATCGAGCACCACTGAGTTCTCCACTACAGGTCGCGGTACTATGCCGATGCCACAACCTAAGGCCACCATGCTAACAATAGCTTCATGACCGCTGACCGACGCATAAATCTTTGGCCGAATACCTTTTTCCGCCAGCCAGTGATGCACTATGCGCTTGGACGGGCCACTATCGGGCATCACCATAGGCATCGTGCGCCAGTCTATCTGCTCTAACCTCCCCACCCGATATCCGACCGGGCAAATCATTACCAAGGGTAAGGTATCCAACGGCTGGAAATACAAATGCTTGGGCATATCCGGCGAGTGCACCGCGATAGCCATATCCGCCTGTTCCTGCACTACCTTTTCGATCGAAAGGGCAGGGTCGCCGGTGGTCAGGCGGATCTCAGCCTGAGGATGGCGATGTCGGAAGCTATCCAGTATCGCTGGAAGGTGGCTGTAACTGGCTGTCACAGAGCAAAACAGGCTCAATTCACCGGCTAGCTGCTGAGCCTGCTGGTGAATGCCAAGCTTAGTATTTTGCCATTGCTGCAGGGTTTCCTGGGCGAAGCGCTGCATCTGCTCCCCGGCAGCAGTCAGCTTAACGGATCGGTTGTCTCTGACCAGCAACGGCGCGCCTACCTCCTCTTCCAGCCGTTTGATCGCCCGACTCAGCGTTGGCGGACTGACAAATAAAGCTTCTGCGGTTTTACCGAAGTGCAGGCTGGTGGCCAGATGCTCGAACAGTTGCAGGGTACGGAGATCCATCATGTTTCACAAAATGAAATACTATCTTTTAAATATATCATTTTATTCAACATAAGAAAGCCACTACAGTGTCACCCAATGCAAGTACGTCACTGGCTTGTAAGAAGAGAATAGAGAAGGATTTATGGCGAATTACTTTAACTCACTGCCGTTAAGAAAACAGTTAGATCAATTGGGTCGTTGCCGCTTTATGAGCCGCAGCGAGTTTGCCCAGGGCTGTGACTTCTTAAAAGGCAAGAAAATTGTCATTGTCGGTTGCGGTGCTCAGGGTCTTAACCAGGGCCTGAACATGCGCGATTCCGGCTTGGATGTGGCTTACGCTCTGCGCCAAGCCGCTATCGATGAGAAGCGCGCTTCCTATGAGCGAGCCACCAGCAACGGCTTCACCGTGGGTACGTACCAGGAACTGATTCCTGAAGCGGATCTGGTGTATAACCTGACCCCGGATAAGCAGCATGCCAGTGTTATAGAAGCTGTGATGCCTTTGATGAAGCAAGGCTCGGCACTAGGTTACTCTCACGGCTTCAATATCGTTGAGGAAGGCCAACAGATTCGCTCCGATATTACCGTGGTCATGTGCGCACCAAAATGTCCGGGCACCGAGGTACGCGAAGAATACAAGCGCGGATTCGGTGTTCCAACCCTGATCGCCGTGCATCCTGAAAACGATCCACAAGGCGAAGGTCTGACTATCGCCAAGGCACTGGCTTCCGCTACCGGCGGCGACCGTGCCGGGGTACTGGAGTCGTCTTTTGTGGCCGAAGTAAAATCGGACCTTATGGGTGAGCAGACTATCCTGTGTGGTATGCAACAAACCGCCGCCATCCTGTGCTACGAGAAGATGGTCCAGGAAGGCATTGATGCCGGTTACGCTGCGGCTCTGATTCAGTATGGATTGGAGGCCATCACCGAAGCGCTGAAGATCGGCGGCGTATCCAATATGATGGATCGCCTGTCCAATCCGGCCAAAATCAAGGCCAATGAACTTTCCGAAGAGTTAACTGACTTGCTTCGCCCCCTGTTTGAAAAACATCAGGACGACATCATCAGCGGTGAGTTTTCCAAGACCATGATGGAAGACTGGGCCAACGGCGATGCCAACCTGTTTAAGTGGCGGGAAGAAACTGGCCAGAGTGGTTTCGAGCAAGCGCCTCAGTATCAGGGTGAGATTGAAGAACAAGAGTTCTTTGATAACGGCATCCTGCTGGTGGCCATGATCAAATGCGGTGTCGAACTGGCTTTCGATGTGATGGTTGAAGCCGGCATCCTGCCCGAATCAGCCTACTATGAGTCGCTGCATGAGACCCCATTGATCTCCAATACCATCGCCCGTAAGCGCTTGTATGAGATGAATGTGGTAATTTCCGATACGGCCGAATACGGTAACTATCTGTTTGCCAATGCCGCCGTGCCTCTGTTGGCAGAACGTTTTATGCCCAGCATCAAGACCGATGTGATCGGTAAGGGGCTGAACGTTAAGTCCAACAGTGTGCTTAACAAGACGCTCACTGAAGTGAATGACGCTATTCGCAACCACCCAGTAGAAAAGGTGGGTAAAGAGCTACGCGGTTATATGACGGATATGAAGGCCATCGTCGAGGCCCAATAAACTCCCTTGGTTTCTGTCGTTAGGTGCTTTAACCAAGCCCTTTTGCCCGACCCTCTGGTCGGGCTTTTTTATATCTAGGGACATATGGAATCCCTCGAATGCAGGAGCAATTCGAGGGATTCTTTCGATTGACTTCGATTGACCGGACGGACTGGTTTTCGCCTGAAAACTTGCACTTAAGCCTTCTTTAGCCGACGTATGCCGCAGACGCATGGATGCTTAAGAGCGAGGAGCGAGGAGCGCGAGACCGTGGGCGAACCACGCCCGCTGTTGGCGAAAGCTCGTAGCCAATAGAGTAGTGAGCGGGAGGGCAATGGAAGGCCGAGCTGGACTTGTTCTGGAGGCAGGAGTAATTACTGGCTTGGGTTCGGGATACGGACGAGCCTAAGATCCTTGATAGTTATTGCTGTTCCAGATCCTTCAAGCGGCCATTCTTCAGGCTGTATATCCAGCTGTGGATCTCAATATCCTGGCCTCGGGCAAGGGCATCTTTCACAATAGACGTTCGAGCAACATTTTTAGCCTGCTCCAGCACATTCAACTCACACAGGCGGCTCACCTTATCCTCCTGAGACAAGCCCGACAGTTCAGCTTCATGCTTGTGTGCCACATCTTCGATATGGTGCAGCCAGTTGTCGATAAGACCGTGCTGCTTACCATCGATAGACGCCGCTACACCGCCGCATCCATAATGACCACAGACGATAATATGCTTGACCTTAAGCACGTCAACGGCGAATTGCAGCACCGACAGGCAGTTGAGATCGGTATGGATGACCTGATTGGCCACATTGCGATGCACGAAGATATCTCCGGGCAGTAAATCGACGATCTGATTGGCAGGCACGCGGCTGTCCGAACAGCCGATCCACAGGTACTCGGGGCTTTGCTGTTTTGCCAGCTTATTAAAAAACTCTGGGTCAGCGGTGTCGGTACGCTGAGCCCATTGTCGATTTTTCTCGAATAAATCCTGAATACTCACAGTTCCTCGCTCGCTGGCATTCGCCACCTGAAAATCGGCGGCATCCCTTAAGTGTAAAGCGTTTTTCCCCGGTGACATATCAGACCAAAGGCCGGATATAACAAAGCCGACATCCGCAGATTGGCGAATGTCGGCTTGCGATTATAGTCTATCTACCGCTTAGGTCATGCCTTGGCGGCATTATCCGTCATGGGCTTACTGGCGAATATGACCGTCACCCAACACCACAAATTTCTCAGTGGTCAGTGACTCTACCCCCATGGGCCCATAAGCGTGCAGTTTACTGGTGGAGATACCAATTTCAGCCCCCAAGCCCAGTTGACCGCCGTCAGAGAAACGCGAAGAAGCATTCGCCATCACTACCGCAGAATTCACCGAGCGGATGAACTTCTGGGCGTTGGAATAATCCTGAGTCGCGATCACCTCGGTGTGGCCCGAGCTATAAGCTTCCAGGTGTTCGATGGCGTGATCGAAGCTATCCACCACACGCACGGCAATTTCTAACGCCAGGTACTCCTCGTCCCAGTCTTCTTCGGTCGCCGGAATGGCGCCATCGAAGTAACCGATACTGTTTTCACAGGCATGGACCTTCACCTTATGCTCGGCCAGCATGGCCGCCGCCATTGGCAGGAAGCTGGCAGCGATATCTTTATGTACCAGCAAGGTCTCCAGTGCATTACATACGCCAGTGCGCTGAGTCTTACCATTTTGCAGCAGGCTTAATGCCTTGGCTTCGTCGGCTTTATCATCTACGTACAGGTGACAAACACCTTTGTAATGCTGAATCACAGGAATGCGGCTGTTTTCCGACACGAAGCGAATCAGACCTTCACCGCCCCGAGGGATGATCAGATCAATGTCCTCGTTCAACGTCATCAGCTCGTTCATGATAGCGCGATCAGGGTCCGGTACCACGACCACACAGTTACGATCCAGATCGTTGGATTCCAGTGCCGTGTAAATGCACTCAGCCAACGCCAGATTGGAATGCAAGGCTTCCTTACCGCCTCGCAATACGACACCGTTACCGGCTTTCAAACACAGCGCTGCGGCATCAATAGTGACGTTGGGGCGCGACTCGTAAATCATGGCAATCACCCCCAGAGGGATGCGCATCTTGCCCACTTCAATGCCGCTTTCTTCACGGTGAATGTTGCTAATGCTACCAACCGGATCAGCCTGAGCAGCAATGTCGCGCACCGCATTGGCGATGTCGCGGATGCTGGATTCGGTCAGCTTCAGACGATCCATCATGGCATCGGACAGACCATTTTGCTGGCCGTTTTCCAAATCCTTTTCATTCGCTTTCAGGATCTGAGGCGTTTGCTGTTCCATATTGTCTGCAATGCTGTGCAGCACGGCATTTTTCTTCTGTGAGGTTACTTTAGCCAGCTGACGCGAGGCGATGCGGGCTTTCTTAGCCATTTCTTTAATTGAAAAGCTCATATGTTCTCCTACTAATATTCGGTGAATTCGCTGTAACAAATACAAAAAAGCAGCCCGATGGCTGCTTTCTTACTACAGCAGCGCCAGGTCGTCACGATGCACGGCTGCCTCACCCGAGGTGTAGCCGATAGCATCTTCAAAGTCCGCACTCTGCAACCCTTTAATGGCGTGCAAGTCGGCGGCACTGTACAAGGCAACGCCTTTGGCAAAGGGCACGCCGTCGTAGCACACCTCTACAGCATCGCCCGGCATAAAGTCGCCTTCAACATGGGTGATGCCAATGGGAAGCAGGGAAGCACCCTCTTTGATCAGCGCCTTCTTGGCACCTTTATCCACGTCAATACGACCTGTGGCTATTAACGCATGTTTCAACCACTGCTCTTTGGCAGTATCTGGCGTTTTGGTTGGCAGGAAACGCGTGCCCGGGATGCGACCATCCAGCAGGGCATCAAAAACTTCACCCTTGCTGCCGTTCACGATCAGGGTCTGCATACCACTTTCGGCACATTTGTCGGCCGCTTCGATCTTGGTACGCATACCGCCGGTTCCGACTTTGGTGCCCGGACCGCCCGCCAGTTCATAGATCTCGCTGGTGATTTGCTCGACTTCCGGAATCAGCTTGGCGTCCGGATTAATGCGGGGATCAGCGTCGTACAGACCATCGATGTCGGAGCATATAATCATCGTATCCGCTTCCGCCACCATCGCCGCATACGCAGCAAGGTTATCGTTATCACCCACCTTCAAGGCGTCGACGGCTACCGTATCGTTCTCATTAACGATGGGCAGCACATTATTATTCAATAGTTCTCGGATGGTATTCTTGATATTGACGTAGCGACTTCTGTCGTGGAAGTCATCATAGGTCAAAAGAACCTGGGCACAGGGGAAATCGAAAAAACGTGACCAGTTTTCCATCATCTGCATCTGACCGACTGCGGCCATGGCCTGCTTTTCTGCAATAGACGGGTGAGCGGTGTGGGAAATCGTACTGCGACCGGCAGCGACACCACCTGACGACACAATCACCACCTGCTTGCCTTGCTCTCGACTTTCGGTAATGAATCTGGCAATCGCGAGCAAATATTTAGCGCTGCATTTATGTCCATCGGGTGAAATCAACGCACTGCCAACTTTGATGACTGCTCGTTGCCAGTTAAATTCAGTCATTTATCCTCCACTAGTAAAATCCTTATAATAGGATACCGATCTAAATATGATAAACAAGGCGATTTAGTTATAAGCTATCCGCGCATAGCTTTACAGACGTATAAGACGTCATTCCTAAACCGCCCCCAGTTTCATGTTCAGGGGCAGTTCCATGGACTCCGCCGATACGGGTCCATTGCCGATCATTTCATCATACGGCGATTCATGACAAAGCTTAGCCTGTTTTACCGTAAAATCGACGAAGGCCTTCTTCACCAAGGTCAGGCTGTGAAAGCGCATTGGCCGATCACCATTATATAACAACGCCAGCCCTTGCCCCTGATCCACCTCCACCAGGTAGATGCCCATTTCCAGTGCGCGAACATAAAGCTGCTCTAGGGGCTTGCCTTTATTCAGTCGGGCATATTGAATTTCCACACCGCTACCTCCACGATAAGATCAACATCCTCTTTTACCCTGGTCAGTGGTAGAAAGTTCACTGCTTGCGACGCAAACAAAAAGCGGCCACAGGCACACATCTGCCACCACATTGTGGTAGTTTTAGGTCTAAACTGGTAAATAGATTTGTTGCGATGAGGCCCTTATGACAGAGCAAGATACCCAAACTTCACGTTCCTTAGTGCCCTATATCTTGATTGCAATCGTGATTCTGGCTGTGGTGCTGGGTATTTATTTCTGGCGCTCTTCTGAGCCCGCAACTGAACAGCCCAAGCCGGTGACCGAAACACCGCTCCAACCCGTCACCGAGTCCCAATCTCAACAGGCGGAGCCTGAGCCTCAAGAACCATCCGCACCCGAGCCGGTGGAACGACCAGACCCTGTAACGGAGCCCGAGCCAGACCCCGCGCCCGAACCAGAGTTACCCGATATATCAGACAGTGCCATCAAAACAGCTTTGTCCGAAGCGGGCGCTTATGAAGCTGTCGCTCGTCTGCTGGTTGATGAAGATTTATTGCGCCGCTTTGTAGTGTTTTCCGTTAATGCCGCCGATGAAGAACTGGCCCCTCGGCATGGCTTGGTTAAGCCACCGGAGCAGTCCTTTAAAACCTATCAACAGGCGGGTAAGGAATGGATCGACGCCGCCAGCTACAAACGCTATACGCCCTATGCGGAAGCGCTGGACTCCATGGAGACTGAGACGCTACTTAGCCTGTATGATGACTACAAGCCCGTAATACAGGAAATCTATGGCGAAATAGGTCGGGGTGGTGAATTCGATTATGTATTGATGGATGCCATCGACCACCTGTTAGATACTCCTGAGGTGCCGATGCCAGTAGAAGTCAAGACCGAGAGCGTTATGTATCAATACGCCGACCCACACCTCGAATCACTATCGGCCCTGCAAAAACAACTGCTGCGCACTGGCCCTGAGAACATGCGCATCATCAAGGCCAAGCTGAGAGAGTTAAAGCAGGCCTTGATCAACAAAAATGGACCTCAATAAACTCCAGCAGCAGCTGGCGGACGAACAACAGGCTTTGCCGCCGGTCGACCAATGGGACCCTCCGTTTTGCGGTGATATGGACCTGGTCATCAAGCATGATGGTAGTTGGCAATACCACGGCAGCCCCATTGGACGGCAATCACTGGTTAAACTGTTTGCCAGCGTGCTAAAACGAGAAGGCGAAAACTATTTTCTGGTAACCCCGGTGGAAAAACTCGGAATTCGGGTAGAAGATAGTCCCTTTGTGGCAACCCAGTGGCAACGCACCGATGACGGCTACCTGAACTTCACCACTAACGTCGGTGACCGCTTTGTGCTCGGCGATGACCACCCCATTGCGCTTTTTTCGGATAAGACTTCGTCAGCCATACTTCCCTATGCCCGTGTGCGCCGAAACCTTTGGGCAAGGTTACATCAGAATGTATTGTATCAGTTGGTGCACGAAGCCAGCCTGGAGGATGGCGATACAGGCCAGCAATTAATGCTCCACAGCGGCCCGTACAGCTGCAGCCTGGGGCTAACGGAGTAGCCCCAAACCCTTTTCTCTAATGTCCGCTAAAGGTCTTAGCCATAGACATTAAACGCTCAATACTATTGCGTAACTCACTTGCTCCCTGCTCCATACTCTGTGCCACCTGCGCATTCTCGTCTGCGATGTTGGTGATGTTATTAGTGTTACGAGATACCTCCTCACACACCTGCTCCTGCTGCTCAGAGGCGGTGGCGATCTGAGTGGAGAAATCGGAAATCTCCGCCATCATTCGGTTAATTTCTTCGATCGCCTCAGTGGTCTGGTTGGCATCGTCTTCACATTCCAAAGCCTGATTTTTACTGTTTTCCATGGTATCCACCCAGCGACTGAGGGTTTGGCGCATCTCATCCAGGCTGGAATGAATATTGGCTGTGGAGGTTTGGGTACGTTTGGACAACGCGCGCACTTCATCGGCCACCACACTAAAACCACGACCACTCTCGCCGGCCCGCGCCGATTCAATAGCGGCATTCAATGCCAATAAATTGGTCTGCTCGGCGATGGCCTCGATTTCCCCCATCACATTGCTAACCTTATCCGCTTCCTGTACCAGTTGCTCCGCCGAGTCGGCAGCATCGGAGACGACCCGGGATAGTTCGGTAACCTTAGACTTGCTCTGTTGGACCCGTTGCTGGGCCTGACGTGAGAAGTTACTGGCTTCGCCCACTTTGCTATTGGTGTCTGAGGTATTACGAGCGATTTCCTGGCTAGTGGACGCCATTTCAGTGATGGCTGTGGCGATCTGCTCCACTTCCGAGCGTTGGTTATTCAGTCCTTCGGCGGTCATTCTTGCAGAATCATCGTTCTCTTTAGCAATCGCCTCAAGGCTGTGTGTCGCATCCAGCATCCGGCCGATCACAGTTCTGAGTTTGGCTTTCAACATGCCGAGATGAAACTCCACATGACTGGTGACACCTTTGCCAGCATAAACAAACCGGCTGATGCTGTCGTATTCGCTGCCCAATCGATGGGACAAACGCGGGATAACCACCAATTCACGCCAGAATACGGCCAAGCTGGCTCCCACACCGACCGCTGTGATTAAGCCCGCCCAAAGACCGCCCAGGCCTCCATTGAGTAACACAGCCACCAGCGCCAGAAGGCCTGAAAAAGTCAGTTTCTGGTTAACGCTGATTTCACGGCTATTGAATTTGCCCTGGTTGACCTGTCGGTAAATATGCTCAGCACGGTCTACCAGTTCGCGACTGGGTTTTACCCGCACCGACTGATAACCCACCTTTTGGCCATTTTCGTAAATGGGCGTGACATAAGCATCCACCCAATAGTAGCGCCCATCCTTACAACGATTTTTCACCATGCCTCGCCAGGACTGATGCTTCTCGAGATGCGACCATAAGTCTTTGAAAGCTACCTTAGGCATGTCCGGGTGACGAACAATATTGTGATTCTTGCCCACCAATTCGTCATAGGAGTAGCCGGCCACCTCACAAAACACTGGATTTGCGTAGGTAATTACACCGCGTAAGTCGGTGGTGGACACCAACTCCTGGTTTTCACCGTAGGAGACTTCTTCATTGATTAAAGATTTATCGCGGGCCATAGCTGTCCTTCCCTCTGCCGTTTTCGACAGAGTGTATGGTAAAGCCTCCGGCCTTGGCAATATAATTTAGAAAAGACTAAATTATACGGGAGAAGGATTGTCTTCTTGTCTTTCGCTCCAAATATTTGTCGAAAACCATACAAATCGCGCGGATATATGCCCGCCCATGAGGACTGACACAGACTTTGTGGTCATCCAAAGACAGTAACCCGTCTTCCTGCATTACGGCCAACTGCCTTAATTCCTCGGCGAAATACAGACTAAAGTCGATATCGTAGGCGTTGCCTATATCAGCAAAGGTCAGATCAAAATGGCAAATTAACTGACGAATCACCGCAGCCCGTATCAGGTCATCCTGACTCAGCTGATAGCCTTTATCTAAAGCGAAGCCGAAGTCGTCCAGCCTGTTGTAGTAGCCCTTGAGCCTTTTATCATTCTGAACAATCACATCGTTGACCTGACTGATAGCCGACACGCCCATTCCCAATAAATCACAATCACCGTGGGTGGTATAACCCTGGAAGTTGCGATGCAGACGCCCGTTTTGCTGGGCAATGGCAAGACTGTCGTCGGCTTTGGCAAAATGATCCATGCCGATACACAGATAGCCGGCATCCACCAACTTTTGTTTGGCGATGGCAAAGATCTTTTTCCGTGTAGCGCTGTCAGGGAGCGCCGTCTCATCGATTTTACGCTGGGCCGCAAAACGCTCTGGAAGGTGGGCATAATGAAAGACCGACAACCGATCCGGCGATAGTTCGATAACTTTATCGATGGTCTCGGCAAAACTTTGCGGCGTCTGGTGAGGCAGGCCATAAATCAGGTCCAGACTAACAGACGCAAAATCCAGTTGATAAGCCCGCACTATCAAGGCCCTGATCTGTTGTTCATCTTGCTCTCGGTTGATGGCCTTCTGCACTTGTGGGTGAAAGTCCTGTACACCAATGCTGAGGCGGTTAATCCCCATAGATTTAAGAATATCAAGTCTTGATACTTCAACCGTTCTGGGGTCGATCTCCAGGCTGATCTCGGCATCCTCATCCACACGAAACTGTTCAGTTAAGGTAGTTAATATGTGGTGAAGCTGCTCATCGCTGAGAAACGTGGGTGTGCCGCCTCCGAAATGGATCTGATGCACCGGTTTATCGGCAAATAACAACCCCTGAGTAGCAATTTCCCGACACAGATAATCCAGATAGCGGCTGGCCTTATTGGAGTTTCGGGTAATCAGCTTATTACAGCCACAGTAGTAGCAAGGGGAGTGGCAAAAAGGAATATGCAAATACAGCGACAGCCCCGGGTTGTTGCTGGAGCGATAGCTATCCAGCATGGTATCACGATTGAATTGCCCTAACTGCAATGCGGTCGGATAGGAGGTATATCTGGGTCCGTTGATCTCATACTTATTCAACGGCCTGGTCCCGGACTGATTCATGTTCAATGACCTTGGTTTATCGATGAGTGCTATTGTAGAGGCGGGCGAATCCTTCTATGTTGATCTGGCACAATAATAACCAAGCCCATCGGAGACGACAGAATGAAATACACGCTTTTGTGCCTCAGTGCGCTGCTGAGCACCTCGGTAATGGCCGACACCTATATTCATGCCGGTCACTTGATCACCGCCCAAGACGACCAGTTACTCAGTGATATGACTGTGGTCGTGGCTGGCAACCGGATAAAAGCCATCCATTCCGGCTATCGTACCCCGGATGATGATGACACTCTGGTGGATCTTAAAAACAGCACCCTGATGCCGGGACTGATGGATATGCACACCCATATCAGCTCCCAGTTTGGCCCCCGATCCTACATGGAAGGCTTTACTCAGAATGAAGCCGACTATGCGCTAAAAGGCGTGTATTACGCTGGCAAGACACTGGATGCAGGCTTTACGACGGTGCGTAATCTGGGTGATGCGTATAATGAAACGGTGGCATTGCGCGACGCCATAAACAAGGGTCTGGTCGAAGGACCCCGTATCTTTACAGCGGCCAAATCCATCGCCACCACCGGCGGACATGCCGATCCCACGAATGGCACTGCGGATATTTTTGAAGGCGATCCCGGTCCGAAAGAGGGCGTGATGAACGGTATTGCCGATGCCCGTAAAGCGGTGCGTCAGCGATATAAGGACGGTGCCGATCTGATTAAAATCACCGCCACCGGCGGGGTATTGTCGGTAGCAAAGAGCGGCCAGAACCCTCAGTTCATGAATGATGAAGTCGCAGCCATCGTCGAAACCGCCAATGACTATGAGATGACCGTTGCGGTTCATGCCCATGGCAAGGAGGGCATGGAGCGCGCGATCAAGGCCGGTGTCACCTCCATCGAACATGGCACCTATATGGATGAGGAAACCATGGCGCTGATGAAAGAGCATGGCACCTATTATGTGCCCACCATTATGGCAGGCGACTGGGTGGCGGAGAAAGCCGAAGTTGAAGGCTTCTTCCCTGAGCTTGTGCGCCCTAAGGCGGCTGAGATCGGTCCGCTGATCCAACAAACCTTTGCCAGAGCCTATAAAGCTGGTGTAAAGATTGCCTTTGGCACCGATTCCGGCGTATCTGCTCACGGGGACAACGGTAAAGAATTTGCACTTATGGTAGAGGCAGGAATGCCCGCCATTGAAGCCATTCGCTCAGCCACTTACCACACGGCTAAACTGCTGCGTATCAATGATAAACTGGGCACTGTGGAGCCGGGAAAGTTGGCGGATTTGGTGGCAGTCCCTGGTAATCCACTTGAAGACATTGAGTTAATGCAGCAAGTGTCTTTTGTAATGAAAGGCGGTAAAGTTTATAAAGATAAGTAACTCACCAAAGGAACACCGTAATGCAAAAAATGAAACCCCTTATCGCCCTGTGCAGTGCCTTAGCCCTACTATTAGCGGGCGGCTGTGCCACCATGGAAGGCATCGGCAAGGATTTGGAAAAGGCGGGAGAGGAAATTCAGGAAGCCTCCGAGTCTTAATCACTTATGCCTGCACTTGCTCAGGTGCAGGCCCCTTCCCGCATCGGTGTGACTCTTAATGAACAACCCCGATTGCCAGTATCGACTTGTTTTATTAGAGAGAATACCAATCTAGTGCAATACTAACCTTACATTCAGAAAGAAGGAGTGTAGTGCATGAGCAATATTGATATTGGTATCAACTCTGAAGACAGAAACGCGGTAGCCGATGGTCTGAAACGTCTGCTGGCAGACAGTTACACTCTGTATCTGCAGACCCACAATTTTCATTGGAACGTAACCGGACCACAATTTCGTGAGTTGCATCTGATGTTTGAGGAGCACTATACCGAATTGGCCGAAGCAGTAGATGATATCGCCGAGCGAATTCGTACTCTGGGCGTTGAATCCCCAGGCACTTATAAAGCCTTTTCCAAGCTAACGGCCATCGAGGAAACCGAAGAGGTACCGGCCGCCGCCGAAATGGTAGTTATCCTCACGAAGAGCCACGAGCAGGTCGTTCGTACTGCCAGAGAAGTGTTGGCCACAGCCCAGAAAGCCGATGATGAGTCGACCGCTGCACTGGTGTCAGATCGAATGGCCATTCACGAGAAAACGGCCTGGATGTTGCGTTCCATGCAATAAAAAGGGCTCTTCCCATCCCCTGTTTGTAGCCCGCTTTCCGGCGGGCTTTTTTGTACTCATTCGAACTACCTCTGATACCAAAAACTCACTTGATAATAATTATCATTTAGATTAACTTGGTTTCAGGAGGTTGCCATTATGATGCAAGAGAGTGGGTTTCATCTTCAGGTTCGACATCAGCAATACCTGTGTCGCACTCAAAAATTTATCTGCAATCAGTTAAGCCACGCGTACCAGTACCGGCAAGGGGGGAGCGTGTTCGCCGCTGTGGTGTGTTATCAGACGGCCTACGATCACAGTCGACTGCTGTCGAGACTGGCCCCTGAGTACAGTCTGCTGCAAACCACCAGTTGCGCTCTGATGCTGGGACACTGTTATCACCAACACGGCCTTACTGAACAGGCCATAGAGTTATACCGCCAATTAGCCCGACATTTGACATATCAGCGAAATCACCAGGCTCGTCGCCGCCGTCTGATACAGCGCTGCCAGAGCTCCGTCGCGCAGGCATTGCACGAGTTAATGGAATAGGAGAAGGGTATGAGATTCACTGGTTCTACTTGTGCCCAAAACGAAATGGTGTCAGTCCAGATCAGCCGCGCCACACTGGCAAGACTATTAAACGAGCACCAACTGGTGTTGGAGGAGGTGCGACCTAATTCCCCGGCCGGTAGCAAGACGTTACGCTCTCTGTTGCTGGAAGCCGCAGGCCGCCGCTTGGGGAATTAAGCTGGAGAGTAAAAAAAGATTCACTCTTAACCATACATATCATCGGTAGGTGTTTAAGTCGTCGCTTTGACTTTTCCTTGGCAGAGCGAGGCTCAATTGAACGCGAAATCCTGGATGATTTCGCGAGGTGATAGCCTTGCAGGATGCTACCTTGAACCGGTTCGATGCTGTCAGAGCCTTGATGCGGCAAGGTTCCCGAAAAGTCAGGAGCGACAAAGACCTTTTCGCCCCTTTTAAGTCTTTTTAAAAGGGGCTGGCTCGCCGCGGACGACGAGTCACATCCAGCAGGGAAGCCTCTCGAAAGCAATGCAGCAAGCGGTCACCAATAGAGGTTAACCCTCTGGCAGCCCCTTACGGATCCAATACCTATAGGGCGCCTGCTCGGTATCACTGCTCACCAACTGATGGTCCATAAACTGGCAAAAACCCGGAATATCCCGGGTCGTGGCCGGGTCATCGGCGATCACAAGCAGTAGCTCGCCATCCTCCATGGTGCGAATGGTCTTACGTACCATCATCACCGGCTCAGGACAGCGTAGCCCAAGGGTGTCGAGCTGGCGATCAGCATTCGACTCAGATGCCATACTGCTCACGATAGGCCTTGATATTCGCCAGATGCTCGGCCATCTCCGGCTGTTGCTCCAGATAGCCAACCAGATCGGACAGGCTGACGATGGACACCACCTGTGTCTGGAAGTCACGCTCCACTTCCTGAATCGCAGACAGCTCCCCTTTGCCTTTCTCCTGACGGTCTAAGGCGATCAATACCCCAGCCAGGTTGGCGTTATTGGCGTTAAGAATATCCATGGCCTCACGAATGGCGGTACCAGCGGTGATCACGTCATCCACTAACATCACCCGGCCTTCCAACGGACTGCCCACCAGATTGCCGCCTTCACCGTGGTCTTTTTTCTCTTTACGGTTAAAACAATAAGGCTTGTCTACATTGTACTTGTCGGCCAAGGCCACCGCCGTTGTCGTGGCGATGGGAATGCCTTTGTAGGCCGGACCGAAAAGCACATCGTAATCGACACCAGCATCCTGCAAGGCAGCCGCATAGAACTGACCCAGCTTGGCCAGATCACGACCGGTATTGAACAGGCCGGCATTAAAAAAGTAAGGGCTTACTCTTCCGGACTTAAGAGTAAACTCTCCAAATTTGAGTACCCCTCGCTCCAGGGCAAAATCGATAAAGGCTTTTTGGTAGTCTTGCATCGCTGCCTCCTAGTTCAGCGCAGCTTTTTGCGCGTCGAACAGCTCTCGCAGGGCATGCTTGGACAATTCCAGCATCTCCTGCATCTCGTCGAAGCTGAAAGGCGCTTCTTCGGCCGTGCCCTGTACCTCGATCAGTCGGCCGTCTTCGGCCATCACAATGTTCATATCGGTTTCGGCTTCCGAGTCTTCCAGATACTCCAGATCTGCCACCGGCGTGCCCTGATAGATCCCCACGGAAATGGCCGCGATCATGTGTTTCAATGGGTTGGTCTTAATTAAGCCCTTACCACGCATATGATTAATGGCATCCACCAAGGCCACACAGGCGCCTGTGATGGATGCGGTGCGGGTGCCGCCATCGGCCTGAATTACATCACAGTCCAGAATGATGGTGTTTTCGCCGAGTAGCTTCAGGTCCACCGCCGCTCGCAACGAACGGGCGATTAAACGCTGAATCTCCAGAGTGCGTCCGCCTTGCTTACCTCGGGCCGCTTCCCTTTGGCTTCGAGTATGAGTAGAGCGGGGCAGCATGCTGTATTCGGCGGTCACCCAGCCCTTCCCTTGGCCTTTCATAAAGCGAGGAACACCTTCTTCCACCGTGGCATTGCACAGCACCTTGGTATTGCCAAACTCGATTAACACCGAACCCTCGGCATGACAGGTGAAATTGCGGGTGATGGTCACGGGACGGATTTGACTGACGGTTCTGCCGCTGGGACGCATGACGACTCCTTGGATTGCGAGTGTAAAATTAGCGCGGATTATACAACATCCTGGCCCTGTGTTCTGCATCAAATCCTGGCAGAATTCGTTATACTTGCGCCAACAATGATTTAAGGACAGCGGTTATGATCTACAGTATGACAGCCTTCGCCCGTCGCGAACTGAAAGCGGACTGGGGCAATGTGGTTTGGGAAATTCGCTCGGTGAACCAGCGTTATCTGGAAACCCACTTTCGCCTGCCAGAACAGTTCCGAGCTCTGGAACCCGCCCTGCGGGAGCGGTTCCGGCAGAAACTCAACCGCGGCAAGATCGAGTGTACCCTTAGGTTCTCTCCCAATGAGGGCAACGAGGCTGACCTGTCCATGAACAAAGCGTTGGCCAAGCAGCTCTTGGATGCTGCCGATTGGATCCAGTCCCATGGCCAGTCCTCGGGCGTAAATCCTTTCGACGTGTTGCGCTGGCCCGGTGTCATTAGTGCCGAAGAACAGGATATGGAAACCATTCATTCTCAAACTCTGGGGGAATTTGATGCCACCCTTAAAGACTTGATTCAGTCACGAGCCGACGAAGGCAGCAATATGCAGACGCTAATCGAAGATCGGCTCGACAGTATCGAAACGGAAGCGGCTAAGGTACGTCAGCAAATGCCAGATATTTTGCAATGGCAACGGGAACGACTGCAGAAGAAATTTGAGGATGCCAAGGTAGACGCCGATGACGGGCGCATCGAGCAGGAATTAGTGATCCTGGCCCAACGAGTGGACGTGGCCGAAGAACTGGATCGACTCGATTCCCATGTGGGTGAAACCCGTAAGATCCTTAAAAAAGGCGGCCCCTGCGGGCGACGGCTGGACTTTATGATGCAGGAGTTTAACCGGGAGTCGAACACATTGGGCTCCAAATCCATCAACGCCGATATCACTCAATCGGCGGTGGAGCTTAAAGTGCTAATCGAGCAGATGCGCGAGCAGA
Source organism: Saliniradius amylolyticus (assembly GCF_003143555.1). Lineage (NCBI taxonomy): Bacteria > Pseudomonadati > Pseudomonadota > Gammaproteobacteria > Alteromonadales > Alteromonadaceae > Saliniradius > Saliniradius amylolyticus. The sequence continues at coordinate 3,184,876 of NZ_CP029347.1, forward strand.
TCCAGAATATTGAGTAACAACCAGGGGCAACGAGCCGCTTATCTCATAGAAGACTCGTTGCTCTCTCAATCAGTTTTTGCAGACTCTCTTGGCCGATTCTACCAGGCTGGAAACTCAATATAGACACACCGATACCGGCATAACCGTTGTGTCCTAGCAAATCCCCAGTTCAATTAAACTCAGCGAATTTCCTGCAATACTTCCCCACAGATTGCTGCTGTTCGCAGCTCAGCGGCTCACAATTTTTTTTCCTGGCACGTTAACAGCGCTCGTCTTCACGCGTGCAGAAGTGCACGAAAATGATCTTTTGAAAACCCGCTTGATAACAATGATGACGGTAGAAGGGCTAGAGCTTTGTGATTTTGTGTGTAAAAAAATACACTATGATATAAATATCTTTATAATCAACGGAGTATTAAACAATTCTGAGTTTACTTTTTATCTGAGGTTGAAAAGAAAATTAAATAGTATCCGTCACTTTACTGCTTTGGAGTGCAATTACCAATGACCAAGCTTAATCATAATGAGCAAAATAATACACTTATTTTGGAACTACTCAGTTTACTTTATTCTGGGGACCTAACATCCGGTGAACTGCTTAAGACCCTCAGGAAAGAGCTAATGGGTCTGTCGCAATTGGCTTTTGCCGAACAAGTGGGTATCAGTCGTCGAACACTCATCGCACTGGAGCAGGATAAAGCCAGTCCCACCTTACAGATCCTCAATGCCGCCTTTAAACCTTTTGGCCTGAAATACAACCTGGTTGCCAAAGACGACGATCTCATGCATCAGCTGATTCAACACCAACATACGCAAGATTAGTTCATAAAGATTAAAAAGTAAACACCTACAAACTTTAATGTGTGTACTTACTAACGTTGTTGTTTTTGGTTAATGCTTCATTCATCTCGCTAGGCCATGCTGATATCAACCCCCCTCTGGAGATATTGAGCATGAACACAATCACTTCACTTTTTATATTGAGCAGTCTGGTCACGGCGACAGTGGCCTACGCCGAATCAAAGATCATCAACACGGAAATCACCCAGGCTGAAACCAGGACTAAGAATAAGACGCCCGATGAAGAAACTGAGGCCGGGCAAGAGAGCAACACACAGCACCATTACGGTGAGCACAGCTATATTTATGATGCCTGGGTCAGCATTGAGCGCGACCAGGATTATGACGGCTATGCCTCCAGCTTTACCTTATCCATGGATATCGATAGCTATTATTCTTCTCGTTGGGTCTATGTGAAGCTGAGTATTAGTGACGACCTGTACCATTACCAAACCTATCATGTCAGCTCGGATATAAGAGTCGAGGGAGACTCTACTTCAGACGTGTTCAGTGTGGAAACTGAGCTTGCTGCCGATTTTCCACCATCGGATTATTCGTTTGCAATAGAGCTTTATGACGCCAACACTCATCGCCTGTTAGAGGTATATGACAGCGATGACGACAGCGACCTTCTCTATGTTCCACTTGAGAGCAGGGAGTATGACAAAGGCCAAAGTACTGTCAGTATCGAGGCCCATGGTGGCAGTATGGGCCTCGCCTTTATCGCTGTTGTGGCTGGGGTCCGTCTATTTAGGCGATACCATAAAAAACACTAAGGAATCTTAGTAGCCTGCCAGTTAATGGCTTGCCATTGACTGCCTTCTTTAACAAACACACCGCTATTGTAGTAGTAACTCTTGCCTTTTTTGTCTGTGGATACCAGCTTAAAGGTCAGTACGGCGACAGATTCAGATAGAGGCTTAACCTGAATATCCTGAGCTGAATACTGAGGCAAATCGTCCGGGTTGATATCGTCGGTATCCGGGTCTTGTAGTGCGTTAATGATGCTGGACTTGCCGAAGCGCTCACCACCAGAGCTTGTGTAGATCAAGTCGGGATGCCAGAATTTGTTATGCGCCTTTGCGGAATGGATAGAAGCCCCTGTCAAAAAATCTTCCAACTGTCTTTGTATCTCAGTTTCAGTTTTTTCTCCTGCTATTAAAAGAGGACTAAAAACTAGTATAAAAACAAGAGCTAGCAGTCGCATAATCAAAACTCCCTATTTATTGGCATGGTTTAAGCAGATTAATAATAAGCATTGCCGTTCAGCCTAACATAAGTTTGGGAAACACAATGCCCGCTGAATAGCTTGTAATACTGTTATTCACATTAACGCTATAGGTAACACATAAATTTCTGTAAATGGCCAAGACCGCGCCGATACAGAAGATGAGAAGTCAACGAGGGGAGGTTCATTATGGCCTGTCTTACCCGTCAGCTGTATAAGCAACTCCAGATCTATCTGGCCGATCACCCGGAATTACTTACCGTATCCGGTAGCAGACTGAAATCTAACCTGGTTAAGCGAGGGCTTTGCCCCTCGACAGTCACCACCGATCAGCTCAGTGAACTGGTTCGGCAATCCAGACGCTAGTCTGCTTGCCTAAAGATTAGCCTTTGCCGGTTTGATTTGGGTACTGGTAGGTTGTGAGGTTAATACTTTAATGAGAACAGCAGTTCTTGTAGGTCTGGTTGCCACTGATTTGCCTTTAGTTGCACCCCAAGACCCGTTAGCTGAACGCCTTCCTCTAGCAGCCGCTGACGCTGCTCGTCAGCTTCTTTAGATCCCGCTGCAAAGGCGATACGGCCATCGGCCCTCAGCACTCTGTGCCAAGGCAATACAAGCTTCTCCGGAGCGGCTCTTAATGCCTTACTAACGAGCCTTGCCCGTCCGGGCAGCCCGGCTAAATCGGCCACCTGACCATAGGTCGCCACCTTACCCGAAGGAATATAACTGACTACGTCCCAGATGGGCGGGTAATATGAGCTCATAACGGCACCTATAAAAAACCCCGCTTAGGCGGGGTTTTAAGATTCACTTTGCGATATTGGCGGCGCTTACTTGCGCACCTTCTTGATCAGCTTCAGCTGAGCCAAGGCAGCGGCCAGTTCGGATGCCGCTTCCGCAAATGACAGGTCGCTGGCTGGGTTAGCAATATGCTCTTCAGCATGGCGCTTAGCTTCCAGCGCCGCTTGCTCATCCAGATCCTTGGCGCGTACCGCCACATCGGCCAATACCGTCACATTACCAGGCTGCACTTCCAGTACACCACCGGCAATATAGATAAACTCTTCGTGACCGTGCTGTTTGACCAGACGTACCATTCCGGGCTTAAGGTTTGTCAGCAGAGGTGCGTGACCTGGGTAGATACCCAGCTCGCCTTCGCTGCCGGTGACCTGAAGGGTTTCCACCCTTCCGGAGAAAATCTTCTCCTCGGCACTTACCACGTCGAGATGTACAGTCATTGCTGCCATTTCACCTCCTAACGGTTAATCAAGAGTCACCGGAAAACCGGCGACTCCCCCTTATTTGCCCTTATTGGCTTTTTCTACAGCTTCTTCGATAGTACCTACCATGTAGAACGCTTGTTCTGGTAGTTCATCATAATCGCCGTTCAAAATGCCTTTAAAGCTGCTGATGGTGTCTTTAACAGGCACGTATTTACCAGGGGCACCGGTAAATACTTCAGCAACGAAGAATGGCTGGGACAAGAAACGCTGGATCTTACGAGCACGGTTTACGGTGCGCTTGTCTTCCTCAGACAGCTCGTCCATACCCAGGATCGCGATGATGTCTTTCAGCTCTTTATAGCGCTGCAGAACAGTCTGAACGCCACGGGCCACGTCGTAATGCTCCTGACCGATGATTTGCGGGTCTAGCTGACGAGAGGTGGAGTCCAGTGGGTCAACCGCCGGATAGATACCCAGAGACGCAATGTCACGACTCAGTACCACGGTCGCATCCAAGTGGGCGAAGGTGGTGGCTGGCGATGGGTCAGTCAAGTCATCCGCAGGCACGTATACGGCCTGGATTGACGTGATGGATCCAGTCTTAGTTGAAGCGATACGCTCCTGCAGCACACCCATTTCTTCGGCCAGCGTTGGCTGATAACCTACCGCCGATGGCATACGACCCAACAGGGCTGATACCTCAGTACCGGCCAGGGTATAACGATAGATGTTGTCCACGAAGAACAGTACGTCACGACCTTCGTCACGGAATTTTTCCGCGATGGTCAGACCGGTCAGGGCCACGCGCAGACGGTTACCTGGTGGCTCGTTCATCTGACCGTAAACCAGAGATACTTTATCCAGTACGTTGGAGTCGTTCATCTCGTGATAGAAATCGTTACCTTCACGAGTACGCTCACCCACACCGGCAAATACAGAGTAGCCGCTGTGCTCAATAGCGATGTTACGAATCAGCTCCATCATGTTAACGGTTTTACCCACACCGGCACCACCGAACAGACCCACTTTACCACCTTTAGCGAAGGGGCAAATCAGGTCGATAACCTTGATACCGGTTTCCAGTACCTCTACCTGATTAGACTGATCTTCGTAGCTGGGTGCTTCACGGTGGATAGACCATTTTTCTTTCTCACCAATAGGACCCGCTTCGTCGATGGGGTTACCCAATACGTCCATGATACGACCTAGGGTTTCAGTTCCCACAGGTACTTCGATGGACTTACCGGTATTTTCAACGGCGACACCACGACGCAGACCGTCAGTAGTACCCATTGCGATAGCGCGCACAACGCCGCCGCCCAACTGCTGCTGAACTTCCAGGGTTAACCCTTCCAGCTTGTCGGAGGTGACTTTCAGTGCGTCGTTGACTCTTGGTACCTGATCCTGTGGAAACTCAATGTCCACAACGGCACCGATAATCTGGACGACCTTACCTTGACTCATAATTTGTCCTCTTAATTTAAAACCTTTGCCTAGATAGCTGCGGCGCCGCTGACGATCTCACTGATTTCTTGTGTGATCGCCGCTTGTCGAGCTTTGTTGTATACCAACTGCAAATCGTCGATCAGGTTGCCGGCATTGTCAGTTGCCGCCTTCATGGCAACCATCCGTGCAGCCTGTTCGGAGGCGCCGTTTTCGACCACCCCTTGGTACACTTGTGATTCGATGTATCTGGTTAACAGCACGTCCAAAATAGGCTTTGGATCCGGCTCATACAGATAATCCCAGCTATGCTCTCTGTCATCTTCAGATTTGGGCAAAGGTAATAACTGATCGATCTTCGGCTCTTGACTCATGGTGTTAACAAACTGGTTGTACACCAGATAAAGCCTATCGATCTCGCCTTTATCATACGCATCAAGCATGACTCTTACCGGACCGACAATGTCGGATACGCCGGGCGTATCACCCAGTCCGGATTCGGCTGCCTGAAGCTTATCGCCAAACTTGTTTAAAAACGCCGCCGACTTGGAACCCAGGGCTGCAAACTGTACGTTTGCTCCTTTGTCTTGCCAGGTCTGGGCATCTTTCATTAGTGCCTTAAACTCATTACCGTTCAGGCCACCGCACAATCCACGGTCTGTGGAAATCACGATGTACCCAACGTTTTTGACGTCACGCTCTTCTAAGTAGGGGTGACGATATTCAAGGCTGGCGTTGGCAAGATGACCGATCACTTTACGCATATTTTGTGCATAGGGTCGGGTGGCGTGCATACGCTCTTGCGCCTTTTTCATCTTAGACGCGGCCACCATTTCCATAGCACTAGTGATCTTCTGAGTATTCTTGATACTCCCGATCTTCGATTTTATTTCTTTACCACCGGCCATGACACTCTCCCGATTACTCAACGACCGATGCGCCGCGAGGGCGCATCACTCAAATTACCAAGTCTGTGTTTCTTTGAACTTGGTCAGCGCTTCTTTCAGAGACGCTTCGATTTCGTCGTTGTAGTTACCTGTTTTGTTAATGGTGTCCAGCAGCTCGGCGTGTTCGCTCTTCATGTAAGACTGCAGAGACGCTTCAAAGTCCAGCACCTTGTTCAGGTCGATGTCCTTCAAAAAGCCTTTCTCTACCGCAAACAGAGAGATAGCCATTTCGGCTACTGACATGGGCGCGTATTGCTTTTGCTTCATCAGCTCGGTAACACGCTCACCGTGCTCAAGCTGCTCACGAGTCGCTTCGTCCAGGTCGGACGCAAACTGTGAGAACGCCGCCAGTTCACGATACTGAGCCAGAGCAAGACGGATACCGCCACCCAGCTTCTTAACGATCTTAGTCTGAGCAGAACCACCCACACGAGATACCGAGATACCGGCGTTCACGGCCGGACGGATGCCCGCGTTAAACAGGTCGGTTTCCAGGAAGATCTGACCATCGGTGATGGAGATAACGTTAGTCGGTACGAACGCCGAAACGTCACCGGCCTGAGTTTCGATGATAGGCAGTGCGGTTAAGGAACCGGTTTTGCCTTTCACCTCACCCTTGGTGAAGTTTTCAACATAGTCTGCGTTCACCCGTGCCGCACGCTCAAGCAGGCGGGAGTGAAGGTAGAATACGTCACCCGGGTAGGCTTCACGACCTGGAGGACGGCGCAGCAGCAAGGAGACCTGACGATAGGCCACGGCCTGCTTGGACAGGTCATCATAAATGATCAGCGCGTCTTCGCCGCGGTCTCGGAAGAATTCACCCATGGTACAACCGGCGTAAGGCGCCAGGTATTGCAGGGCGGCAGATTCAGACGCTGAAGCAGCAACCACAATGGTATGCTCCAGAGCGCCGTGCTCCTCCAGCTTACGTACGACGTTGGCAATGGTGGACGCTTTCTGGCCAATGGCCACGTACACACACTTAATGCCAGTGCCTTTCTGGTTGATGATCGCATCGACGGCCAGAGCTGTTTTACCGGTCTGACGGTCACCGATGATCAGCTCACGCTGACCACGACCCACAGGAATCATGGCGTCGATTGACTTGTAACCGGTTTGTACCGGCTCATCAACGGATTGACGTTCGATTACACCGGGAGCGATCTTCTCGATGGCTTCGTAACCATCGGCATCGATGGCGCCTTTACCGTCGATGGGTGCACCCAGAGTATTAACAACACGGCCCAATAGCTTACGACCCACAGGAACTTCAAGGATACGCCCCGTGGATTGTACCTTGTCGCCTTCTTTCAGGTCGGCGTAAGGGCCCATGACTACCGCACCGACGGAGTCTCGCTCCAGGTTCAATGCGATAGCATAGCGATTGCCAGGAAGCTCGACCATCTCACCCTGCATCACATCGGCCAGGCCGTGGATACGGATGATACCATCGGTAACACCTACAATGGTGCCTTCGTTTCGTGCTTCACTTACTACATCGAACTTCTCAATTCTTTGTTTGATCAGTTCTGCAATTTCAGTGGAATTCAGTTGCATGCTCTTTATCCCCGTTATGCTTGCAACGCGTCGGACAGACGGTTCAAATGACTTCTTACGGAACCATCGATGACAGTATCACCGGCTTTTATGACCACGCCGGCAACCAAATCAGGATCCACGTTACAATTCAGCTTAACTTTACGTGCAAGACGTTTTTCAAGAGACGCGACCAGGCTGGATTGCTGTTCCTGGCTTAATTCAGAAGCTGAGGTGATATCCACATCCACTTCTTTGTCGTATTCCGACTTAAGCTCATTAAATTTATCCAGCACTGCGGGCAGCGCCTTTAAGCGTCTGTTCTCGGCCATCACCTTAATCAGGTTCTGACCATGTTCGTCGAGTTCGTCAGCGCACAAATGCACAAAAACCTCAGCCAGTTTGTCTGAGGCAGTGGCGCTGCTTAGCAGGTCATTGACCTGCTCGTTATCGGCCACGGCAGCAGCAAATGCGATCATTTGCTGCCATTTATCCATGGCCTTGTGCTCGACGGCAAAGTCGAAAGCAGCTTTGGCATAGGGACGAGCAAGGTTTGTCAGTTCAGACATAAGCTCATAATCCCCTTATAGCTCAGCGACCAGTTTTTCGATGATGTCGCTTTGCGCTTTCGCATCGATTTCACGCGCCAAGATTTTCTCAGCACCGGCAACCGCCAGAACTGATACCTGCTGGCGCAGTTCTTCTTTCATGCGATTACGCTCGGCTTCGACTTCGGCGTGGCCAGACGCAACAATCTTGTCACGCTCTTCACGGGCACGTTCGGTCTCGTCTTCGACGATTTTCGCCGCACGCTTTTTCGCCTGCTCGATAATCTCAGACGCCTGTTGCTTGGCTTCTTTAAGCTGCTCAGAGATTTTTTCCTGTGCCAGGTGTAAGTCTTTTTCAGCGCGCTCAGAGGCCGCAAGACCATCGGCGATTTTCTTTTGACGCTCTTCGATTGCTGACATGATCGGCGGCCATACATATTTCATGCAGAACAGCACGAACACAGCAAATGCGATGAGTTCTCCGATAAGAGTGGCGTTAATATTCACGGCCGCTCCTCCTTAATTAACAGTTGTTCGAATCAAAGCCTCTGGATTAAAGAGCGAACAACATGTACATGGCGATACCTACACCGATCATAGCTACGGCGTCGATCAGGCCAGCAAGGATGAACATCTTAACTTGCAGAGATGGCGCCAGCTCAGGTTGACGAGCGCAAGCTTCCAGGAACTTACCACCCATGTTACCAAAGCCCAGTGCCGTACCGATGGCACCAAAACCGATTAACAGTGCAACAGCGATAAGTTTAATAGCAACTGCGATTTCCATTGTTTTCTCCAGTAGATTGAAAGTTAAAGTTTAAAGGTTAATGAAACTTAGTGATTATCAGAACTTGCCATACTCAGGTAAACGATGGTCAGCATCATAAATACGAATGCCTGCAATACGATTACCAGAATGTGGAATACCGCCCAGGCGAAGTGCAGTGGCAATTGAGCCAGCCCCACGGCGCCAATAAGGATAAAGATCATTTCACCGGCATAGAGGTTACCGAACAGACGCAAGGCCAATGAGAACGGTTTCGCTACCAGTGCAATGGTCTCCAGAATCAGGTTGAACGGAATCAATACAATCTGCATGGGTACGTTCTTGGTCGAGAACGGGTGCAGGGTTAATTCCTTGATAAAGCCCATCACGCCCTTGATGCGGATGGAGTAGATGATCATCAGGGCAAATACCCCTAATGCCAGCGCTACAGGTACGTTCAGATCCGTGGTAGGTACAATCTTCATGTACACATCATGTGGATCCATACCAAATGCCGCCGCGCCGGTTTGCTGTGCGATCCAGGGCAGTACATCCACTGGTACCAAATCCATCAGGTTCATCAGGAACACCCAGACGAAAATAGTCAGAGCCAGTGGCGCAATCAGTTTACTGCGGCCGTGGAAGGTGTCTTTGACGTTGTCACCAACGAACTCGACGATCATTTCCACAAAGCACTGGAATTTACCGGGTACACCAGTAGTGTTGGTTTTCTTCGCAGCCGAACGGAACAGCATTAAAAACAGAATGCCTAAACCGATGGACCACGCGAGGGAATCGACGTGCCATGTCCAGAACCCGGCCTCACTACATGCCTTATTAAACGCAACGCCACCGTCCGGTGCCGCACACGCCTTAGCATTAGTAAGGTGGTGCTGAATATGGCTAGATAGTGTTAACTCTTCACCTGCAGCCATGTTTTATTCCAAGTTAAGTTTTAAGTTTAAAGAAAACCGGTGCCGACCACTGAGCCAGGAGGGTTAATACAAACCCTAGGAAAAACCACCCAGCCTGAGTTTGAGGCTGTTGCAGTACAAAGGCACACAGGCCCGCCGTCAGCATAATTTTTAACACTTGCCCGAGCATAAAGGCCGAATAAATTTTTTCGGCATTGCGAGCGCCGGTAAACCGAAACGCCAGCCGGACAAACAGAAAATTCGTTATCAGTACCACCAGACCGCCTTTTAAGACGGAAATCGCCGCGCTTTGTTCAGAACCTAACCAAACAACAAAGGCGATTAAAACAGCAACCAGTGTTTGACACAACAGCAACAGGTAAGCGGATCGTTTACTTTTCTGCCCTAAGGCCGTTGCCATGATCGCTTTCCCCGACGTCAAACACTATTGGCGGTTAAAAAAACTTGCCGAAGTATACTGGTTTACCCTGGTTTTGCAACCTCAACAGAACCGGGCCTATCGGCCTGAAAGCGGCATATTTATGGGCTTTTGGCGCATTGCCATTCAGTGTTTTTGTAAACGACTTATGATGCCGTCCAGTTCATCCAGACTGGTGTAATTGATGGTCATCTTGCCTCTGCCTTTCGGGTTATGCTTGATGGACACCGCCGCACCAATATTATCGGTTAATTCGTTCTCCAGCCTTTGGATATCGGGATCGACCGGCTTTTCCGCCTTGGCAGGCTCGGGATCCAGCATCTTACGCACTAATTTTTCGGCGTCGCGAACGGTCATCCCTTTACCGGCTACCGTACGTGCCGCATCGGTCTGAGCATCGCCTTCCAGCGCTAATAACGCGCGGGCATGGCCCATTTCGATATCACCGTATTCGAGTAATTTCTTCACGTCTTCATTAAGGTGATTCAGGCGTAAAATATTAGTAACACTGGTGCGGGACTTACCCACAGAGTCCGCCACCTGTTGGTGGGTCAATTCGAATTCGTTGATTAAGCGCTGCAAAGCCATAGCTTCTTCCATGGCGTTTAAATCTTCACGCTGAATGTTTTCGATAAGCGCGATGGCCACCGCCGCTTCGTCAGGCACCTCTTTGATAAGGCAGGGTACCACATCCAGTTCGGCTAGCTGCGCAGCACGCCAGCGGCGCTCACCGGCAATGATCTCGAAACGGTCCTGCTCATCCAAAGGTCGCACCACAATGGGCTGAATCACGCCCTGTGAACGAATAGAAGAGGCCAGATCTTCCAGCGCTTCCGGAGACATATCCTTACGGGGCTGGTATTTGCCTGGACATAAAAATTCGATGGGAAGTTTACGCAGCTCGCCCTTATTGTCGCCACTGGCGTCAGCATCCTGAGACGCGGCCTGACTCTGGCTGGTCGCCAGCAGGGCATCGAGTCCTCGGCCTAGTCCACGTTTTTTACTCGACATGAGAATCCTCAGTGTTCTTTAAAAGCGGCGCGAATTCTAGACTGCCCGGCGCCGCAAGTCATTATTGTTATTCTTACCCGTCTAATACTAATTAACTGGCAGCCTGAGCAACGCTTTGCTGCTCTTTATCCCGACGGCGCAGGATTTCACCGGCCAGAGCCAGGTAGGCCTTGGATCCAGTTGAGGATTTTTCGTAATACATGGCTGGCGCACCGAAGCTGGGGGCCTCGGCAAGACGCACATTGCGCGGGATCACGGTGCGGTATACCTGCTCTCCGAAATGCCGTTTCAGCTGTTCAGACACATCGTTGGCCAACCGGTTTCTGGGATCGTACATGGTGCGCAGCACACCTTCGATCTTAAGCTCCGGGTTCACCACCGAAGCTAACTTTCGAATGGTATCCATCAAGGCCGTCAAGCCTTCCAGAGCATAGTATTCGCATTGCATGGGGACCAGCACCGAATCCGCCGCGCCTAGGGCGTTTACCGTTAGCTGGTTCAGTGAAGGCGGGCAATCGATAAAGATATAATCGTAGTAATCGCGGATCGGCGCTAAGGCATTGCGCAAGCGGGTTTCGCGGGCAAACAGCTCCATTAGCTTGATCTCGGCGGCGGTCACATCGCCATTGGCCGGAATCAGATGATATTTGCCGGTCGTCTCGGTGACGATAACCTTATCGGCAGGCTGTTCTTCGATCAGCAACTCATAACTGGTGGCATCCACATCAAATTTATCGATGCCACTGCCCATGGTCGCGTTGCCCTGAGGGTCAAGATCGATCAGCAGGACCTTGCGACGGGTGGCCGCCATCGATGCAGCCACATTCACGGCCGTGGTGGTTTTCCCCACGCCGCCTTTTTGATTCGCGATGGCAATGACTTTTCCCACAATTGCACCCAGTTTATGTTTTATGAATCTCAAGCAGATGCCGTTGGGCATCCAGGCCGGGCACCGATAAGGCCTGCGCCTTATGGACGGTGAAACCGGTTGGCAACTGAGCCACTTCCTCTTCGGGATACAGCCCCTTCAGCGCCAGAAAAACGCCTTTTGAATCTACCAGATGCTGACACCAGTGCAACATATCTTTTAGCGAGGCAAAGGCACGGCTAAGTACTGCATCCAATGGCAACTCAGGCTGGTACTGCTCTACGCGACTTTGTACCGGGGTGATATTTTTCAGGCCGAGTTCGTAGGCAGTCTGACGAATAAATCGAATGCGTTTTCCAAGACTGTCGAGCAATACAAATTCTACCTCAGGCAACATAATAGCCAGCGGTAAACCGGGCAATCCCGGACCAGTCCCCACATCGATCACACGCCGCCCTTTCACATGAGGGGCAACCACGATCGAATCCATGATATGGCGCACCAGCATATCCTCGGGGTTACGCACCGAGGTAAGGTTGTAGGCCTTGTTCCACTTATCCATTAACTGCACTAGGCGAGTCAGTTGCTCGCGCTGGGCTGCGCTGACCGCCAAATCCGTTTGCGCGATCAAGGGATCCAGACGATCCAGTAGCTGGCTATCTACATTTATCATCAGGCGCTTTTTCTCGCTTCTTTACGCAGCAGGCCCTGCTTTTTCAAATGCACCAACAGCAAGGAGATGGCCGCCGGGGTAATACCGGATATGCGAGAGGCCTTACCAATGGTTTCCGGACGCGCATCGTTCAGTTTACCAATGACTTCGTTGGATAATCCTGAAATCTGGCTATAATCAAAGTCCGCCGGCAGTAAGGTATTTTCATTGCGCTGGGCGCGCTCAATCTCGTCTTTCTGACGCTGGATGTAACCGGCGTATTTAATTTGTATCTCCACCTGTTCGGCGGCCTGAGGGTCACTCAGGCCCGGGCCAATGCCTTCAACGGTCATCAGCTTGTCGTAAGTCATTTCTGGCCGACGGATCAGCTCTTCATAGGAATGCTCACGCACCACCGGGTTTTTAAGCAACTCATTAAGCGCTGGAACAGCGGCATGATCCCGATGGATCCAATGGGAGGCCATACGCCGCTTTTCCTGCTCGATGGCTTCCAGTTTTTCATTGAATTTCTGCCAGCGTTCATCATCCACCAACCCCAGTTCCCGACCTTTTTCGGTCAGTCGAATGTCGGCATTGTCTTCGCGAAGCAGCAGACGATATTCGGCACGACTGGTAAACATGCGATAGGGTTCCTGAGTCCCCATAGTACTGAGATCGTCGATCAATACGCCGGTATAGGCCTCGTCCCGCCTTGGTGTCCAGGCGTCTTTGTCCTGAACCTGCAAGGCCGCGTTTAGGCCTGCGATCAGTCCTTGGGCACCAGCTTCTTCATAACCGGTAGTGCCGTTGATCTGTCCGGCAAAGAACAGACCCTGAATAAATTTGGTTTCCAAAGACTGCTTCAGATCCCGGGGATCAAAAAAGTCATACTCGATGGCGTAGCCAGGGCGAATAATATGAGCGTTTTCAAAGCCTTTGATGGAGCGAATCAACTGCCACTGCACCTCGAACGGTAAACTGGTGGAAATACCGTTGGGATATACTTCACAGCTGCTGAGTCCTTCTGGTTCGACGAAGATCTGGTGCGATGTTTTATCGGCAAAGCGCACGATCTTATCTTCGATGGACGGACAGTAACGGGGGCCGACGCCATCGATGACACCCGCATACATGGGCGACTTGTGCAGATTGTCGCGAATGACCTCATGGGTTTTTTCATTGGTATGAGTGATGTAACAAGGGATCTGACGGGGGTGATCATCCCGGGATCCTAAATAGGAAAAGACCGGCGCCGGATCATCACCGGGCTGGGCCTGCATCACATCAAAGTTAAGCGTACGAGCATCCAGACGCGCTGGTGTCCCGGTCTTCAGACGATCAACTCGAAACGGAAGAGCGCGTAATCGCTCAGATAATTTGTTGGCTGGAGGATCGCCGGCACGACCCCCCTGGAAGTTTTCCATGCCGATATGGATTACACCGCCCAGGAAGGTACCGACGGTCATAACAACCGTCTTAGCACGGAACTTTAACCCCATCTGAGTCACAACCCCGGTAACCCGCTCCTGTTCAACGATCAGATCGTCGCAGGATTGCTGGAAAAGGGTCAGATTGGGCTGGTTTTCTAATACCTTCCGAATGGCCATACGGTAAAGGCTTCGATCGGCCTGAGCCCGGGTAGCACGCACTGCGGGACCCTTGCTGGAGTTCAGAGTACGAAATTGGATCCCACCGCGATCTGCGGCTTGTGCCATGGCACCACCAAGGGCATCAATCTCTTTGACTAGGTGACCCTTACCAATACCCCCGATGGCCGGATTGCAGGACATTTGTCCCAGGGTGTCTATGTTGTGGGTCAGCAATAATGTCTTAACGCCCATGCGTGCTGAAGCCAAAGCAGCTTCTGTACCTGCATGACCGCCTCCAACGACAATGACGTCAAATTCTTCTGTGTAGAACATTATTACCTCTGGCTCTGATCGGGGGCGCATATTCTATAGATTTTCACGGCTGAGGGGAATGGTTAAAATTCGCTCAAAATACTCAGGGATCACAGCGATCCTCGAAGCCCAATATTAGATCTGATCTGATCTTATATGTTTATTTTTATTACTTTTAAGGAAGCCAGATCCTCTGGATAAGTGAAAAATAATAATAAAAAACAATAGGATAATGAGGATCGGATCCTGTGAACAAGCATTGATCTAAAGGGTAAAACCTATGATTAAGTAGGCACTTTATCCACATTGGGATCGATGAACAAAGTTGTTCTTTGGAAAACCAAGGTATGATCACAGGGTTATCTAGGATCTTATCCACACAGGATCATAAATTGTTGTTTTATTGTGTATAACATCAGTATGAGATCGGGATAAGGATCCCGTCACTTTTAAGAGGATCCTATAGCAGCGGCGGATTGGGCCCGGATCCCACAACGGGATCCAATTGGCCGCAGGATTGTGATCGGATCAACGCACCTGATTAGGTGTATAGCCCGAAGGGTGAGCAGAAGGGCTGACCGCTACATCGTCGGCCACGGATTTGCGACGACTGGGTCCGGAGAAATGAACCTTATAGGTGTCGTATTCCTTTATGGACTCGAAGCAATAGCTGCCTAATGCTTGCTCTAACTGACTCAAACTGTGATTGGTGATTAGGATGCAGTTTTTGTTATGGCTTTGACGCTGCCTAAGCAGGGTGCCAAGCCAGCTCTGGGCGTTCTTTTTCAAAGCGGTTTCGTTGACGCAAACCTCGTCGAGGATCAGCAGGTCCACATTCAGGAGTTCCTGATTGATCTCCCGAAACTTCTGGCCCACATCATCTTTGGCGCTAAAATCGTAGGAGAAAAAGCGCATTTCCAGGAGGCTGGAGAGTTGGCGGTAGAGCACAGAGATTTCGTACTGCTCGATAAGCTCGTGGGCGATCGCACCGGCAATATGAGATTTACCCCGGCCATAATCGCCGTAGAAAATCATCATATGGGCACCGCTTTGTCGCCAGCTGGGATCATCGTGGGCCACTATGAAGGATTGGGCAATGCTGACCGCTTCTTGCACGTCCTGGCTGTCCTGTATCAGATTATCGAAGGTCCACTTGGGGTTGAGATCCGATTTACCGTGGATCGCTTCAATACGCTGCTTGCGTGCGTCTTTTTGCTGCTGAGCCACTTCCCGGTTGGCCTGGGCTTCATACAAGCGGCGCAACTCCTGGTAATCGCTGTGAGGGCCCTGAAGTGGTCTTTTACCTAACTTACGGGCCAGTTCATTAATCTTGTCTTCGAGTTTGTCCATGGTATTTCTCCACCAGTTTTCTGGCATTGTCATCGACGGCGACGCCTGGGGTGTTGTTGGTCAGTGAGGCTGGACTCTCTGCAGTCTTTTTGTCAGCGGGTCGTTGATGGCGTTTTAATTGCAGCACGAATTTTTGGGTCCATTGAAACGGCGTTAGCACGGTTTCTGGCCGTCCCATCCAATAGGCCACAAATTCGCCCAATTGATCTTGCTGAAATTGTTTATCGGCCAGACCTACCATGGTGGCCAGTTCGTTAAATAGTGCGGGGTCCGGCTGCCAGCGAGTGTGCATTTTGACCCATTGTTGGTGCAAATGAGCATAGTCGTCATTGGCGGTGGCCAGAAGCGGCAATATTACCGATTCGCCATTGATGCTGTGATGCAGATCCTTATCCGTGGCCACAAGACCCGCATCGGCCAATTCTCTGAGTAACTGATTGATCTGGCGTCCCCGTTCAAACACCTGAGTGTGGGCATTGAGGCGATCCATACAGGCGCGATAGTTGATAGCCTTGGTTTTCCCGGAGTGGGTATTGGCGCCGGGCCTTAAACACAACATATATAACACTCGGGCTTCATTGCTTAATGCACTTTGCAGGGCCGTCAGCTCATTGCCGTTCAAACGAGTACTCCGGGGCCTGACAGCCTGGCCCTGACTTTCGGTTGCTGCAGACTGTGCTCAAACCAGGATAAAGCTTCTTCTTCCGGGATCGGATGAGCCAGAACATCGACATAGTGAGGATCCGCCAATGGCTGACCCCCCGCCTGGTGCAGCAACTGGTGCATTTGCTTACCGCCTTCGCAGAAGGTGTCGTAGCTGCTGTCGCCTAAACCGATTACCAGATAAGGCTGCTGATCCAGTTCGGCGTCAGGGAGCTGTTCGGCGAAGGCCTGAATATTGTCGGGCAGGTCGCCGGCACCGTGGGTCGACGTGCATACCAGCCAAATGGCGTCGTGTTCTAAGTCATTCAAATTGGGTGTCAGATGGATAGCGGACTGATAGCCGATAGCCGCCAGTTTTTCTTCGATGGCGTCGGCTACATACTCGGTGGCTCCCAACATGGAGCCGACGATAATTTCAAATCGTGTTGTCATAGTGCGATAACGTCGTTGTATTACTGACCAGTATACCGCCAAACCCGTCAGGCGTCAGTGACCTCGGTGAAATGTTGTAACAGATTGTGGGCCGGTTGCCACTGCTTGGTTGGGGGCGGTAGCTCTATTAATAAATGCTGATGAGGTGAGCGATTTTCAAGCACAGAGGCTAACTCATCAATATAGGCTACAGGGGTAAGGGGCATCACATGCCAGTAGATATGCTCGTTCACTGCGAATCGTCGCGGAGTCAGGGACAGTACTTTTAACGTCCGGAGATCAGTTAGTTCTGCAACCTTGTCTTTTAGTTGCGAGGCTTGCGACAGATGAATGTTTTCCAAAATCATAGTGGGGTTCATAATTCACCTTTGGCTTTATGGGTTGCAGTATCCACAGTAAAAAGGGTCGGCATATTGCTCGATGGATTGCTGTTGTTGGTAATCGCAGTGAGGACATTGATAGATACGAACGCCCACTTGGGTAGTCGGGCTGCCACAATTGGAACAGGCTCTGCCCGGCTCGGCCTTATAGAGCCCAAACCCCGGCAAATAACACGTCGGACAGGACTGACTCAGCCGCCGGCACAGGTCTTCTGCGGCCAGCGACAAGGTGCTTTGCCTTTTGGGGCACCGATGGGCGCGAAAATCGAACTCGACCCAAACTTTGCTTTGTTGACTGATCGATAAACAGTGTCGAAACTGTTGCTCTAACTGAGCCAGGTCACTGGCATCCAGGTAAACAGACTCTGCCTGACCATGGTTAGGGCGCAGAATCAGTCCCTGTTCAGGAAAATCGCAACGTTCCGCGTATTCACGCATTTGCCTCCACTGGCAGAGGATATTGGCTTCGGCCATTAACCATTGATTCGCGATGGCAGTAATGGTTAGAGATCGGTTACTGTCGAACCAGACCAGTACTTCGGTATTGAGAATGCCCAGTCCACTATCGCTATTGAAACTGCCTTCACTGCCTAAGCCGATGGGGTGATTACCTAATTTAGTCGCCAGTTCGGCTTTATACTGGGCGGTACCGATCTGATCACTGAGTCTGCTAACGCTACCAGTGAAGGTACCCAGTCGATCGGTGTCAAACTGTGAGTATTCTTCCAGAGTGATATCCAGGGAATCCCTGAGCGCAGGCTGCAATGCAGATGCTTTTTCGTGTTTTGTCAGCAAGGTGGCATTGACGCCTTGGTAACTTAGCATCAGAAATAGCCTTCGCGCTTTTTCTTTTCCATTGATGCGGCCTGGTCCTTATCAAGCATACGTCCCTCACGCTCGCTGGTTCGGCTGACTATCATTTCCTGCACAATGCTTTTAACACTGGTAGCCTGACTCTCAACCGCGCCGGTTTGGGGGTAACAGCCGAGCGTTCGAAAACGGATCCAGCGATAGCCTAGGGAGGCGTGTTCAGACGGGCTAAGGTGAGGGCGCATACGCTCATCATCCAGTGCTAGTAAGGTACCGCTGGTATCATCTTTCCAGCAGAGTCGCTCTGCTGCGAAATAGAGCGGAACAATGTCGATGTTTTCGCGCATGATATACAGCCATATGTCCAGCTCGGTCCAGTTGGACAGGGGGAAAATACGCACCGACTCGCCCTGATTGATGCGGCTGTTGTAGACGTTCCAAAGTTCAGGACGTTGCTTCTTTGGATCCCACTGATGAAATTGATTACGGATCGAAAATACCCGTTCTTTGGCACGGGACTTTTCTTCATCTCTACGGGCCCCGCCAAGAGCAGCATCAAACTGATGCTGGTCCAAGGCTTGTTTTAATGCTTGGGTTTTCATCTGGTCGTTGTAAATAACGGAGCCTGAGGTTATGGGATGAACGCCTCGGTTCAGAGCGGATTGGTTGGTATAGACACGAACATCCAATCCATACCGGGTCGCGAGTTTATCGCGAAATATTGCCATTTCGGCAAATTCCCAGGTGGTATCGATATGCAGTAGAGGAAACGGCACAGGCCCGGGGGAGAAGGCTTTGCGTGCCAGGTGCAGCATTACCGTTGAATCCTTACCGATCGAGTAAAACATGCACGGGTTGTCAAAACTGGCCGCCATTTCTCGAATAATATGTATGGCTTCGGCTTCCAGTTGTTGTAAGTGAGACAGACGCTGATTCAGGCTCATGCGTTGTCCTGTTCTGGTGAAGGCATGGCTTGCCAGCCAGCCTTGGTGCGCTGTTCTATTTGTTCGCCCAGGCTAAACAGGTAGAGCCATTGGTTGTCGACCAGTTGGCGCACATGGGGATGTTTTTCCAGGATCCTGTCGATGGCGTCTTGTGGAGCCTGGACAAACACACTCAGTCTAAGCGGTTGGTGCATCCACTGGTTACCGTCGTGCAGTGATTGCAGGGACAGGCCGGTGCGCAGATCCCCGCCATTGCCTTCGAACACGCCGATGTTACCCCCCACGACGTTATGCAGCACCTTATTGCCACTGCCGTAGTTGGGGTTATCTACCACTGACGCATAGTACTGAAAGTTGATCCAATGCGTCACCAGCATGGGGGCCGTGAGGATCAGTTCCAGTAATGAAAAATCCGGATCTTTGGCGGCGTTGTAATCGTGCAAAAAGCTGCGACCCTCAAGGTTGATGGCTGCCGTTCGCGAGCGCGGCGCGATAATAAAGCAGGCGTTATTCGCCAGTCCCCATTCAGGGCGCACCTGAGACCAGTCATAGCTACGTTTTATCAGCGCCCGGACTTGTTTATCACTGTGGGTAACTTTGTGATCAAAACTGTGCATACGTTCAAGGCGACAGCCTGCTGAAGCCCGATCCAGCCAAGATCGGATCTCGGTGATCAACTTGTGATCCAGTTGTGGATAATGCTGTTGATCAAACAGGCTGACTTCGTCCGTGGTGGTGTTATGCAGTGCAGGAACAAAGCAAGTTGTATCCGGAATCGCCCAGCCTTTGTTGCTTAACTCATCACGGACCTGACTATCATTGAGTAAGTGAGCCAGAGCCCGGCTGTTAACTTCTCCGGTCTGGCCGCAACAGGCACCGCAGTCCAATGCTGCGGCATGGGGGTTATTGTGACTCTGACTGCCGTGACCGACCAACAACACCACGGGCGCAAAGTTTTCCAACAATCCCAGGCCGGTCAGTATGCTTTCAGCCAGTTGGACTTTTTCACTCAACTCAATGGTTTGGTCGCTATTGCAGCGATGCAATAACTGAGGTGGTGAAACCTGGGTACAGCCGTTAATGGGATGATTGTCTCCGTGACCGGGGAACAACGTTTTCTTCAGTAGCTTGTAGGCATAGAACAATCCGGCGCTCTCGACAAAAGTAAACGCCGATGGAGCACCCTTCTTAAATTGACGCCAACTCTGCAACAGTCGCTGCTTGTGTTCATCGGAGCGCATTTCACGGTGACCGACGGTGTACTGAGGCGCTAGTAAGCCAGGCAGTTGAGGGCGGACATAGGGGGTTTCATTGGGTTTATAATTGACCGGCAGTCCGAAAAAACCCGCGAAGCCGATGGTCTGAATGTCATCATTCTGAGCCTCGAGATGACGCCGGTAGACCTCTGATCGCACATCAATACAGAAGGCTGCCTGTAACTTGGGAGCAGGAGCAGGTTTTTTTTCAGGCGTATTGTTAAGCTTTGCGATTAACTGGCTCTGAAATGCGTATTCCATGGCCTCTTGCCAAAGCCACAGAGCCTGCTGCTGCTGACGGGCGCTCTGTTGACGCCACTGGTCCTTAGCCAGGTGCTGCAGGAAGCGTTGTCTTGCCTGCTTGTCATCATAATGCCTGAATAAGATGAGCTCCCAGGCCAGACGGATGCACAGTAGTTGCAGGCTGTGGTCGTCTTGGTCGCCTTTCAAATCTGCCTGCCAGCCAAGGTAAGAACACCAGGCGGCCCAGCCTTTAACACTTAGCAGCAGACTATGGCAGTAAACCAGCCAATCGGCTTCGGGAACGGCCAGCTCTTCGAGTGCCGTCTCCAATAACGCTATCGGCGATTCAGGTAAGGTCCTGAAAGTGTGATAGATATCCGGTTCTGCCATCAACAGACCGATGCCTTTATCGCCGATCAGGGTGTGACGCCAGGCAGCATATAGGGATTCGTTTTGATGCGGTTTCCAACTGGCTTGACCACGATCGAAAAAAGCGCCGCAGAACTGACTGATCTGATGGGTGACTTCCTCCTGCCAGGGCATTAGCCGAACCAGGTTCCGGTGCTGGTCGATGGTATCGGTCATCAGCGGGGTTTTGTACGTCTTTGGCTGTTGCTCCAGCGCTTCAAGTAATGTTTCTGGAGTAAAATCAGCGTCCGGCGATTGGTTAATCACGTGTTGCAGATGGGGGCGCTTTATATGGCCTTGTCGCCATAGCTGGCTGTAATAATCCGGTGGCATTAAGCCAGACACTCGACCCCTTGCCGTCAGGGTGGCGATACAGTCTTCTAACGGCTGATCACTGTGCGACCACCACGGATTAACGGCAATGAATTGGTCCAACGGCCACACCGGGGCGATCAGATCACAGGCTTGCTGTGCAGCGATCAATATCGGACTGGTCTCCTTGGCGGAGGTTATGGTGGTCATCTAGCAACACTCCTTTTTTGGGTCAGTAGTCACGGTGGAGGTCGTTCCGTCAGTAAACTTAATCGGCCACCATTTAAGGGTTTGTCGGGTAAACCATTCATCGAGGTACAAACCGGCATACAGCGGGGGATAGAGTTTTCGACTGAGCAAGGCATCCGGCCAAAGCCGCAGTGAGGCAAACAGTCCGTAAAACAGCGCGAAAGCCACCAGCACAAAGCCAGTTTCGAGTATGCCGTTTTCATGCAACGGGAACAGGTTAGCGGTAGTGACGGCAAACAGGTTGTGCCACAGGGCGTACACGGCCATGGTTAAAGCGCCCATCAACAGGGCCGGCAGTAAGGTGGTTAGGGAGATAAACCGCTGGGCTTCAGCCAGAAACACGCTAATGGCGAAAGCAACAATAATGGTGACCAATATCAGCTTGAATGACAAAGGCAACCAGAGGTAGGCCAGAGTCAAACTGAGACCAACTACGGCGACGGGAACCAACAGCCACAACAAGGCGCGATACTGACGCCTTGGAGAGCGTAACTCATAGGCTATTTGGGTGTTGACTGTTTCACCGGCATTGAGGAAGTTATAAGCCTTGTAACAGGAGTGGGCGATTAGGTGTAGTAAGGCCAACTCGTAAAGTCCGAGCGCCACTTCCATCAGCATAAATCCCATCTGGGCGCAGGTAGACCAGGCCAGCATGACCTTGATGCTAATGCGTGTCATCATGATAAGGCTTGCGGTTAATGCGGTTAATGTGCCCACCACCAACAACAGCCACTGAGCCGCAGGTGCCATGGCAAAGCCATCAGCAAAGCGCATCATTAGAAAACCACCGATATTTACGATGCCAGCGTGCAATAAGGCAGAAACGGGGGTCGGCGCTTCCATCACCTGCAGCAACCAACCATGAAAAGGCAGTTGGGCACATTTTAAGATGGCTGCAAAGACCATCAGGACCATGGCGCTCTCGGCGCTGATGGACAATGTTTCACGGGAAACATAAGTGGTTAATATTGCGTCAATTTTAAAGCTTTGGGTGTCCAGATAAATCAATACAAAGGCGATGAACAAGCTAATATCGGCAAAGCGACTGAGGATAAAACGCTTATGGGCCGCCAACTGTGCTTTAGGGCGCTCAGGATAAAACAGCAGCAATTTATGCAAACACAGGCTGGTTAGTACCCAAGCCACAAAGCTGACAACCAGATGATTACTGATCACCAGGGTACTGATGCTGGTCAGTGTTAGTAAGAACCAGCGTTGAAAAAAATCCTGGCGTTGTTCGCCGTCAAGATAATGCCGCGAGAAGCCTAAGATCATCAAACCGATAAAGGTGATGAGCAACAGCATACTCAGGCTGAGCGCATCCAGCAGTACCCAGGTTGATGATTTTACACCCCAGTTGGCTATACCCACTGAACAAGCCCCGATTAGTAGGCCGCCAGCGGCGATGATCAGGGTTATTCTCCAGCGGTGGGCGAGTGTGGGAATCACCGAATGCGTTACGGCCCATCCCCAAAGGAGGTAGGCCAGCGGGATACAGAGAACCAAGTTTGCCAGAGTCGCTAACACAATATCTTTTTCGGTTGCTTAAGTTTGGCAAAGTGTGAGCTCAGTGCTAATTTAAGTAAAATATATATAAATACATAAAACGTTCTGTTTTTATTAACTATGCCGCGACTGAATTATCATCATCTTTATTATTTCTGGCGAGTGGCCAAGGGCGGCAACCTGACTCGGGTCGCCTCTGAATTGCACGTGTCTCAGTCGGCGTTGTCGATGCAAATCAAGCAATTAGAAGAATCGCTGCAGCAAACCTTATTTGAACGACGGGGGCGAAAGCTGCACCTGACCGAATCCGGGCATATCGCCCTTAGCTACGCGGAACAAATCTTTGAAAAGGGTGAAGAACTCAGTGCGTTGATGCGCGATAATCAGGCGGCGCCGTGGCAAACTCTTCGCATTGGGGTGGTGGCCACCTTGTCCCGTAACTTTGTCGATGGATTGATAGGCCCTTTGCTCAGGCGCACCGACGTTGCATTGAGCTTGCGCTCTGGGGGACTCGATGGATTACTCAATGAATTAGCAGAACATCAACTGGATATGGTGCTGTCTAACGTACCGGTTAATGCCGAGCAGAAACTGCCCTGGCGTTGTCAGCGCATCGCTCAACAGGCCGCCAGTATAATCGGCCATGCCGAACTGGAAAAGCATTACGGAGACTATCGCGACCTGGCTCGTTATCCGGTGTTGGTTCCCGGCCCATCAAGCGATGTTCGCACCGGGTTTGAGCTTCAATGTGAACAATGGGGGATTCGCCCTCAGATTAAGGCTGAAGTGGACGACATGGCCATGTTACGGCTGGTAGCGAGAGATAGCCAGGCATTGGCGATTATGCCGGCGGTTGTAGTCAAAGATGAGATCGCTCGGGGGGAGTTAGTGGAGCTGGATGTGTTGCCTAATGCGATAGAAAACTTTTACGCGATTTCCATTCGCAGGCAGTTTGAACACCCGGTGATCCGTGACCTGATGACCCACGATATTGATGCTATTTTAAAAAGCTCGCAGTACACAGGGATAAGGCTATAGTAACAATATGAGTCAGTTATAAGGGGCCGTGATGCCGGAAGTCGACCTCGACGATACACTGGTTTTTGCCGACGATGACACAGAGTCTGAGTCCGGAGAATCCCTTCAGCCATGGCCGGTTTTAGTAGTAGATGATGATCCTGAGGTGCATGACCTCACTCGTATCGTGCTGCAGGATTTGCAGTATGAACAGCGTCCCCTGCAATTGATCAGTGCTCACAGTGCCGCCGAAGCCAAACGTTGCTTAGAGTCCCGCAGCGACATCGTGTTGGTGCTGTTGGATGTGGTAATGGAGTCGGATAATGCCGGGTTGGATTTGGTCCACTACATTCGTCGCGAGCTGAATAATGCTCCCATCCGTATTATCTTGCGTACTGGGCAGCCTGGTCAGGCACCGGAAAGAAGCGTTATCGTTGATTATGATATTAATGACTATAAAGAAAAAACCGAACTGACATCTCAGAAGCTGGTTACCGCAGTGATTGCCGCCTTAAGAACCTACGGTTATATCGATCAAGTCGTACAACTCAACCAGCAACTTGAGCAAAAAGTGGCTGAAAGGACTGCGCAGTTGCAGCAGGCCAACGACAGATTAAGTCGGTCTTTGAGCCTTCTCGAAGAAGGTGAAGAGGCAGCCCGCCACATTCAGTTTAAGCTGTTGCCCGATACACCCAAGCAGATTCAGTCTTTGTGCTTTAGCCACGCGTTGCGTCCCTCGGAGACCATGAGCGGTGACTTTGTGGACTATTTTGCCATTGATGACAACTACCTTGGTTTCTATATGGCGGATGTGTCCGGGCACGGTGTGTCCTCAGCCTTTGTTACGGTGTATTTAAAACGCTTTATCAGTGACTTATTGTCTCATTATCGTTCCGATGGTGACCCCTGTATTCTGCAACCACAGCGGGTATTGGAGGAATTGAACAAGGCCTTGCTGCAAGAGGACATGGGCAAACATATAGCGCTATTTTACGGAGTGATAGAACAGGATTCTCTGACTCTGAGCTACACTAACGCCGGCATATATCCTTGGCCACAGTTAAATAGCGACGACTGTGTGGAGGCACTGGCCCAGAAAACTCCGCCCGCCGGTTTGTTTGACTTTGCTGAATATGAGACTCAGTCGGAATCACTGCCCGATGAGTTTCATTTGTACCTGTTTTCCGATGGCATTCTGGAAGTCTTGCCTGGTGATAATTTGGAACAACAGCAGCAGGTATTACAAAAGGCACTGGCGACTCATCCAGATTCGCCCGATGCATTAGCGGAGGCGCTAGGAGTCAAAG
This sequence comes from Saliniradius amylolyticus, assembly GCF_003143555.1. Lineage (NCBI taxonomy): Bacteria > Pseudomonadati > Pseudomonadota > Gammaproteobacteria > Alteromonadales > Alteromonadaceae > Saliniradius > Saliniradius amylolyticus. The sequence continues at coordinate 3,210,069 of NZ_CP029347.1, forward strand.
AAAGACAAAGTTTGCCGGATGATCTGACGCTGTTAATGATTACCAGTACCGGAGAGTTTAAGGGGGAATAGCGTGAGTACTTCTAACCATATTCTCTTTGCCCGCCAGCAAAAGATGGTGGTATTTAAACTGGTGGGAGAGCTTCGCCACACCGACAGTCTGGGGCTGGATTCCCTGATTCAGGAGGTGTTTGTGTCCTGCGAAAAGCCAGCCGTTCAAGAGGTGCTGGTGGACCTAAGCGAAAGTCGCTACATGGATAGCACTATTTTAGGACTACTGGCGATGATTGCCCGCCTGAGCATTAAGAAGCTCGGCCATAAGGCCAGTTTGTTATGCACCAATCAAGATGTATTGGCGATTTTAAACAGCATGTGTCTGGATCAGGTGTTTATTCTGATAGGCGCCTTGGATCAAGCGGAGACCGGGGTCGAGTATCAGTCTGTGGACAGCCTAACCAGCGACGAGAAAGCCCGGGCTAGGGTGATCCTTGAGGCTCACCGGTCTTTGATGAACCTCAGCGAATCAAATAAGGCGACCTTTCAGCCGGTGGTTGAATTAATGAAACAGGAATTGGAGTCCTGATTCATACCTTGCCCTAGATTACTTGCCAATACAGAACGAGCTGAAAATTTTGCCTAAGAGGTCATCGGAGCTGAATTCGCCGGTAATCTCATTCAGATGCTGTTGAGTCAGCCGTAGTTCCTCCGCTAATAACTCGCCAGCCTGGCTCGACACCAACTGGTCATAACCCTGATACAGATGTTCGGCAGCGCGGTCGATGGCGTCCAGATGGCGGCGCCTGGCGCTGAACTGGCCTTCTCCGGTAGCATTAAAGCCCATGCAGTCTTTTAGGTGTTCTGCCAGTAGCGGTATGCCTTGTCCAGTGGTCGCGCTCAGGTGGATGACCGGATAATCATGGGTGGTGGTAATCCCTATGGCTTCGCCACTGAGATCGGCCTTGTTGCGGATCAGAGTTACGCCCATGTCTTTCGGTAGTTGTTGCAAAAACTCCGGCCAGACTTGTCTTGGGTCACTGATGTCTGAGGCAGTACTGTCCTGTACCAGAAGAACCCGATCGGCCTGACGAATTTCCTGCCAGGCCCTCTCGATACCGATTTTTTCTACCGTGTCGGCGTTATCTCTTAAGCCTGCGGTGTCAATGATATGCAGGGGCATACCGTCGATATGAATGTGTTCTCTTAGCACGTCCCGGGTGGTACCGGCAATCTCGGTAACGATGGCCGCATCCCGACCGGCTAGCTGATTCAGCAGACTGGACTTGCCCGCATTGGGACGTCCGGCGATTACCACTTGCATGCCTTCGCGCAGGATGCTGCCTTGTTTGGCCTGGCGGCGTACCTGCTCCAATTGCTCGATGATGGCGTTCAGGTCACCAAGCACTTTGCCGTCGCTGAGAAAGTCGATCTCTTCATCGGGAAAGTCGATGGCCGCTTCCACGTACATACGTAGGTGAATAACCTTATCCACCAGTGACTGGATATGCTGAGAAAACTCTCCCTGAAGGGAGCGAATGGCCGAGCGTGCTGCCTGCTCTGAACTGGCGTCGATCAGATCAGCAATGGCTTCCGCCTGGGCCAGATCCATCTTGTCATTTAAGAATGCTCGTTCGCTGAATTCGCCAGGTCGCGCCATGCGGATATCGCCAAGCTGAACGATCTGGCGGATAAGCAAGTCCATCACTACCTGGCCACCATGACCATGCAGTTCTAGGATATCTTCGCCGGTAAAGGAATTTGGGCCTTTAAAAAACAACGCGATACCCTGGTCGATATGATGGCCCTGATCATCAAAGAAGGGGAGGTATTCGGCCATTCTGGGGCTTGGGCACTTGCCTAACAAGACCTGAGCCACATCCCTGGACTTCGGGCCGGATACCCGAACAATACCCACAGAGCCCCGACCGGGCGCGGTGGCCTGAGCCACGATGGTGATTTGGTCCTGCATAGATAAACGCCTTAGTGATTAGTAGCTCAATTGTATCCGCTGATATTAAAAAGCAAAATAAAAAGGCCCGCAGAACGGGCCTTAGTAAAACGAGTTGGCAATAACCTTATTTGGCCTTAATGCCTCGTTTTTCCATGCTGGCGTAAATCATCTTGGCCTGAATCAGGGTGATGACGTTACTGATGAACCAGTACAATACCAAGCCGGCCGGGAACCAGAGGAAGAACACGCTCATGGCAACAGGCATAAACTGCATGATCTTCTGCTGCATGGGGTCCTGAATGGTCATCGGCTGCAGCTTCTGGATAAGGTACATAGTGGCACCGGTCAGAATAGGCAGCACAAAGTAGGGGTCTTTCACCGAGAGATCGGTGATCCAAAGGATAAAGTCGGCATGACGCAGCTCCACACTTTCCAGTAATACCCAGTAAAGTGCGAGGAAGATGGGCATTTGCAACAACAAGGGGAAGCAACCACCCATAGGGTTGACCTTCTCTTTCTTGTACATCTCCATCATGGCCTGAGACATCTTCTGGCGGTCGTCTCCGTAGCGCTCTTTGAGCTGAGCCATCTTCGGTTGCAGGGCTCTTAACTTGGCCATGGATTCGTACTGTGCCTTGGTCAGTGGGTACATCAGGCCCTTGACCAATACGGTGATGGCGACAATCGCCAGACCCCAGTTACCCACCAGGCTGTGGATCCATTTAAGCAGGGTAAATAGTGGCTGAGACAGCCACCACAAGAAGCCATAGTCCACGGTCAGATCCAGGCCTTCGGCGAGCTTGGCTAGGTCGTCCTGGTCCTTGGGGCCGGTGTAGAGAGTGGCATTTAAAACGGCGCTTTCACCTGCGGGTACCGTAACGGTGTTTCCCGTGAAACCTATGGCGGCAAAATCGCCAGACAGATGACGACTGTACAGGTGATTGCGCTGCTCCTGAGGCGGAATCCAAGCTGACACAAAGTAGTGTTGCAGCATTCCAACCCAGCCACCTTCGGTGGTTTTTTTCAGGTTATCGTCGGTGATTTCGTCAAAATCGTATTTCTCGTAACGATCTTCCTTGGTGGAGAATGCGGCGCCCCGGTAGGTAGGCATGAACATGCTGCCTTCCGGTTGCTGCATGGTGCGTTTTAGCTGTCCGTACTGTTGAAACTGTTGGGTTTGATCACTCTTGTTCTGGATCTGGTATTGGACCTCTACCGAGTGCTCACCGGCCTTAAACACAAAGGCTTTGGTGACACGCATTTGGTCATTTTCCCACACCAGAGGTACGGTCAGGCGGTCACCCTCCAGCTGATATTCGGTTTGTTCACTGCTGTAGACGGGGCGACCTTCCTGTTGGCGGGCATCCGGACCATGGCGGCCGATCAAACCACTTTGCGCCACATACAGTGAATTAGGCTTATTGTTTAGCAGAGTGAAGGGCTCATCGGAGCCTTGCTCGGCCGGATAATCGGGCAGGCGGGCCGAAACAATGTCTCCCCCGCGAGTGTCGATGATCACATCCAGGCCATCGGTCAGCACATGGATTTGTTGGCCGGTGCTGGCGGTTGCCGGAACATTAGGTTCACTTTGCTGACCCTCCGGAACGTCGTTATTACCGGCGTTTTGTGCCGACGGAGCGGCAGCGGAAGTGTCGTTAGACTGGACGGGCTTAGGGCCGTAATCTTGCTGCCATTGTTGCCATAGCAAGAAGCTGACCAGAGCCAGTCCGATGAGAAGAAAACTGCGTTGGGATTCCATAGCTGACTACTTTTTCGGTTGTTGACGTGATGGGACGGGATCCTGTCCCCCCGGGTGTAAAGGGTGGCATTTTAATATGCGTTTGACACTTAACCAACTCCCGCGCAGTAATCCATGCACTTTTATTGCCTCTATGGCGTACTGGGAACAACTGGGTGTGAAGCGGCAATGCGGCCCTAACAGCGGAGAAATCAGGCGTTGATAGCCTCGAATCAGCGCAATGGCGCCTACTTGCAGCGGTGACTGAGTTTTTTCCATTGCCGCTCCAATAAGTCGAAAATTTGCTGATTGGTCAGTTGATCCAGCCCGGATTTTCCTACTACCACAATATCGATTGAGGGCAGTTGATGCTGGCGATGGCGAAAACTTTCCCGAAGGATGCGTTTAATACGATTACGCTGGCAAGCTGTTTTCACCCTTTTCTTGGACAGGGTGATGCCTAATCTTGGATGCTTTAGCTGATTATGTCGAGCGAGTAGAGTAAGTTGCGGAGAAACCGCAGGAGTGGCTTGTTGGAAAACATACTCGAAATGGGTGGGAGTTAGTAATCGTAACTCCCGCGAAAACTGATTTTCACCCACTTCGATTATGCTTTAAGCTGCTAAACGCGCACGGCCTTTAGCACGACGACTTTTCAGAACCTTGCGGCCATTCTTTGTCGCCATACGGGCGCGAAAACCGTGAGAACGCTTACGCTTAATATTACTTGGTTGAAATGTTCTTTTCATAACCTAGTCCGCCGCTGTTGATAAAATGTATAAACCCTACTGACACTAATGTGCCAGAAAAAGGACGCTGAATTGTAGAGATCTCTTCACCCGCTGTCAACGATCTGTGGAGGATCTCTGAGTACAGCTGCTAAGTCGGGGTTGTGCGAAAATGTTGATAATTTAGCTTGTTCTCCTTGGTTATCCACAATAACCGAGATAAAATCGATATATTGCACTAAAAACGGGCTTTTCCCGGCCCAAATAACTCAAAGTTTTATCTCTGTATTTATTAGAAAATAAATTTTATACGTATATAAAACAATGATATAGGCCTGGATCCCGGTCACTGCATATTTCACAGAAAGATCAATATTGAAGTTGTGGATAATTGGCGGCACTATGCACAGCCCAATAGGGTAGTCACAACCAACAATAATTCTAATCAGGCGGGAGATTCAGAGC